>NZ_CP196893.1:994820-1326427 GCF_051933805.1 Thermogladius sp. 4427co | reverse complement strand
GAAAAGAATTGAAAGCTTACAATGACATTCTCGATTGCGTTCTTAATCGCTTGAAACAATCGAAAAGAATTGAAAGTCTTTCGAATTCCTTGACCGTCCTGCAACCTGTAATGTCTTTGGAAACAATCGAAAAGAATTGAAAGATCATAGTGAATACATTATTGCCTATGACCATAGACTGGATAGAAACAATCGAAAAGAATTGAAAGGCTTGTGCACCTGCTACGCCAGCCATGGCTTCAGCCAATTAGAAACAATCGAAAAGAATTGAAAGCAGCAAGAAATTGATGAGTAGTAGCGAGGCTGTTTCAACCGCCTGAAACAATCGAAAAGAATTGAAAGTAGCCCTAGGTGTCATTGTTATATTCACAGTATTGTTCACAAGAAACAATCGAAAAGAATTGAAAGAGACTCTAATTTACTCTATCCGGGTTAAAAAAGTTTTCGGTAGAAACAATCGAAAAGAATTGAAAGGTTACTAGAAACCCAGTATCGTGCGTTATAACCGAGTGCTGAAACAATCGAAAAGAATTGAAAGAGAGGCTGGTAAGCAATGAAATCGGTTGAATTAACGAAATCAGGAAACAATCGAAAAGAATTGAAAGCTCGGTAATGAGATCGAAATAACACCAACCACACAAGATGAAACAATCGAAAAGAATTGAAAGTGCCTGCTCCAGCAGTTTCTCTAACAATTCTGCTGTTTCAGGAAACAATCGAAAAGAATTGAAAGATCACTATTAATACTATCCCCATTATTATTGCCATTAATTCTCGAAACAATCGAAAAGAATTGAAAGTCTCAGCTTTGTAATTCTCGATACTATCAATGTCTTCGACTGTGAAACAATCGAAAAGAATTGAAAGTCGATATCGTCTAGTTTCTGCATCACAGAGTCTACCTTTGAAACAATCGAAAAGAATTGAAAGATCGATTGGATTGAGACTCGTAGGGTTGGGGAGAGGACATACGAAACAATCGAAAAGAATTGAAAGGCATGTATTCTTCCCCGTAGGAGTAGAAGTTATTGAAGAAACAATCGAAAAGAATTGAAAGCGATCTGTGATTTTAACAGCTATGATATCGTCCTTCGCGAGGTTCAAGAAACAATCGAAAAGAATTGAAAGTTCAAGCCAGCCCCGGAAATTGGGGATCCTCCGTAGTAGCATTATGAAACAATCGAAAAGAATTGAAAGGCGATCGCAACTGCAAGCATGATAATGAACATTGCGATAGTGAAGCAATCGAAAAGAATTGAAAGGTTGGCGGATACATTAATCTTGTTGATTTCGCTACATCGGAAGTAATCGAAAAGGGGATTAGTGGGTTATGTTTTTGCCAGTAGGATTTTCTCGGGGTTTATGCTTTTGATTCCTGCGTATAGTATTGTTATGCTTGCTGCTACTAGTATTGCTAAGTGTAGTAGGGATTGTGTTAGGCTACCGTATACGTATTCCTGTATTACAAGTATTGAATGGGTGTAGGGTACTAGCATAAGGGGGTAGAGGATTCCTGGTTCTAGCTTTGGGTAGTCTACCATGAAGCCTGAGAAGAATACTGCCATACCGATAGTGTTAACGAGGGTTGCGATATTGCTAGCGCTCCTAACGCCCTCCGTCCTAGTTACGAAAGGTGTTGCTAAGGCTACTGTGAGGAGTATCGTGAAGAAAGCTGTAGTAGCATGTAGTAGCAGGAGCCTCCAGTCCATGAGGAGCCAGAACCCTCCTCCGAGGGAGAGGGATAAGAGATATATGTAGGCTAGCAGGCTCCCGGCGTCAGCGAGGCTCGAGACAAGGCCTAGTACCGAGGCTACTATAAGCTTACCCGACACGATCTCGCCGATGCTAACAGGGGTTGAAAGAAGCATTTCAATAGTCTTCCTCTCCCTCTCCCCGACAATACTATCTACGACATACATGGAAGCCGGGGATACTACAAAGACAAAGCCTAGTATCAGGACCCTGGCTATAAAAGGCCTGACCTGCTCCAGAGGGGATGCGGGAGCACCCGTAGGCGTGATAACTATAACAGGCCCTACGGCAACAGGGTCTAGGACAGCACTTGCTTCGACAACGCCTCCGAGACCGGATAGGGATGCTAGAGCAGAGACTTTTTCTACAGCAAGCCTCCTAGAGAAGCCTGCTACTATCGAGTCGACTATTGCCTCAGCGTTTAGAGCAGGCTGTACATTAGCCTTCCTCACAACCTTGACAAAAGCCTGCCGGTCAAGGCTTGAAGCATTCTCTGCGAAACCCTTGGGTATGATAACGGCAAGGTCGAACTCGGTGTAGTTGACGCTTGTAGCAGTAATTACGCTGTACCCGCTCGACCGGAGGCTGCTTGTTAGATTTCCTACTAGCCAGCTCGAAGAAACCGTTATATTCAATAGAGGATTGTATACTGTAGAATTATCTAGGTCTATTATAGCGATATTAACAGGTTGCTGAGCGTACAATAGGAGTGTTACAAGGCCTAGCATAGGCATTGATATAACAGGTAGTAGGACTGTTACGAATAGGGTCTTCCTATCCCTCCACAAGTCGAGTATTTCCTTCCAGAGTATCACCTTTAGAATCCTAATCCTCATTCAACCACCTGTAGCTTTGACAAAGACCTCTTCGAGGTTTTGAGCCCTATACTTCTCTTTCAACTCCGAGGGGCTGCCTTCTTCGACAATCCTCCCTTTATTGATGAAAGCGATCCTATCGCACAAGTACTCTACCTCGAGCATGTTATGGCTGCTCAAGATAACTGTTGAACCAGTCTCTCTCACAAACCTTGTTATAAGCTCTCTCACCTTGATACTAGAATAAACGTCGAGACCGCTCGTAGGCTCGTCTAGTATGGAGATCCGTGGCTTCCTCATCAATACGATCCCTAGCAGGAGCCTCCTCTTCATACCCTTACTGTACCCGCCGGCCTTCTGATACAACGCTCTACCCAGACCGGCTACCTCGCTCCCTAGCTTAACAGCCTCCTCGACGTTTGCACCGTATAGCTCAGCGTAGAACCTCAAGTGCTCGAAACCGCTCAGCCTACTATAGACGTCTGCGTCCTCGGGCAGGTACCCTACCAGCTCTCTGACTCTATCAGGGTCTCTGAAAGGGTCGTAGCCCATAACCCTTACTACGCCGCTATCCGGTCTAACAAGCCCTACTAGCATCCTTAGGGTAGTTGTCTTACCAGCCCCGTTAGGACCTATCAGCCCGAAGACCTCTCCCTCGTAGACCCTGAACGAAACGTCTTCTACTGCTACAACCCCTCTAAAACTCTTCTTTAGATGCGAGACTTCGACAACAATAGCCAAGACAGGCACCGTAATATCCGGTTATTACTTGCCTACTATTCTAATCTATAACCCGGGCCCGGGATACATATAAATATACTATTGTTGATTAAAACTATTAGGTTTAGGTGTAGTATTTTGAACCCTCTGAACGTTTACTCTGCTACAAGGGCTTTCCTAGAGAAATACGGGGATAAAGGCTTCATGGTTTTAAAAGCCGCTTTAGACGTTGCCGGAGACCCTAATATAGACCATAGGTACGGGGATTTCAGCTTCAAAAGCCTAGTCCTAAGGCTTGCGAGACTGGGCTTCAACTACAACCCAGTAAACCTGTTGAGAGCTCTCGAGAAAGAATACGGGGTTATAGAGAAATCGTATACCTCCAGCAGCCAGACTTGGTGGAGGTTCAGGGATCCCGAGGCTGTTAGGAAAGCCGTACTAGGCGATACGATCGAGATAGAAGACCCGAGGATTTCCCTGTTGAAAATCAAGTACGAAGCCCTGGAACCCGGGATTATTAAGAATCATCTTGTAAAACTGGCTTCTAAAACCGTTTTGACGAAAGTAGATAGAGAAGGGTTTAGGAGGATTGTTTTCGAAGACCTTCCTAAGCTAGTGGAATTATACTATGAAATGCTAGGCTACGAGGACTATTTTAAAAACGAGATATCTACTATCAGGGAGATTATAAGGCTAGCCGAGCTGGTCTCCGCAAGGCTCTCTAGAAGCATCCAGGCACCTGGTCTGGAGGCGGTAGAAGAGTCTGAGAGGGCTATTAGACTATATGATAATCTATGATATAGCTAGCAAAAAGATACTACCCTACCTCAGAGGCCTGCTCATACATGAGCTGAACAGGAGGAATCTAAGCCAGCACAAGATATCTAAGCTCCTGAATATATCCCAGCCCCTGGTACACAAGTATCTTAGTAAGCCTTTCAATAGCTATAAGGAGGGGCTTGTGAGGATTGGTATACCTGAGGAGGAGGTCCTATACGTTGTCAACATACTGGCTGGCTACCTCGAGAAAGGGGATGTAGCAAGGTTCCTGATAGCATCAAACTACTATGTAAACGATTTTGCTACGAGATATGCCTGTAGAGCAATAGACTGGATTAGAGAGTACTGTACTAGAGGCGGTATCGTAGACCCTCATATCGAGGAATACAAGGGCTTTATCAACAGGCTTATCCTAAAGCCAAACCTGTACAGGCTGATACCGGAAGTCGGGATGAATATAGCCTATGCCCCGTCCGGAGCCCGCGACCCCGGCGAGATCATAGCGTTAAACGGTAGGATTATAAGGCTCGATAGCAGGGCTGCCTACGCTGGGGAGCCAATGTACGGGGCTAGCAGGTTCCTGGCTAGGATCCTCGCTACAGCCTATAAATACGATAGTAGTAAGAGGGTTATCGTAAACCTCTCCTACCATACATGGGTAATCGAGGCTTTGACGAGGATCGGCCTAAAAGTCGTTGAGACAGGGCCCCACGAGAGGCCTGAGAAGTTCTGGCTTAGTATCGAGGAAGCATTGAAGAACAAGCCTGATGCGGTAGGAGATGCGGGGGGTAGGGGGCTGGAGCCAAATATCTTCCTCCTCGCTAGGAGCCTTTTCGAGCTTGAGGAGATACTGGAATCCGTAATGAAGTACACGGTACAATATTAGACTTGTATAGGAAGGGTGTTGCTAATGCCTGTTGAAGCCGATTACTGTATTATCGGAGGAGGAGCTGTTGGGGTTTTAACAGCCTACTACATCTATAGGGGGGATCCTGGAGCTAGGATCGCAGTATTCTACAGGAGTAAGGAGGCTGCCGAGATAGTCGCTAACTCTAGAGGCGTGTGGGTCGAGGTAGAGGGGGGTAGGTATCATGTTCCAGTAGAACCCTATGTATCCGGGTATGACAGCGTTATCTGCAACTACATTATAAACGCTGTTAAAGCAGTAGACCTGCCAGGGACGATAGGCTTTATGAAGAAGTTGAGGAGAGGGCGGGAACCAGTATTATCCCTCCAGAACGGTTTCGGCAGCCTCGAGGCTGTAGAGGAAGCATTCCCAGACCATTGTGTAGCAGGGGGAGTCGTATACTTTAGCGGCGAGAGAGTCAACTACAATTACGTTAGGCATAATGGTGGGAACGGGCTGGTGGTAGGGGGCAGGAGGGGGCTTTGCCTAGAGCTCGAGGGCCTTGTCGAAACCCTGAGGAAGGGGGGTTGTGACGCAAGGCTTGTCTCAGATATTGATTTCTACAGGTGGCTTAAGCTTGCTTTGAATAGTGTTGTAAACCCTCTTACAGCTATTGCAAGAGCGAGGAATAAGATAGTCCTCCTAGACTCGGCTAGGCCTCTTGTAGAAGCTATACTAGATGAAGTCGTCGAGGCAGCGAGCGTCTACGGTGTAAAACTAGATAAGAACCTGCTGGTGAAACACGTTTTAGCAGGTGCTGGAAACACCCGCGAGAACTATTCTAGCATGGCACAGGATATTATGAGGGGTCGTAAGACGGAGGTCGATTATATCAACGGCTATATTGCTAGAATACTCGAGTCTAGAGGCAAGAAATTAAATCTCAACAGGCTTATTACTATGATTGTTCACATGATCGAGGATTATTATGGAGAAGAAAGTCACGGTTAGAGACATAGTGAAAAAGAAAGGGAGGGAGAAGATAGTAGCGATCACTGCCTACGACTATGTTACCACTAGGATAGTAGACCAGGCTGGGGTAGACATTATCCTTGTTGGGGATAGTGTTGGAATGGTTGTACACGGCCTTCCTTCAACAATACCTGTCACAATGGATATGATGCTGCTGCACGTAGAGAGCGCTGCTAGAGCGAGGCCTAGGGCGTTGTTAGTCGGGGACATGCCTTTCCTAAGCTATGAGACAAGTATCGAAGACGCTGTCTACAACGCCGGGCTGATGCTGAAAAAGGGTGCTGAAGCAGTCAAGATAGAAGGAGGGAGCGAGGTAGCAGATGTTGTTAAAGCAATGGTTAGAGCAGGCATACCTGTGATGGGGCATATCGGCTTAACACCACAGAGGCATCTCCTGATAGGAGGATATAGGAAGAGGGGTGTGAGAAAACCCGAGGCCGAGAAGATTATAGAAGACGCGAAAGAGCTTGAGAAAGCAGGGGTGTTCTCGATCGTTATAGAGTTTACAGCAGCAGATGTAGCAGAAGAAGTGACGAGGGAAGTCTCGGTTCCAACTATATGTATCGGAAGCGGGCCTTCGTGCGACGGGCAGATCCTTGTCTTACACGATATCCTAGGCTTGTCGGAGCAGACTCCTCCTTTCGCTAAGAAATACGCTGATCTAAAAACTATCATACTAGACGCTGTATCAAGGTATGCGAAAGAGGTTAGAGAAGGAGTATTCCCAGGGAGAGAGCACTCCTTCTACTCCGAAGCTTATAATAGTAGAGAGGGATAAATCAAGCAGGTGGTTTGCTTGGGGCTCAGGTATAAGCTACTATACCTTGTCCTTGATGGTGCTGCGGATAGGCTATCCGACCCTGAGACAACGCTCGAGAAGGCTTCAAAGCCCGGGTTAGACAAGATCGCTAAGTACGGATTGTGCGGTGCAATGTATACTGTTGGTAAGGGTATTGCCCCTGAGAGCGATGAAGCAGTTATATCGCTCCTTGGATACGACCCCCACGAAGTGTATACCGGGAGAGGCCCTATTGAAGCTGTTGGAGCAGGTCTATCTCTAAGGGAGGGCTACGAGATAGCTTTCAGAGCCAATTTCGCTACAATAGACCCGTCTAGCTACAGGATTATAGATAGGAGGGTTGGGAGAAGCCTTACCTCGGAGGAAGCCAGGCAGCTAGCTGAGGCACTCGACAACCTGGATCTCGGAGCCTACGGTGGATACGCTAGGGTGAAGGCTACTATTGGGCACAGGGCTGTGGTAATAATCGGTAGTAGGACTCATAGACTCTCCCCTATGGTTGAAAACAACGATCCAGCGTACGAGAGGAAGGGGCTTATCAGCGTAGCAGCCAAAGAATTCCAACCGTTCCTAAAAGAGGTAAAGCCTCTCGATAATACTGTGGAAGCAAGGATTACTGCCGAGCTAGCCAACTTATTCACTAGGAAGGCGGTTGAAATACTCGATAAGCACCCTGTCAACGAAGAGAGGCGTAGGAAGGGTCTTCTACCAGCTAACGCAATAGTATTAAGAGATGCGGGAGGCTCTATCCCTAAGGCTACGCCTCTGAACACTAAGTACAACTGTAGGTTCGCAGTCCTAGCTGAAATGCCGGTTGAAATAGGGATCGGGAGGATCTTCGGGGCAGATACCATTGTTCTACCGCCGCCTACTGGAGACCCTAGGAGGGATTACGAAGAAAGGCTTGACGCTACTCTAAAAGCTATTTCCAAACACGATATCGTATACGTCCACCTCAAGGGACCAGACGAGCCAGGTCACGACGGGGATTTTGAACTCAAGAAGAAAAGGATCGAGGAGATCGATAAATACTTCGTCCAGCCACTGCTAGAGAACAGGCCTAGCAGGCTCGCTATTATCGTTACCGCAGACCACGCTACACCCCCGAGCGTTAAAAGCCATACAGACGACCCTGTCCCCGTCGTATTCAATGCTGAAGGGGTTGCACCTGACGAAGTGGATGCTTTCACCGAGAAGAAGTGTTATAGAGGTAGGCTAGGCGTATACGAGCATGGCTGGCAGCTCCTCCCCGATATCTACAGAAGGTTCCTCGCCGAGTAAGGAGGAGACATTTTCTAGCAATAAGATTATAGTATACGTACCCCTACACGTATCCGGCTTCTGGAAGCCGGCTCTAACCGGGGACCCCCTGCGCTCGGGTAGCGTCGGGGCTGGTATTGCCCTCGACCTCTATACTAGGGCTGTCGGCAGGCTAGGGGATTGCTCTATATTCTTAAACGGTGTAAGAGTAATGGAGGAGCATTCTAGCCTGATATGTGCTAGGGAAGGAGTCAACGTAGTATTAAAAACCGAATCCCCGGTGGGGCTTGGCAAGGGTTTCGCGGTATCGGGGGCTCTATCGCTATCCCAGAGTATAGCGTCTTCTCTACTCTCAAAAGGGGTGATAGGAGAGGCTTCATCGTGGAGTGCCCATATAGCTGAAGTAGTCAACGGCACGGGGCTCGGAGATGTCATAGCCCAGTTCTACGGAGGGTTCGTAATAAGAATCAAGCCAGGCCCGCCTGGCATAGGCTCTGTAATATCGATCAAGAGCTTCAAGCCAAGCCTGATAGTAGCCGAGCTACCGGGCTCTGAGTCGACGAAGGCTATGTTATCAAGGGTTGATAGCAAAACGTATAGTACAGCTGAAGAATCCCTCCGCAGGGTCCACGAGAACCCTAGTTTAGAAGTCTTCTTCGAAGAAGCCAATAGGTTTACTAGAAGGATCTTCGACTATTCGGCTGCCGACGAAATAGTCAGAGGGGCGAGAGGGGTTATAGGCTTCTACGTTAAGAAGAAAGCTTTTATAGCATGGGTTGAGGATGAATGGGCTATGGATCTATTGGAAGCCCTCTCTTCGAGAGGGTTGAAAGCGTTTAAGACGACTATAAGCAGTAGGGGTGCCTGGTATGTTCATACCGCCGAACCATCCTAGGCGGGCTAGCTTACTGGTTAGAGAGAAGCTTGTAGAAGGTTTTAGGAAAGGCTATGTGGTCCCAGAAGGGTTGATAGCTCACGGTAGGGGAGAGTGCTTCGACTACCTTATAGGTGAGGAGACTAGGGATTTCGCCCGTAAAGCTATAAAGGCTGCGGCTGCCGCAATGCTCCTCGCCAGGCACCCGGTCATATCCGTGAACGGTAATACTGCTGCACTCGTCGCAGAAGACGTTGTTAGACTCGCTAAGGTTGTTCCCGCGAAGATCGAAGTAAACCTGTTCTACAGGACTAGGGAGAGGGAGGAGCTTATAGCAAACGTTCTCAGAGAGGCTGGTGCAGACGAAGTACTGGGCGTTGGAGAAGACGCTTCGGCTACGATACCAGAACTCTTCAGCGAAAGAAGGAGGGTTAGCCCCCGGGGAATCCTTGTAGCAGACGTTGTACTAGTACCTCTTGAGGACGGGGATAGGACTGAAGCCTTGAGACGGATGGGTAAGACGGTGATAGCTATAGACTTAAACCCGTTGTCGAGGACTGCTAGATATGCAAGTATAACGATAGTAGACAATATTGTCAGAGCAATGCCAGCCCTCGTCGAAGAAGTTGAGTTGCTGAAGAAAAAACCGAGGAGCGAGCTAGAGGAGATTCTCAGAGCCTACGATAACAACAGGGTTCTCGCCGAAGCAGTAGAATACATTGGGAGAAGGCTTTCGGAAATAGCCGGGGAACTACTACGCGCCTAGCTTCAACCCTTGTAGAACTCGGTTACGCGTCTAACAACCTCGCCCTTTAGAGAATATGCCTCACTAGGCTTGAGCTCGATAATCTCTATATCCCTACAACCGAAGCTTTTCACATAGTTAGCGAATTCCACGCCTTTACCACCCCACCCATACGTGTCTACAATAATAGTCTTCCTGCAGCCCGCTTTGTGCACTACTAGCTCGATCACCCATTTGATCAAAGGGAAGAACGTATTCTCGTAAACCGGTGTTATAAACAAGTAGCCTCCTGAATCGATTGCTTCCGAGACTATCTCGCTCAACATAGGCCTCTCAACGTCTGTGAAACCGTAGAGCCTGGTTTCAAAACCCGCTTTAGCTAGTTCACCGGCGATTCTGATAGCAGCCTGCTTCGCAGAACCATACATAGAAGCATAGACTACGAGTATTCTGTTACTCGAGGCTGTCGAAGCCCATTTCCTGTATTCTTCTAGGAGCCTTAACGCGTAATCTTTATCTAATACAAGCCCGTGTCCCGGAGCAGTAAACTCTACGCTGTCGATCAACCCTTTGAGTTTCTCGTAGTTTTTGATAACGAAATCCCTGTAGTGCCCTATCACGTTAGCGAAATACTTTTTGGCTAGCGAGAAGTATTCTCTTACAGCACCGTCGGGGAGCTCTCTTAGGAACACGTTTTTATGAGCTCCGTAGGAGCCGAGGATATCGCAGGTAAAGAGTACTCTATGCTCCTCTGAGTAGGTAACTATCGTCTCAGGCCAGTGGAGCCAGGGCGTGTTGTAGAATCTTAAGACTAAGCCGCCTATCCTAACATCCGCCCCGTCTCTAACAGGGGTAAAATCTGCTCTGACACCATAGAAATCCTGTAGCATCCTCCCTACGAGCGGGTGTCCTAGAATCCTTACCCCGGGCTTGTGCTCTAATAGCTCTTTTAGACCCCCTGAATGGTCTGGTTCGAAGTGGTTCAATACAACATGTGTTACTCTATCCAATACCCCTACCCTAGATAGTGTATCAACTAGCATCTCCCCATAACCAGTCTTCCACGTATCTACTAGTACAAGCCCACCCCCGTAGTCAAGAATATAAGCATTGTATGATACCCCCTCGGGTATCTCCCACAGGGATTCGAAGAACCTTGTCTCTCTATCAACAAGTTTTAAAACCTTAACCCCTGGTTTTACATCTGCTACAAGTACATCAATCCTGCTAGCAGGCGGGCTATACATGGTTCTAGAACCCTCTAACTTATTGTCTAGGGTGGGAGAGATTTTTATCTAGATAGTAAACACGTAGGGAAAATTACGGTAGAAAGGGTTTAGAGGAAAAACTACCTGCTACGTTTCAGCCAGATGATTACTGCGTAGCCTACTAGCGCGACCACTAGTATGGATGCCACATATAGTGGGTCTGTGTATTTCTCGGTGACCGTTATAGGTGTTGTAATAGTCGATGTCTGGGTGGTTGTCTGAGTGATCGTCGAAGTAATAGTTGAGGTTACTGTTGTAGTCTCGTAGAGAGTGCTTGTCTGGGTTAGTACAGTGTATGTAAACGTGTTATTGACAATGCTGAAATAGTAGTGCTCTTCTCTGATAACAGTTGGCATATAGACTGTTGCAGGCTTGAAGATAGGTAGTACCGTCCCCGTGGAGTTAAGCGGTGGTTCTACGCCTAGCAGCCTAGCGATTGTAGGGGCTATACTAGTAGACTGGATTAAACCTAGTACACCATGGTCTATCCCCGAACCGACAGCTGCGAAGACAGCGTAGAGCTCGGGATAGTAGGGCAGGTCCTGGTGGTTCCCCGTAATAGTCTTGAGAGGGGTAGCGTTGACGAATGGGCTACCGGTCGGCGAGAACCCTCCTAGTGGAGCGTAGCCTGGTTTAACGCTGATAACGATATCTCCTACTCTATCCCCCCACAAGCCGAAGGCTGCTGCCTCACTCTTCTTCATGATGACGCTGAATACAGGCTCCTGGGTGTCGGGGTCTCTCACAGATGCTAGCACGCTCATAACCTTGTTTACCACGCTATCGTATTCGGAGGGGTCGACTATCCCGCCCGCCTCCCTCCCTTTGAGATTTATGAATACCTGGTTGTAACCGTTGTACCAGGCTATTGTCTCGTTTAATAAGATTGTTCCACCACTCCTCTTCAGTAAGCCAGCGTTCTCAAGGATGTTGTTTACATAGACTAGTTTAGCAACAGGCCACTGGCCGTGGTCGGATACTACAAGTACTGCTGTATCAGCTAGGTTCACCTCTGATAGGATCATCTGCACGAATTCATCAGCCCATTTAATAGTTTGCTTAATATAGTTCACGTACTTGACTGATTCAACCGGGTCGTAGTAGGGCATCCTAGGGTCTGTCAAGCCTAGGAACTGGTGGTATACGTTGTCGACTATCGGGGTGTACGTCATGAGAAGGTTCCAGTCAGTGTTCCTGATAAGCCACTTGGTAAACTCCATGAAGAACGTATTAGCTAGGCGTACTGTCTCCATATACGTTTCTTCATCGAACCATCCATTGACTAAACCATAGTAGTCCCCGTCTGTAACCATACCTACTCTAGCTACGACACTATTCCAAACCCTCCACGCTACATCCCTACTGCTAAACCATGCCGTAGAAGATTCGAAGGGCCTGGTGAGGCTCCTGTAGATTTTGAAATTGGATAAGGATAGGTTTAGTGCTTTAAACAATGGTGCTATAACATACGTAACCCCTTTGTAGACCAGGGTAGTGTTGAGAGGGATACTCCACTGTCCTTCGGTTAGTACTGCTAGAGTATTGCTCAGGTTCTTGGCTCTAGGGACTATAGCGACTAGGTCCGGATAGCTATCCCCTGTGGTATCCACTATGTAGAAATACCAAGTCTCGTCGCCGAAGGGGAATGAAGCCTCCCACGCATTGTACACTGTGATTAACGGCGTTGGCAGAGTGCCAGTCCAGTTTGAAGCAGGCTTGATATCAATATACGTTGCAGCAGGTATACTACGGTTGTTTGTATACAGGGTTGAGAATGTAGGAGGCCCCATAGAGGAATCGTAGGGGTTGAAGACTATGGAATTCCTCAGCTTGTCCTGCCAAGCCCATGGATCGCTCTGCGGGAATCCTGCTACAACAGCCTTGAGCCCCTGCCTGTCTACGGTAACCCAGATGGGTTCGGCTAGGAGTAGCGACCCGTTGAAGCCTGAGACAACGCTCGTCAACGGGGTTCCAGGAAGGTGTATAGCGTTACCGGTTATACCTGTTACACCAGGCGGCGCGCCCGTAGATATAACGGCATGGCTTACAGCAGTCGAAGACGGAAAGCTTACTACCATCCCTCTGGCTAGCACACCGTTCGAGTATATGAATCTGAAGCCCGGTAGCTCGGTTGCGAAAACAGATCTATTCAATAACATATCCCATAACATATCCGCTCTGAGAGCGTCGATACTTAATAAAACAACCCTCTTCGCCAACGGTACTGTCTGACCCCCGGTCTGCTGCGAGAATACCGGCTGGACCTGTACTAGTAGAAGTAATACTAGCATCAGAGGTAGGATTAGCCCTATCTTCCTCATCTACTCCACCATTATGAATAATTTCGCACACTAGAACAAATATTTTTTCTCCAGAAAAGACAGGAGGTTCGTATATGAGCACTAGTATAATAGAGGCTAAATCCATTCAAGAATTGGTAGTTACTACCTCAATACTCCTGGAAAAGTATATTACTGCCTAACCTATTAGAAAACGTTGTCTTATTAAGCCAGTTCTTGTTCTGAATTGTATTGTATGCTTATGGAGGATACCTTAACCAATAATGCGTGGCCCGGGATATTGGTATGGAATGGCATAGTATGAGTATTGAGGAGGTGCTAGAGAAGCTTTCGACGAGTGTTAACGGTCTGAGCGATGTAGAGGCTGAGAAGAGGCTGAAGGAGTATGGGCCTAATATTATCGAAAGCAAGAGGAAGAGCCCTATAGTAATCTTCCTTAGGCAGTTCTGGAACCCTCTTATAATAATACTTGTAATAGCCAGCCTTATCTCGATCATCCTCGGTGAACTACTAGATTCGATATTGATAATTATCGTTATCCTGATAATGGGTGTAATGGGGTTTATTCAGGAGTACAAGGCTGAGAAAGCTCTCGAAGCACTGAGAAAGCTTGCGTCTCCAACAGCTAAAGTATTTAGGAACGGTGTTTTGAAGGTAATAGACGCTTCCAGGCTTGTCCCAGGCGATATAATATTAGTCGAGGAAGGAGATAGGGTTCCAGCCGACGCGAGACTAATCTCTAGCGATAACCTCGAGGTAGACGAATCACCTCTGACAGGAGAGTCTACCCCGGTTAGCAAAGACCATAGCGTAGTATTGCCTGCCGACACTACTATAGCAGACAGAGCTAACATGATCTACATGGGTACTACAGTACTCAAAGGCAGGGGGAGAGGGGTTGTTGTTGCGACAGGGCCTAGGACTGTCATAGGAGGTATTACGAGAGCTGTTGGAGAGGCTAAGGAGGCTCCTACACCCCTCGAGGAAGAGCTAGAGGATCTAGGTTTCAAACTCAGCGTTATCATTCTGGCAATAGCCGCTATTGTAGTAGCTACAACATTCCTGCTCGAGAAGACTAGTATTATTACAGCAGCGTTAATCGGGATATCGCTAGCTGTAGCAGCAGTCCCGGAGAGCCTGCCAGCTATCGCTACAGCCCTTCTAGCAATAGGTGCGAGGAGGATGGCCGAGCGGAACGCTATAGTCAGGAAGCTGGCTGCTGTAGAAGCCCTGGGCTCTGTAGATGTCATATGCACGGATAAGACCGGTACTGTAACGAGAGGGGAGATGATGGTTAAATACCTCTGGACACCCAGGGGTTTATACGAGTTTACTGGCGAAGGCTTTAAGCCGGAGGGCGCGGTTAAACCGGTATCGGATACTAGTAGTATCGAGGAAGCTAGGTTTGTAGGAGAGTTAGCTATAGCCCATACCAGCCATAGTATTGACTTAAAGAGCGTGCTAGAGCTCGCGACGAGGAAGTCTCCTACCGAGCTAGCAGTATACATTATGGGCTTGAAGATCGTTGGAGTCGAGAACATTGAGAAGATCAAGTCTGGCTACAGGCTTGTAGGCGAGAACCCGTTTGATAGGACGAGGAAGATGCGGAGTACTATCCACGAGGTATCAGGCAGGTTGATCTCTATAGTCACCGGAGCGCCCGAGGTCGTTCTGAAAAGGTCTACCCGATTACTGGTCTGGCCTAGAGAAGAAGAATTGACCAGCGGGCTAGCAGAGAAGGTTATGAGGGTAGTCGAGGAATATGCCTCCCAAGGGTTTAGAACTCTTGCTCTAGCGTATAAATACATGGAGAACCCGGGCGAAGACCCTGAGCAAGGTCTTGTACTAGTAGGCATACTAGCTATAATAGACCCTCCTAGAGAATCGGTTAGGAGAGCTGTTGAAGAAGCTAGGAGGATGGGTGTTAAGACGGTTATTGTCACAGGGGATCATAAGCTTACAGCGATGGCCGTCGCAAGGATGATTGGTTTAGAGGTTAGCGAGGAAAATGTTTTAGAAGGCTGGCAACTCGATAAGATGAGCGACGAGGAACTAGAGAGAGTAGTCGATAAGATAATTGTTTTCGCTAGGGTAACCCCGGAGCACAAGGTTAGGATCGTTAGGGCTCTGAAGAAGAAGGGGCATAGGGTTGCTATGACAGGTGACGGGGTAAACGATGCCCCGGCTCTTAAAGAAGCAGATATAGGTATTGCTATGGGTGTCCGTGGCACGGATGTAGCCAAGGAGGCTTCGCAGCTAGTGCTCGCAGACGATAACTACGCTACTATTGTCGAAGCAATCAAGATGGGTAGGTGGATCTACGAGAATCTGAAGAAGCCTATAAACTACCTCCTGAGCTGTAATCTAGGGGAGGTAGCTACTGTATTCGGGGCTGAGCTAGCCGGGCTACCGTACATACTAGAACCGGTTCACATACTCTGGGTGAATCTGGTTACAGACTCTTTTCCAGCACTAGCCCTAGGCCTGGAGCATCCTGAGCCAGATTTGTTCACTAGACCTCCTAGGCCCAGGGGTGCTAGGCTGGTAACAAAACGTAATCTACTATACCTGGCTCTAACCGGTTTACTAATAGCAGGGTTTACAATAGGGTTCTACGCATACAGCCTAGACAAAGGACTAGAGTACGCTAGGACGGTTGCTTTCACAACGATTGTTCTATCAGAATTCGGGCGGGCCCTGGCATCTAGGAGCGAGAAACTACCTTTCTGGAAGCTACCGGCTAACAAACTACTATACTTTGCACTAGCCGGCTCAACTATCCTACAGCTAGTACTATTATACACTCCGTTGAATAAGCTATTTCATACTACTCCGCTAGAACCCCACATATCAATTATTATCGGTCTAGCGCCGACACTCGCCCTACTAGCGTTAGATGAATTGGCGAGGAGGCTAGGCACGAGCAATTGATTTAAACCCAAGGGATATAATCTGTATTAGATGATGAAATGCACCTCCTCAGAACGGTGAAGTAAGCAGAAGGCTGAGACCCTGGCTATTAGTTCATAACCCCTATAAGAGATCTTGGAATGTAGTGGCTACATCGGGTGTCCCCTAGGGAGGGAGAGCAGGCTCCGGCACTATACCCGACCAGGTTTCAGGAGAGGTTTGATAGTAATACTATGAGATGCCTCGTGTGCGAGAGGAAGTGTATTATACCGCCGGGTAGGACTGGGGCCTGCTGGAACTACGAGAATATCGACGGCAGGCTCTACGCTATAGGATACGGGAAGCTCAGCGCTATCGAGCTCAGGCCGATCGAGATAAAACCCCTTTTCCACTACTGGCCTAATTCCACGGCTCTAACATACAGCTCATACGGGTGTAATTTCTACTGCCCATGGTGCCAGAACGACCACCTTAGTTATGCTAAACCACCGAGAGGAGGCAGGGTAATACCCCCCGGGAAACTAGTCGAACTAGCCCTTCTACACGGTGCGGACGGTCTATCAGCTAGTTTCAACGAGCCAGCTACCCAAGTAGATTACATAATAGACGCTACTATCGAAGCGAGAAAACACGGCCTCTACTCGATGGTGGTGACAAATATGTATTTCACGGAGAAATCCCTAACAGCCCTTATAGAAGCCGGAGTAGACGGTTTCTCAGCCGATATCAAAGGCTGCCCGGGTATGAAGAAAGCCCTGGTGGGAGTCGACCACGAGCTAGTGTTCAGGAATGCTAGGAGAGCCCTAGAGATGGGCGGACACGTCGAAATGATATACCTCGTTGTGACAAATACTAACGACTACGAGGAATGCTATAAGTGGATTATCGGGAAACACCTCGACTACCTAGGCCCCAACGTCCCCCTCCACGTGAACCGTTACTACCCGGCGCACAGATGGAGGGAGCCTCCAACACCGATGAGTAAGCTGCTCGAGATTAGAAGATACGCTATTAGAGAAGGCTTGAGCTACGTGTACATAGGTAACGTAGGGGATCCCGAGCTAGAATCCACGTACTGCCCGAAGTGCGGTAAACTACTCGTAAGGAGAAGCGGCTACAGGGTTACATACTTCAACCTAGTCTACGAGAACGGTAGGTATAAATGCCCTAGATGCGGTACCGAGATCCCTATCAGAGGAAGATATATCCCGTGACCTATTCCTTTAATTCCCGAGCTAGCGCCGGCTATTATTGAAGACATTAAAACTTGTAGAGGAGATAATAAGAGAAGAGAATACGAGGAGATGTCTAAAGCGGGGGCACGTTCTAAGCCATAAACTACCCTAGCTGTATGGAGGAGCTGGAAATATCGAAATAGCCTGTGAAGTAATTATCGGTAAACAGATTTTAACCAATTCTTCTACAAGCCGATTCTATAAACCCTTGCTGTAATACATAACATTGGTGCTGCCGGGGGTGTCTGGCTTTACACGTAAACCTGTTTAAAGCCCCGCCTGGTACAAGGCTTGCTCTAATGGGTAACGAGGCTATTGCTAGAGGGGCTTACGAAGCCGGTGTCTCTGTTGTCACCGGCTATCCTGGAACGCCTTCTAGCGAGGTGATTATGACATTCCACGAGTACGGAGCAGATTTACCGATCTACGTGGAGTGGGCTGTTAACGAGAGGGTTGCTTTCGAGATAGCTTATGGAGCGTCTATAACAGGTGTTAGGTCTCTTGTGACGATGAAAGCCCCCGGTTTGAACGTTGCTAGCGACCCGGTTCTCTCCGCAGCTTACTCGGGTAGCGAGGGCGGGCTGGTAGTACTCGTAGCAGACGACCCAGGCCCTCATACGACGCAGACGGAGCAGGATAGCCGGTGGTATGCTAGGCTTGCGAAACTACCTATGTTTACAGCTTCAAACCCTAACGAGGCCAGGGAGTATGTTAAGAAGCTTTTCGCTCTCAGCGAGGAGCTTAAACTACCTGTTTTCTTCAGGACTACGACCCGTTTAAACCATGCTGTTGGGGAAGTGGTATTAGGCGAAGTAGAAGAGGTTAAGAGGAGGCCTGTGCTAGCGAAGGATGTTAAAAGGTTTGTTAGAGCAGGGATGTCGTGGAACCTTGAGAGGCATGCCTGGCTTAACAGGGTTTTAAAAACTGTTGAAGAGAAAGCTAGGAGGCTCGGCTTCAATAAGGTTGAAGGCAGGGGCTCTAACTGTATTGTGACAGAAGGAGTAGCCTACAATTATGTCGTGGATGCTGTTAGAGAGCTTGGTTTAGGAGACTACAGGATTATTAAAATAGACCAGTTATACCCTCCCCCAACCGAGTTCTTGAAGGAGAGCCTTAGAGGCTGCGGGAGCATCCTTGTCGTTGAAGAACTAGACCCATACCTTGAGGAAATAGTGAAGAAGCTAGCTTTCGAAGAAGGGTTGAAGGTTAGAGTCTTAGGCAAAGAGGAAGGTGTACTACCACTAGAAGGAGAATTAAACCAGGGTCTTGTAGCCAGGGCTATCAGGGCCTGGCTTGGGCTAAGCGAACCGGGGCCGGCTCCTCCTAGCACCCTGGAGGTTAAGCCCCCGGAGAGGCCTCCGCCTCTATGCCCTGGATGCCCCCATGCGTTCACCTACCTCGCTCTCAAACTCGGTATTTCCAGAGCCGGTTTCAAACTAAGCGAAGTACCTGTCTTCGGCGACATAGGTTGCTATGCTCTAAGCGTTAACAAACCTATTGAAGCAATATGGACAGAGCATAGTATGGGCGCGAGTATTTCCATGGCTGTAGGCGCTAAGATCGCTGGTTATAGCAAGCCTGTTGTAGCAACTATAGGGGATTCTACTTTCTTCCACGCGGGTATACCGGCTCTAATAGAAGCAGTGCATAAGAGAGTTGATGTACTAGTCGTTATACTAGATAACTCGTATGTCGCTATGACAGGACACCAGTCTACACCCGCATGGGGTGAGACTGAGACAGGTAGGAAGACCAAGGGGGTTAGCATAGTCGATATAGTCAAGTCTATTGGAGTCGACGAACTCGTTGTAATAGACCCGTACGAATTCGAGAGGGCTGTAGAAGTATTCAGAGACCTTGTTAAGAAGCCTGGTGTCAAAGTCGTAGTAGCACAACACCCCTGTAGGCTGATGGAGGTTAGGAAGCTGGGTAAGGTTAGAAAAGTTAGGATTATCGAAGAGAAGTGCACTGGGTGCAGGGCTTGCGTGAATGTAACCGGTTGCCCCGCCCTCTTCATCGAGAACGGTAAAGCCAGGGTGGTCGAAGAAGATTGTACAGGATGCGGCTTATGCATAAGGTTCTGCCCGTTTAAAGCTATCGAGTGGGCTGATAGCGTATGAAAGACGCTGTTAACATACTCATATCCTCGGTCGGCGGACAAGGCGGTTTAACCCTATCCCGGATAATTGCTACAGCAGCTGTCCTCGACGGTTATAGTGTGCGAACGGGTGAGACGCTCGGCATGGCCCAGAGGTATGGTAGTGTACTGAGTTTTATCAGAGTTGGGAGAGAAGTCTACTCCCCGATATTCTCGAAGAAGCAGGCAGACTACCTTCTAGGGCTAGAGCTCGTAGAATCCCTGAGAGCCCTAGACTACCTGAGGGATGTGGGACTGGCTATTGTAGCAGACGAGTACAAGCCTCCTATCAGTGCTAGCATAGACACTAAGCTCGCACTGGATAGGACAACGGTGTCTAAACAGTTAGAGAGCGTGCTAGGCAGTAGGCTGGTAATAGTCCCTGCGAGAAGCCTAGCGTTGAAAGCCGGGTCTTATAGAGCGTTGAACGTTGTCTTACTCGGAGTATTCAACGCTATCACTAGGCTCTTCAAACACGATAGTGTTATCGAAGCAATTAAGACTGTGCTCCCCGGAAGAGCCGGTGAGATATCTGTTAGAGCCTATGGGGAAGGGTTAGAATTCGCTAGGAGTGTTAGAGATGCAAGTCCCATTTAGCGGTGGAAGCCGAATGCTGGTGGAAAGGCTCGGGGAAGAGATAAGGCTCTGCATAGGGAGTAGGAACCCTTCTAAAATAGCCGGGGTTAGGCAGGCTTTCGAATACTATTTCAAAGTAGTCGAGGTCGATGCTATGAGGGTAGAATCCGGTATCCCAGCGCAACCGATCGGATTGGATACTATTATACGCGGGGCTAGGACAAGGGCTGAGAAGGCTTTTAGAGACGGTTGCGATTTCAGCGTGGGGGTTGAAGCCGGTTTCTATAGTATAGGAGGCGAGTACTATGATGTTGAAGCAGCCTACGTTATTTACAAGAATGGCGTTAGCTCTATAGGCTTCTCGCCCGCATTCCCAATACCATGGTGGTTCGTCGAGGATATTGAGAAAGGTAGGTTTAGAGAACTGGAGGAGATAGTTGAGAGAGTCTACTCTGTTAAAAACATAGGGGATTCAACCGGGTTTATATCGATATTGACGAAAAACGCTGTTGTAAGATCCGAGCTATCAAAGCTTGCTACTCTAATGGCGTTGACAAAGATTCTAAACTACGAACTATACGCTAGACGTTTAATCTAGCGTCTCATTTCTTCCTGGATTTAATATACTCGTGTATATTGAAAGCTGCTTTCTTACCGTCTGCCATAGCTTCTACGACAGTCGCCTCCCCTCTAATAGCGTCCCCGCCTGCGAATACGCCTGGGATACTGGTCATAAGCTTCTCGTCTACGATAATCGTCCCATCCTCCCTGAATTTGAGGCCTTCGGATTCCATCAGGACCTTATTAGGTTCGAGCCCGATGGCTATTATGACAGTATCGGCCGGTATCTCAACGATCTTTCCGGTACCCTTAATCTTCTTCTTACCTCTTTCATCTAGCTCCATAGTAGGCTCCATAACCTCGAATCTAACAGCTTTCACGAAACCATTCTCGTCCCCGACGAATTCGACCGGCTGGAGATAATACTTGAACTCGACTCCTTCCGCTTCAGCGTTAACAACCTCGTCGTGTCTCGCTGTCTTAAGCATGTCCTCCCGATCCCTCCTGTATACTATTACAGGCATACTACCCATCCTCAAAGCAACCCTTGCGGAATCTATAGCGGTATTCCCTCCTCCTATTACAACCGTTTTCTTACCAACTTTAACCGGGGTATCCCATTCGGGGAATAAGTTTGCCCTCATCAGGTTCACTCTTGTCAGGAATTCGTTTGCGCTATAGACATTATTGAGGTTTGCCCCGGGGACCTCTAGGAATCTGGGAGTGCCCGCGCCGGTACCTATGAAAACAGCATCATACTCCTGGACTAGCTCGCTCAGGGTTATCGTCTTTCCTACGACAGTATTGTATATGAACCTGACGCCTAACTCCTCTAGCTTCCTGATCTCGCTCTCAAGGATCTTCTTCGGGAGCCTGAACTCCGGGATCCCGTATGCTAGGACTCCTCCCGCGGTATGAAGGGCTTCGTAGACGTCTACCTCGTAACCCATTATGCTAAGCCATCCGCCTGCTGAGAGACCTGCAGGACCGGATCCTACAATTGCAACCCTGCCTTTGTTCCCAGAGTACTTGGATTTCATATCTCTAAGGATCCTTTCTTCGAGACCGTTTTCTCTAGCGTAGTCTCCAATAAACCTCTCGAGCAATCCTATGCCAACAGGGTCTCCAAGCCTCCTCAGTATACAGTCCTTCTCACAGAACCATTCCTGTGGGCATACCCTGCCTGTTATCGAGGGGAAGAGGTTTTCCTCGAAGACCGCTCTAGCAGCACTCTCCAGATCCCCTTTAACAATCCCCTCGATGAAAGCAGGTATCTTAGTATTCACAGGGCATGCTTTAGAACACGGCGCGAACCAGAGGGGGCATTTAAGGCATCTAGACGCTTCCTTGACAGCCGTCTCGTAGTCGTATCCTAGGATAACCTCATCGAAATCCTTTATCCTGTATTCGGGGGGCCTAACCCTTGGTGGGAACCTTGTTTTCACGACACGCGACATACCCTACACCCGAGTGGAAAGGTATCTCTCTACTGCGAACTTCTCTAAATCCCTGAATCTATTACTCCTGCGGATTACATCGTCCCAGTCGATGAAACGTGCGTCGAACCAGGGCCCTTCCCTGCATGCGAAGACAATCCTCCCTTTATATATTACCCTGCAAGAGCCGCACATACCAGTCCCGTCAACCATTATCTGCCTTGTCAGAGCATATACGGGTATATCGTAGCCTCTTAATGCGGATACTAGTTTCTTCAGGCTTTCAAGCGACCCGCCGGCGAAGATAGCGTCTACGTTCTTCTCGCTGACAATTTTCTTCACGAGGTCGATATAATGTCCTCTGAAACCAGCTGATCCATCGAGAGTAGTAATATAGTGCTCGTCAACGTATTTAACAGGCAGGAACTTGGATGGGTATATATCGCTACTAGTCTTGAACGTCTGTATAGATATAATACTACTCCCCAGCTTTCTCAAGTGCTCTGCTAAACCGATCTGCTCGGCGTGGCCGCATACTGCGTCAGAGGCTAGTATCACTCTATTGTATTTCTTTAATTCGACCGGCTTCCCGAGAGGGCCTGCTACAGCGAATAGTCTATCGCCTACTCTAAACTCTTTGTATAGCTGTATACTCGTCTTACCTAGTTTCTTAATAAACATCCCGATATTCGGGCCGTTGACTATAGCAACAGACATTGGTACCCGTTCTCCTCTAGGGTGTGTCATGAAGATAACAAATTGCCCAGGCTTCCACTTGCGGGCTACGAGGGGAGCGTTTACCTCTATATAGTAGTCTTCTTTGTTTAAATCTTCTTTTCCTACTATTTCGTACATATAGACACCGTTTGTTATACCAATCGAACCTTATACATGCTTTAGGATTTAAGTATTATTGACATATATGTACAAATTGTTTGGTTAATGGTTAGAATTATAAGTCCTATGATGTTTAAATCCTAGTATTGGATGAAGAACCGTCGAGCGCCTGAGCTCGTGATGTAATCCCCCTGCTGCACTGACCGATATCCTACCGGGCGATCCTGGAGAGGTAGGCGATTAAACCTGTTGAAAAAGCATTTACTATAATACTGTAGACTATAGCACTGTACACGGAACTCTGGAGGAGCAGTATATATATGAAGCCTCCTACCATCCAGCCCAGCCCGAATAGCATGCTGAGCAACCCGTAGGCGAGAGGTCTCACCTCTCTCGGGACAGTCTTCACCAAGGCAGCTCTCACAATACTCTCCTCACCGCTCATTACAATACCCCAGGGTATCGCGGACAGTACTGCTAGAAACCCTAGTCTCGTCGTAGCAAGTACCGTGAAGACTACTGAGGATAAAGGTAGTAGTAGAAGGGTTTTGAAAGAGTATTTATCGAAGAGTACTCCTAGAGGAACCGCTATCAGAGCGTCTACGAGCATTGCGAGAGTATAGGACAAGCCTATCTCGGCATCCCCGATCACACTAGCTGCTTTAAACCAGTATGAGGCGATAGACCAGTGCATGAATCCTAGCCCGAGGAGTGTTATCGAAGCAGTATAAATCCAGAAAACCCTGCTCAAACCCTTCAAGCCCCTGTAGATGCCGACTCTAACAACGCTTTTAACCCGCGGGTAGGTTAGTGAGGAGGAGATGACGAGTATTATTGCGAGAAGCCCGGGTATTAGGAGGAGTCTGAAAGCTAGCGGATAGCCTCCTAGGGTAAGGCCCCCTACTACAAGGAGAGGCCCTGTGAAAGCACCGACCTGGTCTAGCAGCTCGTGTATCCCGAACCCCTTCCCGATCCCAATAGGCTCTGCTACCTCGGAGAGGATCACGTCTCTAGCAGGCGACCTCAACCCCTTCCCAACCCTGTCTAGAACGTAGAGGAACAGAGCTATCTGCCATACTAGTGTAAAACCTAGCAGGGGGATGCTGAGGCATGTAATCATATATCCCGATATGGTTAAAGCCCATAGTGTAAGAGACGAGCCTGTATAAGAGGCTATTAGACCGCTTATAAACCTTAGCACGTTCCCAACGAATTCTCCAACACCCATAAACCCGACGAAGAGAGATGGTGTGCCAATCGTCTCGAGAAATGCTCCACTTATACTCCTAGCTCCTTCGTAAACCATGTCCGCGAATAACGAGACAACGCTTAGCAGGAGGAATACTAGGATAGCTTTAGATTTCGCGAACTAGTAACACCTCCGTCTCGTAGCATTAGCGTTTCAGTAATGTTTCAACTCTATCAAACAGGGATTTAATAAGCTTCGAGAAAAGGAATTCTCGAGCCCTTTCTCTAGCATTCCTAGACATCTCGCTCCACTTACCCTCGTCTCTCAAAAGGTTTTCTATAGCTCGAACCGCTCCTTTGATATCCTCCGGCCCCCCTACATGCACTCCGTCGATACCGTCTCTTACCAGCCATTTCTGTCCGTATACTGCCGAGGTTATAACAGGGACACCTCCATACATGAACTCTAGCTGTGTTAAACCAAAAGCCTCCATACGGGACATTATGATATTTAAATACGATGCTTTTATAAGAGAGGCTTTCTCTTCCTCGCTCAACTCCCCGGTTATAACAACGTTTCCGAGATTCTTCGCTGCCTGAACCACCTCTTCCCACTGGTCCCCCGGTCTTCCTGCTATCACAAAGATTATGTCTCTTCTATTCTTAAAAGCTCTCGCGATCTTTACTACAGCAAGCGGGTTCTTCCTGTATTCGACAGTCCCCATGTAAGAGACGATTTTAGCATCACTTGGGATTTTGTATTTATCCCTGAATAACCTAGGGTCTGCTTTGCTGATTAAATCTGCGGTGTCATCGTCGAGACCTCCAGGGAAGAGATGTATAGTTTCCGGGCTGGCGCCGAGGGTTATCATATCCTCACCTTCTACCGGTGTTAGAACAAGTATGATGCTAGCAGCTTTGAAAACAGATGGTAGAGCCGTAGCATTCCAGGCCATTCTATAAGTTCTCTCGAACAAAGAGTATCGTTGAGGATCCGGCGGCTGGTAATGGCTCATATGCCCCATGATAGTAATCCTAACATTCTCCCCCATGTGCTTCATTAATTTCTTCCATAGAATCCACTTAGCTGCGTCTTCAGGCCCGTTCCATAGCGTTGAATGGGTTACTATAAAGTCTAAACCTATCTCTCTATCGATTCTATTCAGAACAGTTACGAAATCTCTGAATACAATCCTCCTCGGAGGCCACGTTGTTTTGAAACTAGCTACTCTAATAGTAGGCAGGCCGATATAGGGATCTTTCTCAAACAATACGTAGTTCCTGCCAGTCAGCTCAATATCTCTCTCGCCTACTACAGGATTGCCATCGTGGTAAATACTGGTAACATACCATGCTTCAACACCAAGTCTTCTAGCGAATTTAACCATTCTCTGGGCCAGTAGCTCTTGCCCTTTACTATTAGAGGATTGGTACATTATTGAGGCAAAGATCATCCTCTCTTAACCTTACTCAAGACTTCTATAGTTATCTTACCGATAGCTAGTACAATCATAATAATTGTCAAACCCCATACAATCGGCATTAGCATAGTAGTCAGGCTTTTCACGCTTAAGCCACCTACTTCTAGAGCAAATATTAGTACTGCGAGATAGAAGAGGAGCCTGAGATACTCGGCTACCGGCATTAGGAACTCTATGCTACCGCCTGAATCCCCTCCTTTATATATGTAGCCTATGAACGAGTCTGTTAGGATGAAGCCGATGACTATTATTATAAATGTTTTCACAAAGCCATATATGTATGTATATATGATATTGAGGACTGTAGCAGATATCTCTCCATAGTTTATTAACTGGAACCATACAGCTAAACCTAGTAGGGCACCAGTTAGCAGTATTATCCATTCGGAAACCCTCCCGAAGAACTCGCCTACAGTCATACCAGACCTTATAATAGCCCTCCCGAAGTGGAATTTCATCATCCAGTCTGAGAAGCCTGTTTTCCCGGATATATATGTTATGAAATATTTCACTAATCTAGCGATCACGTATGTGACGATTATTACAGCGATAAGCACGAGTGTTGCCACTAGATAATTCATGAGGAGGCTAGTGTCGAAATTCAAGTGAGAGCCACCTCGCTAGATCTTCAAATTTGATTATATAGTCATAGTTAAAATACTTGAGCATGTGCTGATTGTATCTGTGTAGAACTAGGATCCTGACATCTGCTTTCTCGAAAGCCCCTATATCGTTCTCGCTATCCCCGAAGTAATATATTCTACGAAGCCCTAGGAGCCTCCTTGCAATCTCTAGAACTCTCGATTTATCGGGTTTCGAGACATAGATGTCTATGAAGGGTTGCCCATAGTATCTAAAGACGATCAACCCCCTGTCTTCAGCCTTTTTGGCGAAGAGCTCTACCTCCTCGGGTTTATGGCTGCACATTCTGTAATCAACCGATAACCCTAGGAGGAGTTTCTGAATCGATCTCTTTTCCTCAACGAAAACGCATTCATCCCATCTATGCTCTTGTAATAACTCCTTAAGCAAACGGGTTCTATCCGAGACCACGACCTCTTTAATTAGGAAGTACGAGTCTCCTACGATAGCCTCTAACCCGCTTACTAAGCCGAGAACCTTAGCCCATGTTGCCCTATCTCTTATAAACCAGTAGTCTTTGCTAGTCGCAACCCCTAATACGTATCTCTCTCCAAGACTCTCTAGCACCCGGTTTAGATCAGAGGGTATAAATGCCTTCTCGCGGGGTGCATCAATAGGGCTCAGCGTTCCATCGTAGTCGAATATCAGTGCATCAACCAATATAATCTACCACGCTTTCAGTGGGTAACCGCTATATCATCCAAGCCGTTCTAAATCCCTGAGATTTCATCATCTGAATACTAATATTTCCAGGGAATATTAAACCATTAAACCCTGGCCGGGCCAGGATTTTGTATGATGATGGATTAATAAGAATCTCTCAATCCAACGGCTTTGCTATGTATATCCCGTCCCCGTTCTCAATAATAAGCGCCCTGATCCTTCTAGGAGTATAATCGTTTACACCGACTATTGTTACAACAGCGTTCCCATCTTCGCTGACACCTAGAGCCTCACCTTTCAGCCAGCCCGGCGACCTTACTTCGAGTTCTACAATATCCCTTCTCCTGAAGAATAAAGGTATTCTAGGCGCTTTCCTAACCCCGATATCTAGCTTCCTGTAGTCTAGGATTATACCATACTTCTCCTCGAGCCTGTGTATGAGATCGTAGAAATCGGTCCAGGAAGGTTCTCTAACCCCTTTAATCTTCCTCCCGTATTTATGAACCTCGTACTTCTGTATGCCGAATCCTGGGAACCTCCTGCCCACGCCGATTTTCAGCCCCCATTCAATAATATCCTGGATATCATTATCGTTTACCCCTGGTATCCAGACCGGGGTCAGCATAACATCGATAGTTGTCTCCTTAAGCGTGAACTCAACGATTTCCCTAACCCTCCTAACAGAAAACCACTCCTGCCCGGCCAAGAACTTGGCTTTCTCCTCGTCAAGCGTATCTATGCTTACATTAAGCCTGTCCAACCCTGCCTCCCATAGCCTGAGTACCATGCTCTTAGTTAGGGTAAACCCTCTTGTCTCAACAGCTACCCGGGGTATGAAATTC
This sequence comes from Thermogladius sp. 4427co, assembly GCF_051933805.1. GTDB lineage: Archaea > Thermoproteota > Thermoprotei_A > Sulfolobales > Desulfurococcaceae > Thermogladius. Next base: position 1,298,727 of record NZ_CP196893.1, on the reverse strand, counting down.
TTGAGTTCTCTCACGATATACACTATCCCTGGGTGTGTAGGTGGTTCCCCAACGCCGTCTAAGAGGGCTTCTATAACCTCCCCTTTCTTCAATTTATACGCTATTCTAACCCATTTAACAAGCCACTCCGGGTCAACTATGAACTCGCTGAGTCTTCTCCGGGAGTAAGGGCCGGCATCGACACTACAGTATACGCAGTTGTATGGGCATAGGGTTGTCGGCCTGACCTGGAGGATGTTCGTACCCCTGTCAATAATGCCGAAAGCAATATGCCCGAAGAGCGGGAGATCGTCTACGTAGACTAGGAACCTGCTGCCCCAGGCCCTTGATATTTTCAAACCCGGCACCGGGTAGACAGTATTAACCCTTTGTTATTATTGAATCCACCGGTTGTATTCTATAGATGTATTATTTATTATCTATGAAACCTTTTAGAAATTACGAGAGATTGGGATAATGGTCATACCCGGCGGCGTATATAGGAAAGGCCCCTTACCATGGGTTACAATTGGTCTAATAGTTGCCAACACCCTTGTGTATGCTTATACTAGCTACATGTATTTCTTCATCCAGTCATCGCCCCAGTACGTTGAGAGTCTAGGATTCACACCTATAACCCTGCTCTCCAACCCGGTCCAGGGGTTAGCAAGCGTGTTTACAGCTATGTTCACCCACGCAGACATACTCCACATATTCTTCAACATGTACTTCCTATACCTATTCGGCTACAGAGTGGAGAACTATCTTGGCAGACTAAGGTATCTCATTCTATATTTTGTATCAGGAATTTTCTCGTCAATCTTTCACCTAGCTTACGCGTCTGTAAGTGGCTGGAGCCTTCTCACCATACCTGCTGTAGGGGCTAGTGGAGCAATCTCGGGAGTGCTAGGCGCGTACCTGATACTTTTCCCTAATACCAAAATGTCTATGTGCACCTTCTTCCTATTCCTCCCCTTCTGCATGCCCGTATCAGCCTATGCTTTCATGATATTATGGTTCGCCCTGCAAATAATATACGGATACTTCACTTACACCACGATAGCTACCTTCGCCCACGTAGGAGGTTTCCTAACAGGGATGATCCTAGCCTGGTTGATAGCCAGGGGTTTCTCTAAGAGGTTTGAGCAGACTACAGGCTCCCCGCTAGTAGAAATCCTGAGAGCTCTCGGGATAATATTCGAATATAAAAGAGGGCTAGGTAGGATTGCTAAAGCCATTTTAGTAGCTTTAATACTATCGGTTGTAGCTGGTTATTCGTATGGGACGCTGTCTACAATCTCTTCGAAACCCCTAGCCTATACCCTGAATATTTCTGCTAACGGTGACTATGACTCGGTGTTAATGGTTGTCAGCAACTCCAACGTATATGTTTCGACGAGCCAAGTAGACAACGTGAGGATTCTAGTGAATAGACTCCTGGATTCATTCTTCTATAATAAGAGCCTGGCAGGAGACCGCGTAGCATACAATCTACAGTATTATACCACGGTATCAGGGATAACAGTTCCTGTCACACTAGATGCTGAAGCCGTCTACGACTCCTCGGGCGTCCTCGAATATGCGAAAGGGGTCTTGAGCTCGCGTGTAATAAAAGTTAACCCGGCTACCGGGAGTGCTAGCCTAGGAGCGTTTACTACAATATCCTTCTATATGAGTACTGTTTCCAATACAAGCCTCTACCCGGTGGCATTCTTCGACCTGTTCTCGATAGCGGTCTCTCTACTAGCAATAATCTCCGTTATTAGATCGGATGAGGTCTCAATAGTTGCGGAAGAAGCCTATGAAAACATCCCGTTTATTTAAGAAACGGCTACCTAGCTTCAAGCATTCTCTTAACTCTTAGAGTCCTAACAGTATCCTCTCTCTGCATCTCGTCGAATTTCATAGAAAGATACCTGATAGTCTTCTCTAAGCGGGGTATGTAGACTTTCTCGAGTGTGTTAACGATCCTTCTCAGCCTCGATATCTCCATACCGATATTTATAAGAGCCCTCTCGTTCTCAGCTATCCTCGCTATCAGGGTTAAGATATCGTTTCTAACACGCTGTAGCCCCGCTAACTCCGGCAATAGCTGGGGCTGGGGGCTTATCCTAGCGCCCGGCTCGAACCCGTACACCCATACCCCGAGTATGTTCTTGTAGGTTGCTTTAAAAACAGCCTCTTCTCTCACAACCCCAGCCTGCTCAATGATAGATTGCCATCCGTGTATGCTCAAGGCTGTGTAATACGAATTTAATGCTTCTCCCAGGAGCTTGTTTAAGAGCCTTCGGTCTTCTACGAGCCTCATATAGGTATCTCTGAAAGACTGCAAGAGGAATGTCTCCCTGTCTTTGAGGATATTATAGTACCTTCTCGCTAGGGCAAGTCTCTTCCTAAGCCTGATTAATTCTATTTTAGTAGGCCTGCTAATCTTAATTATCTGTAGGCTCATTTCAACCCTCTGTATTTCGGATGGTATTTCTTAATGTATTCGTCTCTGATCTTAAGCTCTTCCTCCGGTAATATGGCAAGCAGATCCCATGCGATATCTAGTGTTTCCTCGATACTCCTCCTCTCGTTCTCTCCCTGGTTGATGAATTTCAGCTCGAACTCGTCTGCGAACTCCAGATATTTCTTGTCTTTCTCTGTGAGAGATTCTACCCCGACGATCGCGATTATCTCTCTAAGCCTCTGTCCTTCGGCGTAGGCGGACATTAGCTGTGAGAATACCTGGTGGTGGTCTTCGCGTGTTTTACCAGGCCCTATCCCTTCTTTCATCATTCTCGACAGGGATAGGAATACGTCTACAGGCGGGTAGATCCCTTTCCTCCACAAGTCCCTGGATAGGACTATCTGGCCTTCTGTAATATAGCCTGTCAAGTCGGGTATTGGGTGTGTTATATCGTCGTCTGGCATTGTTAGAATAGGCATGATAGTAACACTACCCTTCTTACCCTCAACTCTCCCAGCCCTCTCATACATTGTAGCGAGATCCGTATACATATAGCCCGGATAGCCCCTCCTGCCCGGTACTTCTTCTCTCGCAGCAGATATCTCTTTCAAGCTCTCACAGTAATTTGTCATATCCGTCAAGATCACTAGGACGTGCATATCATGCCTCCACGCTAGGAATTCTCCGACTGTTAAAGCAACCCTTGGCAAAGCTAGTTTCTCCACAGGCGGTGCGGAAGCCGGGGCTAGGAATGCTACGGTTCTATCGATAGCTCCCATGCTGCTAAGCTCGTTTATAAAGTACATTGCCTCTTCGAATGTAACACCAACAGCCCCGAAGACTACAGCAAAACTCTCCCCGCTACCTCTTACGCTAGCCTGCCTCACGATCTGCATAGCGATCTTATTGTGTGGGAGCCCGGAGCCGGAGAATATAGGTAGCTTCTGGCCTCTAACAAGTGTTAGCATGCCGTCTATAACCGATATACCTGTCTCAATGAATTCTGAAGGAGGCATTCTCAAAGCCGGGTTGATAGGATCGCCGTGGATGTCTAAGTAATCCTCTGGTAGTATGTCTGGCCCATTATCTATCGGCTTACCAAGCCCATTGAATACCCTACCCAGCATGTCTGTGGATACAGGTATCTTCAGCGTTTCACCACGTAGTTTAACGACTGACCTACCTGGCGTTATCCCTATCGAAGAGCCGAATACCTGGACTACTGTGATATCTTCGCTTATATCGACTACCTGCCCCAGCCTCGTCTCTCCATCTACCTCGATCTCAACTAGCTCACCGTATGATACCTTCGGCAGTGATTTAACGAATACTAGCGACCCTTTTGCCCCAATAATATTCTTCGTCTCTCTAACAATCATACTCATACTAATCAACCCGCAAGCTTCCTCACTTCCTCCTCGAAAAGCTTTATAAACTCCGAGTACACTTTCTCCACCTCGCTAGGCGAATAGAGTTTCAGTTTGTATATTAAGTAGGGTGATTTAAGCTCTCTGATCTTGAATAATGGAATATTCTTCTTCAGCATGTTCAATGCCGTCTCGTGGAATCTCCATATAGCCTCCATTATCATAAAGCCTTTCTCGAGAGGCGAGAAAGCATCGTTAGGGTCGTAGGCGTACTGCTGGAGGAACCCTTCCCTAATCATCCTAGCTACATCTAGGACTAGCTTATCCTCCTCAGGGAGGGCTTCGGGGCCTACTAGCCTCACTATATCCATTAGCTCGGCCTCTCTCTGTAGTATCTTGAGGAACATATTCCTCATCTCGAGCCATCTGCCAGCAGACCTTTCATTCAGGAATTCTCTAACATAGTCAACATACAGGCTATAGCTTGTAAGCCAGTTTATAGCCGGGAAGTGCCTACGGGTTGCTAGGTCGTAGTCTAGGGCGTAGAATGCCTGGACATACCTGAGAGTATTCCTTACAACAGGCTCGCTGAAATCTCCGCCTGGGGGTGATACAGCCCCAAATATCGTTACGCTACCAATCCTCTCGGGCCTACCGAGGGGAATGACCCTGCCTGCTCTCTCGTAGAACTCGGCGAGCCTGCTCGCGAGGTAGGCTGGGAACCCCTCCTCGCCGGGCATCTCCTCCATCCTCCCGCTGATCTCTCTCATAGCCTCAGCCCACCTGCTAGTCGAGTCTGCGACAAGCAGTACGTCATACCCCATATCCCTGTAGTACTCGGCTAGGGTAGCGCCTAGCAAGACGCTTGTCTCTCTCGCTGCGACAGGCATATTGCTCGTATTCGCTATGAATATAGACCTCTCCATCATCGGCCTATTCCTCCTTACATCGTATAGCTCGATAAAGCTCTTGAGAGCATCAGCCATCTCGTTACCTCTCTCACCGCATCCAACGAATATCGCTATGTCTGCGAAAGACCATTTAGCAAGGGATTGCAACAGGACTGTCTTCCCTGTCCCAAACCCTCCTGGTACAGCAGCTTTACCTCCTTTAGCTATTGGGAACATTAGGTCTATTACCCTGATACCTGTTACAAGGGGCTCTCTCGGCTGGAGCTTCTCGCGGTATGGACGGGGTATTCTAACAGGCCATTTATGGTATAGTTTAACTTCGTACTTCCTATCCCCTGATTCGACGACTGCTACAACATCGTCAACTCTATACTCGCCGTCACCAGCCCTCCAAGAAAGCCTTCCTTTGACCCCGGGCGGTATCATAACCTTGTGTGTGACGATAGGTGTCTCCTGGACAAACCCTATTACATCGCCTGGTTCAACATCGTCGCCGACCTTCGTTTTAGGGTCTGCTGCGAAAACCCATTTAACATCTCTCCTCAGAGCGTTTACTCTCACACCCCTCTTAATGAAAATATCTCCAATAATCCTAGCTATCTCTACCTCGGGCCTCTGGAGGCCGTCGTATATAGAGCCTATTAGCCCGGGCCCTAGCTCGGCTGATAAGAGCTCCCCGGTTGCTTCAACTCTTTCACCAACAGATAGCCCTGTTGTCTCTTCATAGACCTGTATATACGTCTTACCGCCTCTAACGCTGATGACTTCTCCTATAAGGCCTTCGCTACCAACGTAGACGACCTCGTACATCATTGGTGAAGGTATGTCGACTGCTACTACCAGTGGGCCCGCGATCCTGTAAATCCTCCCGATCCTACTACTCAATTCAGACACCTATAACGTAACCTATTATACGGGAAACAAATTTTATGTAATAACCCTTAGGGTCTCCTGATATCGAGTGCTTATCGTCTGGTATCATGCTTACCACAGGCCCTAGACCTTTCTCGTTCAAGCCGAGAATATCTAACCCGGCTTCCCGGGCTATGGAGGCTTCGACTAATATAGCCGCTAGATCCCTCCGATTCTTTAGTTCCAGTATTTTCTGTAGCACTGTGTTTTTATCGACTACTATAACGTTTTGAAAGCCCAATAAACTATAGAATGGGGCTTTGTCTCTACTAGCTAGTATAATTACCTTCCTAACCTCCTGCAAGGGGGTTAAACCTCCTTGAAGCGATAACCCTTAGGAGCTTGGACTCGTAGTATCTGGTTACAAAAAAATGTGTTAGAATATTGAGGAGGCCCCCGCTGAAGTATAGGGCTGTCTTAGAAGCCTCGTACACAGCCCTAGCCTCTTCAACAAGGTATTTCACCGGGTCTCTCGCCCAGAGGCTGGCCGCCTTAGATATCTTCTCTATAGATGAGTATAGGTATATGCTGCCCGAGCCCCCTACACTCGACAAGGCTTCTCTAAACCCTGTATCAGGCCCGGGGTTTAAACCTAGTAGTTTAGAGGCTTCTACATACCTCGTGTAGACGCCGTAGAGGAGGGAGGCGACTATAGATAACGCGTTATCGTATGATTCCCCAGTCTCTTTCATAGCATTATAGGTTTCCCGGAAGAATTCTTCTACCACGTGTGTAATACCCCGCCATGCGGACCCGGTGCTATCGGACTGCCCAGAGGGTTCCAGGGTTAATTTAGCGGGCTGGCCCTCGATATCAAGCAGCTTCCTCAAGCTACGGGATACGTTAAGATAGGCACGTGGAAGATAGCTTTCGACGAAGCCGAATTCTCCCTCTAGAATACTCCTGAGCTCCCTATCCAGCTCTTCGCTACTAGGAGCATTCAATACCCTTATTAATTCAAGCCTTGCGTAGGGGCTTGACTCGAGTTTTAACGTCCCGGTATCCCTCTCTCCTGCTACTATACCGAGCAGGTCTTCGAGGAAGGGTGGTTTAGACAGCCTTAATACTATAATATAGGCAGCATCTATTCTCGTCATAAGCCTACTTCTCTCGACACTTCTTTCGCTACGAGGGCCAGGGCTCTAGATAGCCTAGTGTTGTAAGTATTGTCTACTACGAAAGTATTATCGCAGCAGGATATCCTCACACCTCCTAGAATATTCTCGTCGACTCGTATAGTGTAATTGACTACTCCCACGCTCCTCAATATTCTATCAGCCAGGTCTCTGTCCCCGGGGGATACATAGACTTCTATACTGCCCATTCCTCCAGCAACTCCCCTAACCTCTCTCAACGCTTCTTCGATAAGCTTCCTAAGAGATGCTTCGCGGGTCACGGGATCCATTTCCTTCAATATTCTAATAGCGTTTTCTTTAATCTGTTTCATGAGGTCGCTTTTCACACTTGTCATTATCATCCTAGCCCTACGCCTAGCCTCGCCAATCCTTTTCTCAGCCTGTATCTCGCTCCTAATTTTGTTCTTCTCAGCTTCAATAATCTTCCTCTTCGTCTCCTCAGCCTCTCTCAGGATCTCCTCTGCTCTCCTCAACGCGTCTTTAACAATATCTTCTGCTTCAGCCCTGGCTTTCTCCAACACCGTCTTCTTAAGCTCTTCAACACTCATTTGATACCCCTTTCCAAGCTACCAGCCCGCGATTATAAAGCCTAGTACTAGCCCGAATACCATTCCAAGTATTCCGAATAGCTCTTCGTAAGCTGCTAATATTATGCCTGTACCGAAGATGCCTCCTTTTGTTTTAATAAGCTGGGACGCTGTCTGACCGCAGACCCTCCCCTGCATCCATGCTGATACGAGCTCTGCGAAACCGACGAAAAGGCTTACACCGAATACAGCGCCTGCGATATTAGGAGGAAGCATTCCCCCGTGTTTAGCGAGCATACTAGGTAATAGCATGAAGTACATTATGAACATGTAGACGAATCCGTATACTAGCGTTTGGGTCATTGGCAGGAACGCTAGCACGAAAACCTTACCCCTCTGCCCAGGGTCTTCAGCAACTGCCGGTATGCCTGAAGAAGTTGCTTCGACTATCCCTATTGTCGTGCCGATGGATGCCATTCCTTCAGCTAGCCCAGGGCCTAAGAAGCCTAGTAGGGTTATCCAGTCACTCAATTCGCATACCCCCAGTTAGTAAAGTATTGAAGATATTTAAAACTATTACTCGCCCCCTATTCTCACAACAAAGCTCTTGGGCCCTACCGGGTTAATCCTTCTACCTCCTCCTTCGTAGAATTTCGACGATACCTCGTACATTATTAGTCTCAGGGAGTGCACAAACGGGCTTATCGATGAAAGCCCTAGATTAATCATGTGGAGGGTTATAGCTAGTAGGAACCCTATTACAAACCCTAGAATACTCAGGCTTACGGTAGAGGCTACAGCTCCTACTATCATAGAGTTCAATAGCTCGGCCATGATAGCTGAGCCTACAGCTATCCCGGCTATACGTACAAAAGACAATACATCAGCCATTACACCGAGGATGTCAAATATCCATAGTAATACGCCGAAAGGTCTGTCTAACACCGATTTTATAATACTATATGATATGAAAGAGCCTATCGATATCTTAACCCATACATCTCCCGGGGCAATCCTCTCCAGGCCTAGTATATCGATGTTGAAACCGAGTACTGTTTTAATAGCTGGTGGAGAAGATATCATTAACAGTATTATGATGGATTCGAATAATACCCCATTCCAGTTTCTAAGTTTGGCGTTCTTTGCAAGACCTATCCCATGCGAAAACGATACTACGAAGTACCCGACTCCTAGAGCTAATCCTATATAGCTTAATATAGCTACCCCGATATCCTCTGGTTGCCCAAGCCTAGGCGGTAGGCTGGGTAAGACTGGAGGGATAACACTTGATATGTAAACGCCTAGCAGAGAGCCGAAGAAGCTACCAGATAGGATCCCTGTTACTATCCCTGTTATACCAGCGTATGTAGCTATCTTCAATAGCTTATCGAGGGTCTCTCTGTTTTCGACGAAGTAGGGTAGTACTAGCCTAGATCCTATTATAAGGCCTAGCCCGTATCCGACGTCGGGGAACATGAGGGCGAAGAACGTTAGGTAGAGGTATGTTAGCAACGGAGTGGGGTCCCACTCGCTTGGTGAAGGATAACCCATGATCTCTGTGAATAGTTCGAAGGGTTTGAAAGGCTTGAGGTTATTGAATTCTACAGGAGGCTCCTGCGATTCTTCGGCTATGACACTCCCTTTAAACCTGCTAGCGATTCTTCTTACTTCGTCCAGCCTGGATCTGAGGGTCCAGCCTGCTATTACTGTGAGATATTTCGACTCGAGGGCTTCTCTTACAACACCTATCTTAGCCAGGAGCGTTTCAGACAAGACTTTTGCCAAACCGATCTCGTAGGACTTACTAAGTAGTAGTTCGCTAATTCTATCTCTGAGACCAGCCGCTCTAGCCTCTAGCTCCCCCCTTAACCTCCTAGCCTCAGCCAGTATCCTACCAGGATCGCCGGAGCGTATGGGTTCGAAGACTACTTCGAGACGGGAGACCTGGGATCTAATGTTTTCGAAAACACTCCTTTCAAATAGAAATATTGCTATCGTCTTCCCGGAGCCGGTATCTAGCTTGGCGAGAGCTCTCACTACGTACTGCTCTAGCTTCTCAACTTCTTCCCTACCCCCATACAGTGTTTTTATAACGAGGTACGGCCCCTCATAGTCTAGGACAAGGTCTCTCACACCGCTCGAGGATAGGGATTCGACTAGTTTCTCCACAGCCAGTGCTTTCTCTATACTATCCCCTACCCTCCCAAGCTCTATTTCGAGTGCTTGCACAGTCTTGTATACCTCTTCGAGTTCTACGAGTAGTTTCTTTAATGCTTCACTAGTATCCCAGGGTAGTTCTTTAATCTCTACTTCAACTGTTCTCGGTAGCCTCTTCGATAATTCGTCTACCAGCCTGCTTGTTCTCGTAGCCATGTCTACATCTGTTTTTATCTTCTCGAATTCTTTCGCAGCCTCCTGAAGGGGTATGGGTTCTACAAGGCTCTTCCTGACCAGCTCGTCTAGTAGGGAATCAGCTGCTTCAACAGGTACTATAATATACGTTTTAACCCCTACATCAGGCTTGTTCAAGAATAGCTTCGAAGCGTCTACCAAGGACTAGCCTACCTCGACTCCGGCTACTATAGAGGCTACACGACGTGCCCACTCGCTAATCTTACTAGAGTACCTCTTTCTAATGCTCTCAGCTTTCTCCTCAGCCTGTCTAATAACCTCGTTTATAGTCCTCTCGACTTCTTCCTCGAGTCTCTGCCTCTCGGCAGCGACTATAGTATCATACCCTGCGTTCCTAACTATCTCTTCAGCTTTCTTCCTAGCGTTCTCAATAATTTCCTCAGCCTTTCTTCTAGCCTCTTCAATAATCTTGAGAGCTTCTGCTTCAATACTAGATACGATCTCGCTCAATCAAGACACCGTTAAACAACCCAGACTCTTTAAAATAGGGTGAATCGTAATTAAATATTGCTTCCTGCGGAATCATAGAGTGCTCGTTATGAAGCGTTTTACCCATGTTTTCATAGGGGTTTCGATCGGCATGTTCATAAGCAGGATGGCGAACATCGACCCTTCTCTAACAATCATATTAGGAGGCGTAGGAGGATTATTCCCAGACCTAGACCTGAGGATGGGGCATAGGGTTTTATTACACAACCTCACAGCCGCCTTTATTGCTACAGTAGGGCTGGCTATCGCGGTCTCGAGAACAGGACTACAGCCGGTAGACGTGCTCATCTACTCTTCCTCATTCCTAGCAGGCTGGGTATCCCACCTCGCAACCGACACCCTTACGTTTAAAGGAGTAGCATGGTTCTACCCGTTTAATAAAAGAATGTATAGGCTTAAGCTTTTCAAGTCGGGCGAGAAAAGAGGTGAGCTACTCGGGATTCTAATAGGCCTATTCTTCATATTCCTAGCTGCTTTCTGGTAAAAAACCGTCTTGATGCGTAAGGTCTACTTCATCTTTACTCCTTTCAGTACAATATAGTAGAGGCTTAGTGCTATAGCTACCGTTGCTACGAGGCCGAATATAGCGTACTGCCTAGCCTGGTTAAGCATATTCTCCGCCTGGCTAACCCTGTTCTCGTAGTCTAACAGCTTGACCGTGAGGTTTGCTACAGTAGCATTACAGTTCCCTGCGTTGACCAATAGTATATTGACGGTTTCGTTCAGGCTCTTGACCTGGTCGTTTAAAACATTAATCCTGTTCGTCAGGTTATCTATAAGGTCTTGCATTTCGAAACCTGTTTCAACTAGTAGGGCTGGCGAAGGGTAGTAGAGGCTTGTGTAAGACCTTACAAGATCTTCGAAAACACTCTGCTTCACCACGTGAGCGGTGGCAAGAGTCTCGTTTACGCCAGCTGGCTTAACCAGTAGTATGAATCCTTCTCCGAACCCGAGCCTAGAATAGTCGTATACCTCGACTAATACCCTGCCACCGATATTCCTTACGGTGAAAGACCAGCCTTGGTCCCCTAGTGTTTTCAAAATATCTGTATCGCCGGTAGCATCGTAGACACCGGGGTTTAACTCTGGTAGCCCTATGCCAGCTCTAGGCGATACAGGCTTAAACGGGTTGTATATTACGATAGTACTGTTAACACCTAGGTAGAGCCTGAACGAGCTTACTATATCGCCGAGGTTTTTGAGAGCCATGTCCTCGAGCATTCTATACAGGGATTCGTTTACAAGAGGCTTCAGCCTCTCGAGGTCTTGGAAAACCGGGTAGTACATTATGTACACCCCGCCGCTCGTATACCAGGTTGCTTTAGTAGCCAGGTAGTTGTAGAGGTTGCATGAGAGGTTGAAAACCCATAGGAGTGCGTCGGGTGGGAGGGTTTTCAGGAATTCTATCGGGATAAGCTTGATTATTACAACAGGTTCTGTGAAACTACCGTAGAAGCTGTTAAGCCAGCCGCTGGATACTAGGGTTCCGGGGAACAATACCCTTACATGGGTTGTATTCACTGATATTATCTTAAACTTTAAATAGTATATCCCGGGAGATATGTTGAGACCGCTGGGAACCGATACTGCGAAACTAGGAGTATCAAGCGTATTATTATCGAAGTACTGGAGAACCCCGTAATTAGTAAGGTTGATCGAAAAGCCCTCGTTAGTCTTCAATAGTTGGAGAGACGTATTCAGTATACTCCAGTAAGTACTCCCGTTCACAGGGATATCAAATACCTCGGGCTGGATATAGTTCCCGCTGAGATTATAATAGGGGTTGATCGCCATACCAGTAGTATTAGGGTTCAATCCCGGTACTCCTATAAAAACCGTGAAATTACCCCTCCAAATAGTATTCACAAAGCTCTGGTTGACTAGCTCGACTAGGCTGGCATATCTGTTACCTGCGAAAGCGATCGTCTCATTAATTATATTCACGCTTATGTTAATCGACGGGTCGATTATCCTCATTAGATCGAGTAAATAGCTATAGGGAGGCTCCGGCTCGACCTTTATGATCTCGGTATTGTTGCCTACGAGGCTTGAATTCATTATCACCGCAGGATCTGCGCTCGGAGCGTAGATCATAATAAACTTCATAGACTGGACGAATTTCTGGCTGTTCACAGGCAGAGGCGTTATTGCGAACGGTATTACAACGAGTAGGGTTAACAATGCGATTATGACAAGCCTGTTCATCGTCAACACCGTTAATCCTAGTTTAGACAGGCTTGAAATTATAAATTCTTAACGCTCGCAAAGATAGGTCTTTAAACGTGCTCGCGAGACTTTGATCTAATGATGCGGGATGAGGATACTAGTCTCAGGCTTGCTAGCATACGAATCAGGTAAGACAACTCTTGTTAAAGGACTATTCGAGGAATTCTTAGAGAGAGGGTTGAAGCCTGGTTATTTCAAACCGGTAGCAGGGCATAACGGGTGGTATCAGCCGGATACTATCGAGAATACTGTGACTACCAGGTTGTTGATCGGCCACGATGCGTATATAGTGGCTGAGATAGCTGGTCTGCTAGATAAACTCCCTTTCGTAAACCCAGTCGACATACTGACGTTACCAATAGACCCTTATGCCGAGGGGTATTCGTTCAGGTCCTACATAGACGATATGTCGTCGAGTATTAAGACTACTGTCCTAGCACGTTTCACTAGTTTGACTAGTGCAGGCATCTCGCACACGTATCTCGTTATAGGAGAGAATATCAGGCGTCTCCCGCCTGTTGCTAGAGGGATATTTGAAACCGTGTACAACGTTGTGAGGGGGAGCGGGGTATTTGTAGAAACTAGTGTGAGATACCTCGAGGAATTATTAGATAACCCGCTTACCTACTTACAGATCGACTCATTCCTAAACTTCTTCAAAGACTATAGGGTGCTATTGGTGGAAGGATATAATGATGTAGCGGCTCCGACACCCGGCTCCTGTAGATCCGATTTCGCGATAGTTGTAGCGCCTACGAGGGCTGCTTTATACAATGGGGATAAGTACTGTAGGGCTGTGGAAGTGCTCTCTCCTCTCAAGCCGTGGAGTGTTAGGACGGTTAGCGTTGCCGAGATAGTGGGTAGGCCTATCAGAATATTTGAAATCCCGCTTGTAAACGATTCAGCTGAATTTAAAAAAAGCGTTAGCAATATAGTTGATTTAATACTGAGAGGTGGATGAGCCGTAGATGAGCGAGCTTGCTAGACACGGGTTCTCCCATAGGCCGACTGGGAGCGAGCTTATCCTGGATCTGCTAAACGAATCGTATAAGATCGCTTCGGCTGGAGACTGTGGGAAACTGGTTAGGTTTCTCAAGGAGAAGTACACGCAGTACAGTAGGGAGAGGCCTGGTAGCGCTGGTTTATTTAACGCGACCAGGCTTATTCTGACAAGCCTAAGAGAAAAGGGTTGTACGGGCGTGAGAGAAGAGATCGAATGGCTGAAGGAGAAGTACGATAGAGACCTATGGAGTGCTAGCGAAGTAATGGCTAGGAGGGTGGTCGACGGGGACGTTCTAATGACCAATAGTAATAGTATCGCCGTTAGGAGGCTTTTTGAAACCCTTGTAAGGAACAAGGTCAGGTTCAGCGTTTACGTCCTGGAATCCAGGCCTGGAATGGAGGGGCTTGTACTAGCCGATTTCCTCGATAAGCTAGGAGTTGAAACATACCTTGTTGTCGATTCTGCGGCAAGGTTCTTTATGAAGAACGTGGATAAAGTTGTCAGCGGGGCTGAAGCCGTTGCAGTAAACGGAGCTGTGATCAGCAAGGTTGGGACAAGCCTTATGGCGCTAGCAGCTAGCGAGGCAAGGGTCAGGTTCTTCGTAATAGCCCCTACCCTCAAGATCAGCCTAGAGACTATCTACGGCGAGCTGGTCAGGCTTCCTGAAGGAGACTGGAGGTTGCTAATGGATGAAGAGACGAAGAAGGGCCTCCCCGAGAAATACGCTGCTAGAGTCCCTATATACGATGTAACCCCGCCTAATATGATAGACGGTATCGCTACAGAACTCGGCCTATACCCCCCGCAGTCCATACCTATACTCGTTAAATCTATTTACGGTAAATACCCTCCGCAAGTCCCCTCGATAGAGAGCCTGTTCTCGGAACTCGAGAAGGGTGGTTAGATGGAGGCTTTCCCCCGGGAGGTAGTCGAGATAGCTGAAGGAATAAGATCTATGAAGATTAGGGGCGCGGGAAAGATCGCTAGGTCTGCTGCCGAAGCGTTAAAGATCGCTGCCGAGAAATACAGTGGTGGAAGAGACGTAAACGTATTCAGGAAATATATGGCTAGGGCCGCAGACTACCTTTTATCTACGAGGCCTACGGCTGTAAGCCTGCCTAACGCAGTCATGTACGTTATGCAAGCAGTGTTCCAGCCAGCCGACGACATAGAGGTTCTTAGAAACAGTATTATCTCGACAGCCAACAGGTTTATTAACGAGAGCCTTGAAGCCGTCAAGAGGATTGCTGAGTTCGGGAGTAAGAGGATTAAGGAGAATTCTGTCATCCTTACACATTGCCATAGTACTGCAGCCGTCTCAGTAATCACGGAGGCGTATAGGCAGGGCAAGGTGGTTAAAGTATACAGTACGGAGACGAGACCGTTCTACCAGGGTAGGATAACTACGAGACAGCTCCTAGAGAACGGGGTCCCAGTCGTCCAGATACCGGATAGCGCGGTAAGGTATATAATGCATGAGATAGACCATGTGGTTATAGGCGCTGATACGATCACTAGCAACGGGGCTGTCGTAAACAAGATTGGTACAAGCCAGGTAGCGCTTGCAGCACACGAAGCTAGAGTCAGGGTTTTTGTTGCTGCAGAGACTTACAAGTTCTCTCCTATGACAGTCATAGGCGAGCTCGTCCCAATAGAATACAGGGATCCTACAGAAGTAGTCCCTGCCGACTGGCTCGAGGCACATAAGAACGTGAAGGTATTAAACCCCTCATTCGATGTCACGCCTCCAGAGTATATTGATGCTATAATAACAGAGGTCGGTGTTATACCGCCTCAGGCAGCGATAATGATTCTCACAGATAGGCTTGGCTGGGCGATAGATAAGATTAAACAGAGCGGGTTGACTAAACTTAGATTCGAGGACCTGGTGGAGGAGTAGTTTGGAGCAGGATGTTAGCAGGCTTAAAAACGAGATTACGAGGCTTATAGACGAGAGCAGGGATGTAGAGGTTAAAATGGCTTTCTACAGTGATACCAGGGTTCAATCGATCCTAGAGAGGCTAAACGCTGAGTGGGAGAGGAATGGTTACAAAGGTATACCTTTGGACTACGCAACCCTAGACGAGTTGAAACAATTGTATGAGCTAGCAAAATACTATTCGACACATCCTGTGAGAGTATACAGCGATTTCATAAGGAGGGCTTACGGACTCCCCGAGACTAAGATCAAGAGAAAGAGCTGGTGGAGGAGGCTCTTCGGGCTTTAGGTGGTTTAATTGAGTAATGTAGAAGAGTTGAAGAAAAAGATTATAGAGATCCTCGAGACGATAGCAGACCCTGAGATAGGCATAGACGTCTATAACCTGGGTATGATCTACGGTATCGATATAGAAGGTAATACTGTTAAAATCAAGATGACTCTTACAACACCCTTCTGTCCGCTTGCAAGCATGATCCCGTTAATGATAGAAGAAGAGATAAAGAAGAATCTCAACATGGATGTCGCTATAGAAATAGTCTATGACCCTCCCTGGAATCCTACTATGATGACTGAGAAAGGCAGGAGAATGTTTATAGAGAGATTCGGTTACGATATCGTCGAAGAATACCGGAGGCAGCAGGAGAGCGAGAGATTCGAGTACTAGCTTCGAAATATTTTTTATACCTAGTACCCCCTTCTGTAAAGAGTGTTAGGGTGATTTCCCTGAGCTGGAGTATTCTCAAGCTTCTCAGAGAAAATCCTGATGAGTTAAAGAAACATGTCAGGAAAAGGTTTATGGACGAGTCTATTGTAGACGAGGCTGTTAGGGCGGATCTAGAGTGGAGAAGGATTTTGTCAGAGATACAGGAGCTTAGGCATAAGCATAATGTTATAAGCAGAGAGGTAGCGAACCTCCAGGGTGCTGAGAGAGAAGCTAAATTGAGGGAGGCTAAAGAACTGCTATCGATAATAGAAGAATACGAGAAGAAGCTTGAAGAAGCCGAGGCTAAGCGTGAAGAGATCCTGTTGAAGCTACCGAATATAGTCCACGATAGCGTGCCGATCGGCCCGGACGATTCGTATAACGTGCCGATAAGATTCTACGGGAAGCCAAAGGTGTGGGTAGGGTACTTGGAGCAGTTCAGGCAGCAGACGGAGAAGTATGGTTTTCACGTTGAGTACGAGCTTATAGACTGGAAGCCTGTAGGACACGCAGATATGCTTGAGAAAGTACTTGGGCTAGGCGATACTGTTAAAGCCGGCGAGGTAGCTGGGAGCAGGTTCTACTACCTATTCGACGATATAGTCTTCCTAGATATAGCTTTACTATCCTACGCGATCGACTACCTGACCTCGAAAGGGTATACCCTTGTACTACCCCCATACATGTTGAGATTCAAGTATATCCAGGGCGTGATAGACTACGCGACTTTCAAAGACGCTATATACAAGATAGAGGGCGAAGACCTTTACCTAATAGCTACAGCCGAGCACAGCCTGGCTGCTCTACACGCTGGCGAGGAGATCCCGGAGGAGAATCTCCCCCTCAAATACGTTGGCGTAAGCCCTTGCTTCAGGAAGGAGGCTGGGGCTGGGAGCAGGGATTTGAAAGGGATTTTCAGAGTCCACCAGTTCCACAAGGTCGAGCAATTCGTATTTGCTAAACCGGAAGAAAGCTGGGATTTGATGGAGGAGCTTATAGGGAATGCTGAAGAACTATTCAGAGGGCTGGAAATACCGTACAGAGTCGTAAATATTGCTAGCGGCGACCTCGGGGCTCCTGCTGCTAAGAAATACGATCTAGAGGCTTGGATGCCTGCCCAGGGATTGTTCCGCGAGATGGTTAGCTGTAGTAATGTGACAGACTGGCAGGCGTACAGGCTTAAGATAAGGCTTGTCAGGAGGAAGGGGATGGTTAAAGAGTATGTACACACCCTTAACTCGACGGCTATAGCTAGCACTAGGACGATTACTTCTATATTAGAGAACTTCCAGGAGCCAGACGGGGTCGTAGTCATCCCGAAGGTTCTCAGGAAGTATTTAGAACCATTCAGTAAAGCGCCTAAGGACGCTATACACCCTGTCAAGAAAGAGAAGGTTAAGCCCTAGAACTAGGTTTTCCCCCGCAAGGGTCTCTTGTTTAAAAGCGATCCCTCCGCTAGATAGAGTATCAGGTGCCTTCAATTGGAAGAGCCGGATATTAGGGTAGAACTATACATTGTACTAGGCTTCGACGAGGAAAGCGATAAAGCATTGAAGATAGCGTGGGATGTAGCTGAGAAAATGCTGGAGAAAGGCATCTGGGTCGTCATCACCCCTGTCCACGAATGGCTCGCCGACCCTCTCCTAAACGAGTACTCGGACTACCCTAAGATCTACATTAACGGGAGGCTAATGTTCATCGGTAGAGCGCCTTCAGAAGACGAGCTCGTGAAAGCGATCGAAGACAGGCTTGGTATTAAGACAAAGTTTGCTAGAGAAGAAGGGGTCGTAGAAGGGTTGAAGGGTCAGGAAGGGTTTCGTGAAGTAGTATTCGTAATCACCTGAGCGTAAAATTATATAAGGGTTGTAAACAAAAATAGATTTTGCAGAGCGGGCACCACCCAGAGCGTTTCAAGGGTTTCCAGTAGTATAACCATATACAGGTTTAGCAATTAAAAACAATTGAAAGATATTTACGACGATCCAGTACACGAGTGTTATTAGAAGGGTGCGGAGGAAGGTTTTGGGATATACGTTACCTCGCTAATTTATCAGGGTGGTAGCCCGCGATGAAGCGTTAACAGGCTTCTTGAAAAGCCATTCATCGGTTTTATCCAGTGCTCTAGCAACTGCTTCCTCGGGCTCAACCCCGTTAGCCAGGTAGATTACAGTAGCCGAGAGTAGATAGTCTCCTGCCCCCGTCTTATCCACTACCTTAGGCCTTATACCGCTCAGCTGTATAAAGCGTCCTGGTTTAACAATGTACGATGCCCTATACCCTTCTGTTACCACTATTAGACCCCTCCTGATAGCCTTTGATAATTTTACAAGTGCTTCATCAATATTCTCTGCTCTAGCCACGTATAATGCTTCGCTAGCATCCATGTGTATTATATCGAAGTAGTCGATCACCTGGTTTATCGGCCACGGTGCCTCGTATTCTAGGACGCCTTTCCTCCTCGCTCTAACAAACCCTTGTATATCGCCTGCTAGGATAAGCGACCCCGCCCTTATCGTTTTTAATAGGCTTGGAGGTATCTCGCCTAGCACCGGGTTTACTACTGAGACGCATAGCCCTGTGTGGACATCCCTTGGCGTGAGGGCGGGAGAGACTTCTAGTACCTCCATAATCCTCGACTCCCCAGAGTATTCTATCCTAAATACCGTAGGGTGAGTAGAGTAATCGCTATTCGATTTATACCTGGATAACCCGGATGCTTCGAAAAGCCAGTAGGGGCCTAGTGAGTAGACTTCTACCGGTAAACCCTCCTCGAGAATTGGTAGGCTAGAATAGTATACTCCTCCCCCAACCCTGGTTGCAACACTCCCGTTCCCGATTATATAGTCTAATGTTATATTGCCGTAGATGCAAAACCTGTGTTTCAATACCTCAGCCCTACTGCTTTGCTTTCGGCCTGAAAGCACTCCTGGCGTGATAATCTCTTAAATGGTATATTAGGTCTTCAACCCTGTAGAAGAAGATTACCTCGCCCTTCCCTCCTCCACGGGCGTTAATACACGTCTCGTAAGCGTTAACACAGATCGGGCATGCTATCATACCGGTAATCCTATCTCTACACGTCCAGAAGACTATACCGTTAGATTCTACTTTGAACTTCTCCCACCTAGGCTCCCACGTATAGCTCATCCAACACCACGACCGCTACGTCTTCACACTCTTATCCTTCCTAGGGATAGTCTGAAAAAAGATTGTATCTATTATAGTCTCAGCCGGTTGATCCTTCTTCACCAGTCCGCGGCCTAAAGTTCTTCATCACGATCCTTCAACCATCTATAGTAGTCTCTTACTATATTCCAGGTTATTAACACCTCGTTTATCTTCTTCTCAGCTTCGTAAAACCTCTTCGAAAACGTTTTCGATATAAACTCGGCGGCAAGCCTCCTAATCTCTTCGATCTCCTTCCCAACCGACTCGTAGTGCCTTAACTCCCTGCTCATATAGCCCACTATGGTGGGGCTGGTAGGATCACTTTATTCCTGTAGTCTTCGAGTTTGAAAGAGTTAGAGCCTAGCCTGGTTATCTCGTAGCCTTTCACAAGCTTTAGGAATTCGTCTACAGGGGCTAACGGTAGATTACAGCCTTTAATCCAGTAGTGTATTGGCATGATATTAACAGGCTTCGTCTTCTCAACGATCTCCCATGCTTCCCTAGCATCTATTGTAAACGTCCCTCCAACAGGGGGGATTAGGAGGTCTATGCCTTTCAAGCTATCTAGCACATCCTCTCCAGGCACGTGCCCTAGGTCTCCGAGATGCGCTATTCTCGCTCCTTCTGCTTCGATCAAATATATGTAATTCCTACCCCTCCTCCTCCCCTGTTGCTTATCGTGGAATGTCTGGAACCCTTTTACAACAACATTATCCAGCTTCGACTCCCCCGCGAACTCGATTAATACCCTGCTCTTATCTTTTTTCACGACTTCTACCGCGTTGTGGTCGAAATGGGTATGGGTGACGAGTACCAGGTCTCCTTTTACGCTAGGAGGCTTCAATCCGAGGCTAGCCCCGTCGTGAGGGTCTATGACAATCGTGTACCCGTTTGACAACGTGATAGAAACGCATGCGTGGCCGTGCCAGGTTACTACAACCAAGACAGGCACCTAACTCTCTAAATACTCCCAGGGATCTAATATATTTAACCGGTGCTGTTTATTGAATGCTCTAGAAGCGATCGGGGTTCTCGGGGTAATCCTGTTCTTCATACCCCAGTCCCTATTCCTATTGTTATACGCTGTGTTATCATTCTATTCTAGTAGGTATAGGGAGAAGGATGCTAGAGAGGGGTATAGCGGTGAACTAGTTTCTGTAATAATACCCGTCCGGAGGGAGCCAGCCGAGTATATTGAGAGAGCTCTCGAAAACCTCTCTAAGCTCGCTGAAAGCGTTAACCTCGAGGTTATAATAGTATCAGACGACCCAGGAGACTACCTACCAGTGCTTAGGAGTATTATTGGGAAATGGTCTAGCAGGCTCAGGGTCTACTATATCTGGAGGGCTGAGCCAAAAGGTTTTAGAAGCGGGGCGTTGAACACCGGCTTGTTCGCTGCAGCCGGCGACTACATCTACGTTCTAGACGTAGACTCGTCTCCCGACCCCTGTCTCTTCACTAAGGGTGTTGGACTCCTTAAATCAGATGAAAAACTCTTCGCCGTAGTCGGTAGGTGGGCTGGGAGGAATACTGACACCAGGCTCAGCAAAGCTATATCCCTGAACATGGAGTTCGTAGTCAACGTGCTTTTCAAAGCAAGGTCTGTGCTAGGTCTCAATATACCGCCGCTCGGGACAGGGACGATCTTCAAAGCAAGAGTGCTCAGAGAAGAGTTAAGGGGCTGGGACGAGGATAGGATACAGGACGATATGGACATAGGGGCTAGGGCTTTCGCGAAAGGGTACAGGGTAGAGTATATTGACTCGTGCCGTGTGTATGTTGAAGTACCTAGGAGGTATTCATCTCTCAAAACCCAGCAGGAGCGTTGGGCTTACGGGGCAACAGATGTAGCAGTATCAAGAGCCAGCCTAATATTGAGAGGCGCCGGCAGGTGGATTAACAAGGCTGAGACAATCTTCTTCCTATCCCAGTACGTAATAGTCCTATTATACTGGATAGGGTTTTTAGTAACCGGCTCAATAAGCCTGTTTCTACGCCGGGACCTAGCCCTAGAGTACTACCCGCTCACTATCCTATGGCTTCTATCCCAGGCGTTATTCAGCTACTCTGAGCAAAGGTGTCTGGAGGGGCCTATGTGGGATAAGGCTGTGAACATGGGTAGGATAGCTGCTGTAACAGTATCCCTCTCCCCTTCCATCAGCAAGGGGGTTATCAGGGCATTGCTGAGGATTAGGATGGAGTATAAGAGGACGCCTAAAGGGGTTTACGAAAAGTATTCCAGAGCAGGCACTGTACCGGGAGAGCTAATCCTTCTGGCGGTACTATCGACTCTCCTGTTCATGTTTTTGTATTATAAGATGATAGTGCTGTCTATTATTACATGTATGAATATTGCCGGCCTAGTATATACGTTAATAAGGTGGGGTTGCGATATAGTACCGTGTAGTCAGACTGCTTAAATCTCATGCGTATCTAATGGGATATTGGGTTACCCGGGATGGTTTTGAAATATGCTGAAGACAACGTGGGCGATGAAGAAGTATTTAGTTTGCTACAGCCTTTTGTATCCTCCTGGTTTAGGAAGAAGTACAAGGCTTTTACAACACCCCAGAGGATGGCTATCCCGCTTGTAAAGAAAGGGTTTAACGTACTCATTTCTTCACCGACAGGTACCGGTAAGACGCTTGCTGTATTCCTCGGCTTGATCGACAACTTGTACTCAGAGTACTTAAAGACTGGTAGCCTACCCGAGGGAGTTTCGATAGTATACGTAAGCCCTCTAAGGGCTTTGAATAACGATATGAAGAGGAATCTCTACGATCCTATAGAAGGGATTGTTAGAGAAGCTAGGGAGATGGGTATTGAACTACCCGAGATCAAAGTAGCTGTTAGAACAAGCGATACCAAGCCTAGCGATAAGCAGAAGATGCTACGGGACCCGCCTCACATACTTATCACGACACCTGAGAGCCTGGCTCTAGCACTTAACGCTCCCAAGTTCAGTGAGAAGCTTAGGAATGTTAGGACTATTATAGTAGACGAGATACACGAGCTCGCTTCGAGTAAGAGAGGTAGCCACCTAAGCCTTAGCATAGAGAGGCTCGAGAACCTGGCTGGCAGAGAGCTCCAGAGGATTGGTTTAAGCGCTACTATAGCCCCGTTAGAAGACGTAGCGTTATTCCTCGTAGGCTATAGAGACAGCGGCGAGCCGAGAGACTGCTACATCGTAGACGCGAGGTTTGCGAAACCTATCGACATAAGGGTTGTAACGCCTGTGAAAGACTTGATCCATACGCCTGCCGAAGTAGTTAACGAAGCAATATACAAAACCCTTGTATCAATGATCAAGAGGCATAAGACCACACTTGTATTTACTAATACGAGGAGTGCTACAGAGAGGGTTGTATACAAGCTTAGGAAGATAATGGAGAGCGAGAAGATAGTTGACGTAGACGAGATCGAAGCCCACCACAGTAGTTTGAGCAGGGATGTGAGGCTCGAGATAGAGGAGAAGCTGAAGAACGGGCAGCTTAAATGCGTTGTCAGCTCAACCTCCCTAGAGCTGGGTATCGACATCGGATACATAGACCTTGTAGCCTTGTTGAGCAGCCCCAAGAGCGTTACACGCCTACTCCAGAGGGTTGGCAGGGCCGGGCACCATATTAGAGAGGTTAGTAAAGGCAGGATTATAGTCGTAGACAGAGACGACCTAGTCGAGTGCACTGTGCTAGCTAGGGCGGCTCTAGACAGGAGGATAGATAGGATAAGGATCCCCCGGAACCCGCTCGACGTTCTAGCCCAGCATATCGTTGGTATGGCGTTAGAGAAGAAGTGGAGTATCGAGGAAGCGTACAGGCTGGTTAAAAGGTCTTATAGCTTCCACGACCTGCCTTTCGAGGATTTCATAAGCGTCGTCAAATACCTTGCGGGCCAGCTCGGGGATTTCTACGAGCATAACAGAGTATACGCTAAGATATGGTTCGACGAGAAAGAAGGGGTTTTCGGGAAGAAGAAGTCTACTAGGATGATATACTACCTGAATCTCGGCGTTATACCAGACGAGAGTAAAGCACATGTTTTCACTACCGAGGGGAAGTACGTAGGGGATTTAGAGGAGGCCTTCGTAGAATACCTTTCGCCAGGCGATTTATTCGTGCTGGGAGGGAGGGTGTACGAGTATATTGGTAGCAGGGGTTTGAAAGTAATCGTGAGAAGAGCTGAAGGTGCGAGGCCGACTGTACCCAGCTGGTTTAGCGAAATGCTCCCTCTAGCATTCGATTCCGCGCTCGAAGTAGGAAGGTTTAGGAGGCTTGTCCACGAGAAGCTTAAGACTGAGGGCTTCGAGGATACTGTGAGGTTCGTAATGGAGGAGTACAGGCTTGACAGGGATGCTGCAAAGTCGATAGTATCCTATATATGGGAGCAGTCTGCTTACACAGGCGGGCTTGTACCGAGCGATAAGCTAATCCTGATCGAGGTATTCGACGAGGAGGATAGGAGGAATATTATTGTCCACAGCCTATTCGGTAGGAGGGCTAACGACGCTCTCTCTAGGGCTTACGCTTACATGGTTTCCAAACACCTCGGGGTGAATGTTAAGATAACTGTTACAGACAACGGCTTCATGCTAACTGTGCCAGGACACCCATACCTAGACTGGGTTGGGGTTTTCAAATCTATCAATCCTAGCGAGCTATACAATATCCTCGTCAAAGTACTGAGGAGGACCGAGCTCTTGAAGAGGAGGTTCAGGCATGTTGCTACACGTTCTTTCATGTTATTGAAGAGGTATAGGGATGTCGAGAGGAGTGTACAGAAGCTTCAGGTTAACGCTGAGGAACTATTGAACGCTGTCGAAGAAATCGAAAACTTCCCGGTGCTGAAAGAGGCTTACAGGGAGATACTCGAAGACTATATGCATATCGATGAAGCTGCGAAGATACTGGAATGGGTTAGGAACGGGGATGTCGAGGTGAGGTTGTTCGGCCCGGTCGACGTGCCAAGCCCCTTCGCCCACTCTATCGTAGTACACGGCTACAGCGATGTAGTGTTAATGGAGGATATGAGGAGGATGCTCGCCGCTCTATACGATAGGGTTGTCGAGAAATTGAAGGAGCAAGGCCTACTGGCTCAGCTAGGGCTCGCTGGAGAATCCTCCTGACCGCTCTCTAAGTTGAGTATCTCTGCTAGCTTCTCCCGGGGAACACCGTACACGTTTTCAGCTATTATAGCAATATACTTGTCGCTCGGGGTAGACTTCGGGAACCCTAGTCTTATAGCCATAGCCCTTTTGAAAGCTTCTTTGAAAGCCTTATTCCTCACCTCACCCCTCCTAATACCTTCTGCTATCCTGAGCGCTATGAAGAACCTAATGTAGTTCCTAACAGTCTTCTCTTCATCTTTCAAAGCTTCATACAGCGTCTTGAATATTCTGGCGACCTCCTCCTCTTGGGCAAACCCTAAGACGTATTTGACGAGGGGTATCCTCAGCATTCTAGCAATAGTATTACTGTCTACGACGTTAGACGGTGAAACGCTTTTCAGTATCTGCCTCCCTTTCTCATATTCTCCGGCTATAAACGATGAAAGTGCTTCCTCAAGGGCTTCCTCGATGTAGAAGAGTTTCTTAAACACCTCGGGGTAGTCTTTGTCGAGGCTGAGCCCGTATTTCCCTATAACGTAGACTGTCGCCAACTCCTTATCGAATATATCGGGGGGTATGGACTTACCCATTATAGGCTTTAAGCCATGCCTCTCATACTCCTTCCTAAGCATTTCGACAGCGTCATTCCTAGATATATTCTCGATATTGTGGATAAACTTGCTTAGAAGGTACACAGCTATCTTAATCCTCTCTTTATGAGGGCTCTTCTCCAACACCACCCACCCTACGAAGCTCCCTCTGAAGGCTCCTCTTCAAGCTAAGGTCGAGGCCTTTCATACCGGAGTATACTCTTATATCCCTCCTACCAGGGTAGTAGATCAGCTTAACCCTAGGCCCACGTGACAGCCTGATAATAATGTATATTTTCGACTTTTTAACCTCAACCTTCTCAAGCTCAGCCCAGCCAATCCTCTTTCTTAAAACAAGCAGAGCAAACCTGATAATACCCTCTAAAACACCCCGCTCCAAAACAACCACTCGCACACTCCTAACCAATTCTTTTCTAACCACCTACCCCCTTTTCATTATATCTTTCAATTCTCTTCGATTGTTTCCAGGTTTTTCAGCTGGAGATACGCCGAGATCGCTCAACGGGAGCTTTCAATTCTTTTCGATTGTTTCATTAGTAGACTCTTTGAGTTTTTGGATCGTCTTATAGGCTTCCATACTTTCAATTCTCTTCGATTGTTTCAGCAACTGCTCGATAATATATGTATCAATTACCTCACGGTCTACCTTTCAATTCTTTTCGATTGTTTCTTGTTTCCTAGCAGGAAAGGAAAGAAGGAGGGGTAGGAGAAGACTTTCAATTCTTTTCGATTGTTTCTTTGCCTAATGGCGGAAAATTTTTATCACGCTAAAAAAAACTTTCAATTCTTTTCGATTGTTTCGGGTAATAAGCTTTTCGCTTGCTTGGTAATACGTGGATGGTACTTTCAATTCTTTTCGATTGTTTCAGAAGCCCTCCTCGCATAACTTCTTGAAAGTCTCTTCGATCAGCTTTCAATTCTTTTCGATTGTTTCCTATCTCTCAACATTGTTAAGCAAATTATATCTGCTAAGACTTTCAATTCTTTTCGATTGTTTCGGAGGGCTTCTTCAGCGAGGAGAAAGCCGAGGAGAAGAAAGCTTTCAATTCTTTTCGATTGTTTCTCCCTCAGGAACCTGGCTGGCTTCGAGCTATCAGGGAGGAATATTACTTTCAATTCTTTTCGATTGTTTCCTTCAACGGGCAAATGGTATGACAAGTCGGGCTTCAACAATCACTTTCAATTCTTTTCGATTGTTTCCCTGTTTGGTCCCGCATTCAACTACAAGTTCTTACGTGATTATATCTTTCAATTCTTTTCGATTGTTTCCGTAATTCACTGTGAATGGTATCGGTTCTATTCACTGTGAACTTTCAATTCTTTTCGATTGTTTCCGTAATTCACTGTGAATGGTATCGGTTCTATTCACTGTGAACTTTCAATTCTTTTCGATTGTTTCCGAGCTTGGTTCTTGATTTAGATATTTGAAGGGTTCCCGTATTTAAATTTTACGTTTTGCACTAGCCTTCTATCCCGAGGAAGTGATCATGAGGGGTGATCACCTCCTTCTGTGCTATGGTTTTAGACAAAATTCCTATGACCTACATGGGAAGATCCAGATTGATCAATCATTAAAGTGTCTAGTTAATTCATTACACCAAGCGATCTCCAATACACCCCTGATCCATTTTTGCCAACACGGGACCTAGGCAAAAATCCCATGTCCGACATGGGAATTTGTATAAAGGGTTTGTTCCGGGCTAGTTGTCTGCCTTGTGTTCGGGGGTGTTGTGTTGGGAAACGGTTATATTTTTGTAGTGATCTATATACGTGTAGGTGCAGGGGTTTGGGGAACTACTATTTGAGGATTATAGGGTTGGCTGACGAGAACGGTTTCTTGGATGCTTCGAGGGTTCAGGAGTCTCTCGGCCTCTCCTCGTCGAGCGTTAGGAAGTACCTTAGGATGCTGGAGAAGGAGGGGCTTGTAGAGAGGGTTGGTGGAGGGTTTAAGCTGACTGAGAAGGGTGCTAGGCTTAAGAAGACGCTGCAGTTAGTGAAGGAGAAGAAGGTTGCCGAACCATACTATGTGACAGAACCCGAGACAGGTAGAGCAATACCCCTTAGCTTCAGGGATTATAGGCAGCTCTACGCTATCATAGAATACCGGCTCGTAGACCCGGAGATCCTCGAGAAGCATCTTAGAATGGGTTATATAGCCCAATGGGCCCGGGCAGCCCTCGGCGACGAATACCTAGCCTACTTAATCGAGAGAGGAGAAGTTAAGAACCTTATCGACCTGAAGAACTATCTGAAGAACATGTTGAGCATTGTAGATGAAGAGTAATGGACAAAGAGTTCTGGGATAGGGCTCTAGGAACCCTTCTCGGAGAATACGTTACGAGAGCACGCTGGTGGCCGTGGAAAACAGGGGGTAGGAAGCCGGGTGTTGTTAAGAAGGCTGTTGGAGACGGGATACTCCACGTAAGGATCACAGACGGAGAGGAGGTCTACCAGGCTTCTTTCACATACGGGGAACCATCTAATCTGCCCGAGGAGAATATCGTTAGATTCGAAGGCAGGATGATCTACGAGGCGGAATACGATAAGAGATTCCTCAGCCTAGCCAAGACTATTGAAGGACTACACCTAGACTTCGTAGATGGGAGAGAGCCAAGGGTTCTAGACGCTAGACCCCTCACCCTAGAGTCGACTAATGCTCTAGCACTCCTCGAGACAGACGTAGGGAGGCTAGTTCTCAAAAGCTACAGGCTTGTACCGAGGGTTAATATCGAGGTAGAATGCTTGACAAAACTTAGGAGGGAGGGATATAGGAATACGCCACAGCTGAAAGGGGTTGTATACGAAGAAGGAGAGCCTATAGCTATTATAACAGGCTACGTTAAAGGATTCAACGATGCAGGCTACCCTTTCTACACCGAGCTACTTAAATGGCTCTCGGGGACTTCTACTACAGTGAACGTAGGGTTGTCTGCTAAACTAGGCGTTGTAGTAGGAGGCTTGCACAAAGCATTGAACAAACCCGGGGACCATGGCTTCTTCGGCCTCGAGCAGGTGGCTGATAGCGATATATCTAGGTGGGCTAGCAGGATCGAGAAAAGGGTTGAAACAGCCCTCGAGCTCTTCGACGCCTACTTATCAGCCGGAAGATTCCCTTGGCTAGAGTATTGGAGGAGCCTTTTCGAAGACAAGGCTCTACCAGTGGTAAGGGAAGCAGTATCCCAGCTAGACCTGTACTCTAAAGGGTTCAAGGCGAGAACCCACCAGGACCTCCACCTACTACAGATGATATACAACCAGGACGAGAACGAGTTCTATATTATCGATTTCGAAGGAGAACCGGGTAGAAGCCTCGAGGAGAGACTTGAGAAAGAGCCTCCTCTCAGAGACATAGCCTCGCTAGCTAGGAGCTTCCACTATCTTTCTTTCGCAGCCGTTATGAACGCTTACGGGAAGAGTATTGATGAGACTGCTAGAAGCCTCCTAGAGAATGACCCTTCAACAGCCTGGAGGGTTAGGCATTTGAAGTCAATGGTCTACTCCTACCTTGCTTCTACAGTACCTGGAGACCTACACGGATTCGGCCCTAGGCTACTGGAGAAAGTAGACGAATTCCTCAAGCCGTGGATAGTCGAGAGGGCGCTCTACGAGCTCGTATACGAGTTGAAATACAGGCCTGAGTGGGCTCCAATACCGCTCCTCGGTATTTTGAAAGGTTATTGAATCAGCTGTTTCAACCAATATTTTTTACCAAGCATCCCTATCCCTGATATCGTTGTTGAAACACGTGGTGAAAGTTTGCCAGATATAGTTTTCGTTTTCGAAGTCCACCAGCCCTACAGGCTTGCTAGAGACGTATACAGGAGGCTTGTCGAGAAAGCTCTGAGGGGCCGGCTCACCCTAGAGGATATCGAAGACGCTTTATTCGACCAGCCGCTCAACAAACTGGTTATGGAGAGAGCTGCTTCTAAATGCTACATACCTGCTACTCGGATAATACTCGA
Organism: Thermogladius sp. 4427co; assembly: GCF_051933805.1. Lineage (GTDB taxonomy): Archaea > Thermoproteota > Thermoprotei_A > Sulfolobales > Desulfurococcaceae > Thermogladius. The sequence goes on along the minus strand of NZ_CP196893.1, from coordinate 1,269,823 downwards.
GAACGTGAAGAGGTTTAGCCAGGCGGATAAGAAGTTTAAAGTAGCATTCAGTCTCTCAGGGGTTTTCATCGAGCAAGCAAAGAAGTGGGCTCCACAGGTATTAGATTTGTTCAGGGAGCTGGCTGAGACAGGTCTCGTGGAATTCGTTGAGCAGACATACTACCATAGTATGGTCGCCTTCCTGGGTATACCGGGTAACGCCGAGCTCATCGAACAGGTCTTAGAGCACAGGAGGCTTATCGAGGAGGAGTTCGGGGTTAGGCCGAGCTCGATAGAGAACACCGAGTTCTCCTACAATAACGATATCGCAAGCCTATTCGCATCTATGGGCTACAGGGTTGTCTTGACTGAAGGGGTCGAGAGAGTCCTAGGCTGGAGGTCTCCGAACTACGTGTATAAAGCCTACGGGTCTGATATAAGGGTTTTGACAAGGAACTATAGGCTGAGCGACGACGTAGGATTCCGGTTCAGCGATAGGAACTGGGATCAGTATCCTCTAACAGCAGATAAATACGCTGCCTGGCTATCCGCAACACCTGGAGATGTAATACTTATAGCAGTAGACTACGAGACTTTCGGAGAGCACCACTGGCCTGAGACTGGGATACACGAATTCCTCAGGTGGCTTCCCGGCGAGATCCTTAAGTACTGGAACCTATCGTTCTCGACACCTAGCGAAGCAGCCGAGAAGTACCCTGCTAGAGACGTGATAGACATACCGCCCTGGGCTTCGATAAGCTGGGCTGACGAGAGGGATTTGAGCGCGTGGCTAGGCAATAGCATGCAGCAGTCTTCTGCGAGAGCACTCTACGACCTATACTTCTACGTTGAAGCCACTGGGGACCAGGGTTTGAAGAGGTTGTGGAAGCTCCTCACCATAAGCGACCACCTCTACTACCAGGCTACTAAATTCGGTAGCATCGGGGAGGTGCACGCGTATTTCTCACCTTACAAGAACGCTTCCGACGCTTACGCTCTATTCATGGAGGCGGTGGGAGTGCTATCGCTCCTAGTGAGCCAGAGGATTGAGAAAGACCCGGTGGGCTTCCTAGCAAGGTTTAAAACACCCCCTGAGAAAGCATTCTACTTCTACTCGCCACTAGGAGGCTACACGGGTCTGAAGGCTAGTAGCCTACCCGAGTTCAGAGAGGCTATTTGGAAGGTGCCTGACGACGTATTCGTCTACCATTTGAGGAGAGGGGACTACTCGGAGTGGTTTAGAAACGTCTTTATGCTACCAGGCCTAGCAGAAGAGATCGAGAGAGCCAGGGATCTAGGGGCTGACGAAGCACGTAAAGCTATTGACTCGGCTATTAGAAGGTACCTGGGAGGGTGAGTATGCCGGGCTACTTCGTATTCGCAATACACTTCCACCAGCCATGGGGGCAGTTGAAGAAGGTCTTAGACCGTATCTTCGAGAACAGCTACAAACTACTCCTTGATGTTTTCAGAGAATTCAGCGACCTGAAATACGTTATACATGTCAGCGGCCCACTACTGCTGTACGCTCAGGAGTACTACCCTGAGTGGCTGAACGGGCTGGCTAAGCTAGGCGAGTATGGTGTGGCAGAATTCTTAGCGGGAAGCTATGGAGAGGCGATACTACCAATCCTACCCAGCGGGGACAGAGACTTGCAGTTGAAGGAGTATTTGAGGCTCGCTGAGAAACTAATAGGGGTGAAGCCGAAAGGGGCCTGGCTACCCGAGAGGGTTTGGGAGCCTATTCTCGCAGAGCATTTTGCTAGGAACGGGATCGAGTACGTTCTGCTAGACGATTCGATCTACTATAAGACGAATAGGGCTGGTGGAGGCTCCCTCTACCCCTGGCTCACAGAAGAATCCGGGAGCAGGCTCAAGGTTTTCTTCATAGATACAGAGCTGAGATACGTCCTGCCATGGGAGGAGCCGGTCAGGGTAATAGACTTCATGAAGAGGAAGCTAACCGGCTTAGAGAACCCGGTGATAGTATGGGGTAGCGATGCTGAGAAATTCGGGGAGTGGAGGGATCCCGCCTGGGCTAGGTGGTGGCTGAGAGAGTTCCTGTCTAGGATGAGGTTTGAGAGAGATATTGTAATGGAGCATTTATCAGAGTACTTGAAGAAGCATGGGGTGAGAGGCCTAATCTACCTCCCGCCTGGTAGCTACGATAAAATGCTCGAGTGGAGCGGGGGCTTCTTCAGGAATTTCATTGTGAAATACGCTGAGGTAAACAATATGCATAAGAAGATGCTCAGAGTGAGGAGCAAGCTCGTGAGAGCAAATGTACCCGAGGATTCCGATGCGTGGAAAAAGTATATGCTAGCGCAGTGCAACGACGCCTACTGGCACGGTTTATTCGGAGGGGTATACCTATCGCATTTAAGACAGGCGATCTACGAGAGCTATATCTACGCTGAGAGAATTGCTGAGGAGGCTATAGGCTCTTTCAAAGACGGGAGAACGTATATCGGGCTAGAGGATTTCGACTACGACGGGCTTGACGAGGTCATTATCGAGAACAGGGATCTCAACATATACATCGACCCAGGGGACGGGGGGACAATATTCGAACTAGATGTGAAGAAGCCGGGTCTAGAGCATAACCTGCAGGATACTATGTCTAGGTATAGAGAGCCCTACCTCGAGAACATGCCGTTCAACCCGGACTGGTATAGGAGGGTTAGCGGTAGAATACACGTGTGGAGCATGGATACGGGTATAAACGACTGGATCTGGAATACCCCTTTCAAAGACTTGAGCGACCTAGCCCTGAAGAAACACTACGTATCGTATAGGAGTGAGGATAGCGTAGAGCTTACTGCGAGAGGAGGCTACTACGTCTTCGGGAATAGGATCGCTGAGCTAGAGGTATCGAAGAAGGTGAAAATCCTATCCAACGGGGTGCTAATAGACTATACTCTTAGAAACGTCTCCGGCGGGAGTGTAGTAGGAAAGCTTGGTATCGAATACCATATCGCCCCCAAGCTAGATAGGTTTAGCGATAGAGAGGTATTGTATAGGGTGGAAGGCGTTGAGAAAACGGTTAGAGAACAATATACGGGCTCTGCCAAGTCTGTCTCTATAAAGAGCCCTGTCTACCCCGATATAGTATTGTCGGCGGATAGAAGCGTAGAGATATGGGTCTCACCGCTGAATACTATTGCGAGGACTGAGAAAGGGCTGTTGGAGATGTTCCAGGGTCTCGCAGTACAGTTCCTCGAAGGTATCGAGTTGAAGCAAGGGGATGAGAAAAGGCTTTCTATTAGATTAGAGATTGCGTGGTAGTATTGCTATCCTGGATACTTACATTCGAGACCAGGACGGTTAGGAAAGTAGGGGGCCTGGCGGAGGTACCCCCCTCACTAGCCAGGTATATCAGCAAATACGGTTGGAAGAGTATTCTTGTAACCCCATCGCACGGGCAGAGGGTCGACGGGGGTGTCGAGCTAGAAGCTGTCGTAGAGGGCTCTAAGTATGTTGTATACACAGCTGAGCTCGAAGGGGTTAAGCACTACATCGTCGACGGAGGAGTATTCTCGGATCCAGACGTCTACGGGGGCAACCTAGGCTTTAAGGCTATTGTTTTTGCTAAGATAGTTAGAGAATTGTTCGAGAAAGCAGTTTACGAGGGCACGGCTCCCGACGTAGTTCATGCTAACGACTGGCACTCTGGCATCTCTCTAATTGCTCTGAACAGCCTCAGCCTCAAGCTCGGCGTAGGCGTAAGCCTCGTCTACCATATACACCTGCTTTCGAGAACCTGGTTTAGCAGGAGTGATTTAGAGAGTGTTCTAGCAGGTAGTGTCGTGAGAGGAGTATATGGGCTGAAGCCTTTCGCCTACTACTACGATATCTCGTCAGGCTTCGTAGATAGGCTTGTACCGCTAGTATCGGATAAGACGATAACAGTGAGCCTTGACTACGCTAAGACTGTTGAGAGATTCGTCGGGCTCGCCCACGGCATAAGGGTTGGTGTAGTAGAGAATGCTTCTACATGGTCGTTTGATGAAGTAGTAAAGCTGAGCTCTATACTAGTAGGGTCGCCAGGGGAACCGTCTAGGAGGCTTGTGAGGGAAAAGCTTTTGAAAACCCTGTGCAAGGAGAGGGTTTCATCTCTAGATGCCTCTTCGATAGAAACCTTGAGGAGGCTAGGGCTGGATGTTGAGAAGGATTTATGGCACCAGTGTTTCGAAGAGGACGGAGACCTTGTCTTGTTCACAGGCAGGGTTTCGAAGCAGAAGGGTATTGACGTACTGCTAGCATCCTTGGAGAAAGCGGTAGCTAGAAACCCCGACCTTAGGATTCTCTTAATGGTTATACCAGTCCCGGGATCCGAGAAGATCCTTGAGAAAATCGTATACCACCTAGGGGTTTTCAAGCGGAATCTTAAAGCTGTATTCGGCCATGTCGATAAGAGAATATACCTCCCGGCACACTACGCTTCTAGGGCATATATTGCCCCAAGCCTCTACGAGCCCTTCGGCCTAGTAGCCCTGGAGGCTATGGCTTCCGGCACGCCTGTTGTAGCGAGTAATACCGGAGGGTTTAAGACAACAGTCCTTGACGCTAGAGTCTACGGGGTAAAGGGTACAGGGGTCCTGGTCGAACCAGGCTCTGTAGACGAGTTGGCTTCTTATATGAGCGATACCGCATACCTGATGAGGCTTGAGGAAGTCGAGGAGGATAGGGTTGCCCGGATGATCGCCGAGTCTATAACCGACCCGGCTCTAAGAAAGATAGCAGGCCTAGGCTCGAAAGCCCCTCTATCTTTAAGAGGATCGTGCGTTGATAGATCAAAGGGTTTCACCTGGGACAAGTCGGCTTTAAAACTCTCGCTTGTTTACAAGCCGGGTGGAACAGGTGTTTTAAATGTCTAGCATAGTCCCTTTTAAGCATTTCAACGGTGTTGAATCCTATTTAGTCCTCGACAAGCCGATTTATAAACCGGGTAGCGAGGCTAGGGCACATATCTTGCTAGATAACAAAGGCGGGGATAAAGCGCTGAGAGTGAGAATAGTAGACTGGAGGAATAACACTATCTTCGACAAGAATATTAGTGTTAAATCCGGGGACAAAATCGTAGAAGTAGCCTCCTTCGGAGTTCCTGGCGAGAGAGGCGTCTACAAGCTTAGGCTGTACCTGGATTCGACACCTATAGACGAGGTCTCTTTCATAATAGGAGATGTGCGTGATAGGAGACCGCTTAGATTAGCTTTCGTCTGGCACAACCATCAGGCTCCTAACTACGGGCCTGACGGTAGGATCCACTCTGATTGGGCTTTCATATACGTCTACAAGGATATATTGAAACCCTACGGTTACGGTCCATACCACTACCATACTGTGCTACTAGATAAACACGATAGCTACAAGGCAACGTATAATCTAAGCCCTAGCCTACTCTACCAGTGGAGTATGGCTTTAGAAGGCAGAGCTGTCTACCAGGATGGCAGGTCCATCGATAAAAACGGGTTTGAAGCTAAGATGATAGGAGAGACGCTTTCTAAATACAGCGACTACTTGAAACAGGGGCGGATAGATGTTCTTACAAGCGTCTACGCTCATACCATACTCGGATTCCTAACCGATATAGCTGGTTTAACCGATATCGTAAGCGATGAGATCGCCTACGGTAAAAACGTTTCCAAGCAGATCCTAGGCTCCTACGAACCAGAAGGCTTCTGGACTCCTGAAATGGCTTTCTCAATGAAGCTTGTAAAACTCCTCCAGGATAATGGTTTAGAGTACACGGTACTAGACGATAGAAACCATTTCTACTATGCTGAAGGCGAGAAGGCTACTCCTTACGAACCGTATATAGTCATGGATCCTTCAACCAGGAGCCATATACAAGTATTCTTCAGAGACAGCTATTTAAGCAATGTACTGAGCTTCCAGAACAATTTCGTCTCAGAATACCATGCCTGGAGGAATGCTTTCGAATTCTCCTATATGGTAGCATCAAAATGGTTTGATAAAAGCGTTAGATTACTAACCCTCGCGCTAGACGGAGAGAACTGGATGGTTTTCTCGAAGAACCCGCCACTTACAGCTTATTTCATAGATAAAGTCATCCTATACCTGGAGGCTCTATCAGACTACGGCTTTATTAGTCTCACACATCTCAGGGAAGCTATCGAAGAGATCCCGGCGAGGAGAGTACTATACAATATCCCGACTAATTCATGGCTCGGCTCTTTCAGGAAGTGGAGGGGTGAGGTAGCTGAGCACGAGAAGTACTGGGCTAGGATATCGGAGATAGTCGGGTTGCTTAGAGCCTACGAGGCTATGATTAAGGGGAGGGATGAGTACAGTAACCAGGCTAGGTGGGCTCTATGGCACGCACTAGATAGCGACTACTGGTGGGCCGAGTTCTGGTCTCCGAAGGTCATAGACGCATGGGTAGCGACAGCTAGCAGGATACTATCAGAGAGGCTGTCAGGTGTTAAAATCGTTGATCTGAAAACGCCTGGGGAAATACCTGTTAACACAGAGTGCGATATTAATGTAGAAATTGAAAACGGGTTGAATAGAGAGGTCAGCGTAGCTGTTGTCTTATCATCATGGTGCTTCGAAACCACGCAGCAAAACCTTAGCGAGGTCTCTATTAAACCAAGGTCTGTAGCAAACGTGTTGTTTAAGGCTAAGCCGACGAAAATAGGCGAGTGCCCTGTTAGCGTCATACTCATAAGCGGTGAGAGGATTATATCATCCTACACTAGGAACGTTTACGTATCTAGCCGTATATAGTATTGTAGCTTGATAATAGTCGCGATAAAACTGTAAATACTTAAATATGTGTAGTATACTATCCACCAGGAGTGTGCAACCCGGTTGCGTCAAACCATAAGGTCACTAATATATCCTGGTAAGAAGCCTATTAAACAGCAACCTAGTAGGGAAGCCTCTTACGCTGAGAATATTGGCTTATACCGCCTTCCCGTGTTTCCAATAATTTGTCGAATAACAAAATATATAGTTTTATTTTCTGTTACCCTATAATTACTTGGGTTAGAGTGGCGGATGCTAATGGGCTATAACACGGTGACGATAACACACTGGGATATCGACGGTCTGGCTTCAGCTGCTATACTATACTTCAAGCTTAAACCTACTAGGCAGATCCTTGCATCTGTAACGTCCGTACACAAGTACCTGCTAGAATTAATATCGTCTAATAGACCTCCTAGCGAGATATGGATTGCTGATTTAAATCCCCAGACGAATAATATAGACGCCCTGCTTGCGGCTTTAGAGGAAGCCAGGAGGAAGAAGGTTAGAATATACTGGATCGACCACCACGAGTGGGATAGCAGGGTCTATAGGGTTCTCGCCGAATTCGAGAATACCCTATCCTATATTGTAGACCCTAACTACACAGCGGCAGACCTCGTAGCTAGCAAGCTAGGTCTTAAAGAAGACTCTTTCGTAGGAGAATTGATCAAGCTCTCATACGACGACGATTTCTTCGAGAACAAATACGAGCTAACAAAGGTCTGGAGAAGGGTTTTGAGATGGTATGGCTGGGAGGTCAGGTACAAGGCTCTAGAATCGCTTAAAAACAGGGATATAGCCCCTCCTTGGATGATAGAATTGTATAAGAGAGAGGTTTCGATAGTATATGAAAACCTCATCCGGGAAGCGATTGCTAGAATGGATATTATCGATAGAGAGGGCTTCAGGATAATAGTATTCCCTGACGCAGACCCGAGAATACACCCCGGCGAGATAATCGAGGTTGCTGAAAAGAATGGTTTGAGAGCACACGTATACATCGTAAGGTATCCGAGGGGTACGAGCCTTAGAAGCGACTACATAGATGTCTCATCTATTGCTAGAGAACTCGGAGGAGGAGGGCATTTGAGGGCTGCTGGAATACCCGGTAGAGTCGATATAGAGGCTATACTCAGTAAGTTACTAGAGAAGTTCTCGCAAGCCAGGGCTTTCTCCGGCAGCGTTCAGGGAAATGTATTCGCCTAATACCCTTCACCGGAAACGCTTCCTAATTATCTTATACCCTATACTCGGCTAAGGTTAATAATACCGAGGCAACAAAAATATACTGTGAAATTAAGAGGATAATCTATGCCTCTTGAAATAAACGTCGGTTCGCCTTTGATCGATCAGGAGTGTGTTAAAAGCCTTTTCTCCGATATCTGCGAGCTGCTTAAAATGGTGTACATAGTAGAGAGCTGCGAGTACAGCGGTGATCTACTTAAGTTATCGTTCTCGGAGGAATCGTTGAAGGCCAGGTTTGTATACCACTTCGTCGAGAAAAACCCTTCAAGGATCGTTATAAGCCTGGATTATATTGAAGAAGGCAGGCCTAAGGCTGCAATACCCGAGTTCTGGCTCTCTCTCGAAGGGGGAAGGCTCATAGTCGACTACAGGCTTGAAGCAGGATTGATGCTTAGAAGCCGTATAGCTAGATCTCTCGAGCTGGGTTTTAAAAGCCTTGAGAAAACCCTGTCTATCGTATGCAGGCAGAAAGCGAAGGAAGAGGTTAAGGAGGAGAAGCCTCCTGCTATTCCAAGAGCTGAGCCGGTTAAGAGCGTGGAGAAACCTGTTGAAACGCCTAGGCCCCCGCCGGCACCAACCCCTTCTAGGCTCGAGTACGATCTATCCGATCCTAGGCTTAGAGCAAACCTCTTGAAGAAATCCAGCGGGTTTAAAATACTGGACCCAGGCGTTGAGCTAGGGGGGCTTGTTAGGAGGGAGTTGGGTAGCGGTTCATGGCTGTTAGTAGAGACCTTCCCAGGCGGTAGAAAATACATGCTCTACGTCGACGGGATATTGAAAGGTCTTTACTGCGAGAACGTATGCGAGGGCTCTGTACTCGTTAGGATCGCTTACAGTATTGTTCTTTAGCCTAGTGGGAACGGGTTGTTTTAAAACCGGATAATCCCCCCTATGCTCCCACCAAGTTTATTAGGTTAGGTTAATATAACACTAATACGAAACTAGCTGGGTGTGCTTATGCTCGAGTTGTCTAAGGTATCTGTCGAAGTAGCCGGTAAGGTTATTGTACGGGATGTTTCTTTCAGAATAGGGAGGGGCGAGCTATTTGCTCTAATGGGTCCTAACGGCAGCGGTAAGACTACGCTAGCCTACGCTATAATGGGCCACCCAGGCTATAGGGTTGTAGAAGGCAGGGTGGTTTTCGAGAATACCGATATAACCAAAACCCCTCCCTACGAGAGAGCTAGGATGGGAATCTTCCTATTCTTCCAGAACCCGGTGGAGGTTAGAGGAGTATCGTTAAGAGACCTGGCTAGGCACCTCTCCAGGCTCGCAGGTGGTGGGGTAGGAAATATCGATAGCGTCCTTGAAGAAGAAGCGAAGAATATAGGGTTGAGGAGAGAGCTTTTAGACAGGGGTTTAAACGAGGGTTTCTCGGGTGGGGAGAAGAAGAGGAGCGAGCTGCTCCAGTCCATCCTCTTGAAACCTAAATGCCTCATCTTAGACGAACCCGATAGCGGGATGGACGTTGAAGGAGTTAGGCTGTTAACCGACTATATTAGGAAGAGTCTCGACGAAGGTAAGTGCATCCTCCTGGTAACCCATTACCCAGCTCTCCTCAACGAGATAGAGCCTACGAGAGTCCTCGTCCTGAATAAGGGTAGGATTGTCGCAGAAGGCGGTGTCGAGCTAGCGGAGAAGATTGCTAGAGAAGGCTATTCGTGGCTGGTGTAGGTTATGGGCGTGGATTTCACAATGCTGGAAACCCTGGAGCTAGATAGTGTTAGATACGAGAGCAAGCTGGAGATAAGGGGAAGGATTAGCAGGAGTCTTGTCGAAGAGATTAGCAGAGTTAAGAAAGAACCGGACTGGATGAGGAGGCTTAGGCTGAGGGCTCTAGAGTTCTTTGAGAAAGCCGAGCCTCCTAGATGGTTGCCATATATAAGCGTAATAGACTTAGACGAGATCGCGACTCTATACTCGAAACCCGACATCGAGAAGGTTGGAAGCTGGGATGAGCTACCGGAGGATCTAAGGAGGGTATATGAGAAGCTGAAGCTACCCGAGGCCTATGCGAAATTCCTAGCCGGTCTCGCGACAGTGTTAGATAGCGAGAGCGTTTTCGTAGCTTTGAAAGACTATCTTAGGAAAACCGGTGTTGTAATGATGCCTATGGAGGAAGCTGTAGCGAAAATACCAGACCTCGTGAAACAATATTTCTCGAGGGTATTCCCATATACGGACCATAAATTCGCGGCTTTACACTACGCTCTATGGAGTGGGGGAGTCTTCGTATACGTGCCTAGAGGGGTTAGGGTAGCCTACCCAGTAGAAGCCTTCTTCATCGTAGGTAAAGAGCTAGAGGGCCAGTTCGAGCATACAGTGGTTGTCGCAGACGAAGGTAGCGAGATCGTTTTCATAGAGGGCTGTAGCGCCCCTAGACTTAGGAGGGAGAGCTTCCACGATGGTATGGTTGAACTCTACGCCCACAGGAATTCCAAGCTCTCGTTCCTAACAGTCCAGAACTGGAGTAAGAATATAGTGAACTTTAATAACAAGAGGGGTATTGCGGAAGAAAACGCGGTTATAGAATGGGTTGAAGGAAGTATTGGTAGCAAGATAACTGTAACATATCCTTCTACAATACTTAGAGGAGCCGGTTCCAAGACTACTTCAACACTCTTCAGCATTAGCAGAGGAAGCGTGGTTAAAGACACGGGTTCTAAAGTGATCCACGCAGCCCCTAATACCTCGAGTAGGATAGTCTCTAAGAGTGTTTCAGCCGACGGGGGCTTGAATGTATACAGGGGCCTAGTACAGATTAATAAAGGGGCTAGTAACTCGGTTAGCTACGTTGAGTGCCAGAGCCTTATACTAGATGAGAAGAGCAGGTCGTATACTTACCCTATAGTGCATATACTCGAGGAGGACTCTAGTATCGGGCACGAAGCGTCTACGGTAAGGCTCGACGAGAACCAGATCTTCTACCTGATGTCTCGAGGCTTTACGAGGAACGAGGCTGTTTCAACGGTGATCACCGGTTTCGTAAGAGACGTGCTAGCTAAACTCCCGTTCGAATTCGCGAGCATGCTCAAGAGGGTTCTCGAGATCGAGTTCGAGGAGTTGGGTGGTGTAGGGTGATGCAGGAGCTTGTGGTTGCCGGCGACTCGCCTACTATCAAGCACTACATTGAACCAAGGCAGTTTTCAGACGCTCTACTGAAGTATCCGATCGAGGATGTATTAATTACTATACGGGATGGGGGTTCGGTGTCTAAATCTTCTACGCTACCGGAGTATCAGGGAGGATGCGTGTCATTGTTCTGTGCAATACACTCTAAGATACCGCGCTCTACTTGGCTTATAACATTAGAAGAGGATGCTAGTGTCATACCGATTCACGTAGCAGGCGGTAGCGGTTTCTCTGCTTCAGATATCATTATAGAGACCAGGGGAAGTAGGATTCATGTCATAGATTTTAGCATAGAGTCGAGCGGGCCTCTGAGCCTGAGAATATACTTAAAGAGGGATAAACCATCTAATACAATGCTCGTTTTCAGATTGAGCAGGGGCCCCGTAAGCTACCTTGGGGTAGTAGACGATTACCTAGGCTACGAGGCTAGGAGAGTAGTTCTAGTCGACTCGCAGAGAACCCTTAGAGTAGACGAGGTTTTAAAGGCGTCTTCTACAAATTTGACTCATAAGATTATTACAATAGTCCGCGACAACTCGACTCTCGACTACTACCTTCGTGTCGAAACAGGAGGGTCTAGCCCTTCTGTTAAGATCCATCATTTACTACTCGCTTTAGAAGGCTCTACGGGCGTAGCCAGAGGTGTTGTTAGGATCAGGGAAGATGCGGGCGATGCTACTGCGGTCTACGGTATCGACTCTGTGCAGCTGGGGGGAAATGCCTTCATGCAGCCTTCTCTCGAAGTATCTTCGAACAAGGTGTTAGAGGGTAGGCACTACGCTAGGAACCTCAGGCTATCCCCGGAGCAGGGCTTCTACCTCGCTTCGAGAGGTCTGGATGAGAAGCAAGCCTATAGGCTGCTAGTAGAATCGCTTGCTAGATACACAGTAGGAGATAAGGAGTTAGAAGACCGTATACTAGACTATCTCAAACCGATCTTACAATACTTATGAGCCTATGCCCATAACAAACTGTCTCTAACAGTTATATTTTTAACAGGGTTTTTGATTTAAATATTTAACTCAAATATCAATATTAGGAGAATGAGTAGATGCAAATAATAGTATATGATGTTCGGAGATGAAGGTTCAGATAGATCTAAGTAACTGTCCGCCGACTTTCCTCGACGAGCTATTGCTAGACCCATGCTTGTTCTTAAGCAATATACCTGTTGTCTTAAACTGTAGTATGGAAAAGGAGAAGCTGGTCGTGGGGTTTAGGAAACCCGTTGAACACTCTATACAATATAATCTAGTCACCGGGATAAAAGGGTGGGCGCTCTACTTCGAGAAGATAATCGAGGGTAAGCCGGGAGCCTACCTTAGCCTACTAGCCCTACTGTACCTAGGGGGCTCGTTTTTCAGAGTCGAATTCGAAACCTCGGGCAGGCTCTTTGCGAGGAAGAGTCTCCTGAGAGATTATGCTACGTTATTCGAAAGCTACAACTCGCTAGCCGGGGAAAGATGTAGGAAAATCACTGTTTCAACCTCTCTTACTATCCCTAAGCCTGTCGGTAAACCGAAGAAACCCTTCTGGGAGGGGCTACCGGAGAAAATAGATACAGACCTCTCGCTCACCCTCGTGAGGGCTTCTCTCCTCAGGGATATTGAGAAAACCTATGTGACAGACGGTGTACCCTACTCGGATTACTTCGCCCATATCATCAGCAAGGGGAAGTATATGGTTGTAATAGTGTATACCGGGGGTAGAGAATACCTGTTTATCTCCGACGGTGTTATTAGAGGAAGGTATCTCGAAGGGGCTAGAGGGGTTGTAGTGCACACAATAGTATACAAGCTGAAGGGTTAATCAAAGGTTTAAATACTATAGCCTGCTCTAAAATAATTCGAGGGGCTTTTCTTTGTCTATGGAAGACCCCTACGAGATCCTCGAGAAATACTTGTCCGCACAAACATATATCGTTGTCGGGAAAGGGGTGACAAGGGTTGACGCTCTGGATAAGGCTTTAGGCAATGCTTTATTCACCGAAGACTATTATGTGAGATACTTCTACAATAACGCTCTATTCGTGAAACAGGTTCTAAGCCCGTACCCGCACGCCCGTATAAAATCGATCAATACGCGGGAAGCCCTATCCATTCCGGGCGTTAAAACAGTCGTAACATCCAGAGATATACCGGGCGTGAACCAGGTCGGCTACGCGCTACCAGACCAGCCTCTCCTCGCGGAGGGCAAGGTTAGGTACGTAGGCGAGGTCGTAGCGCTTGTAGCTGCTGAAAGTTGGGATAAAGCTATAGAGGCTGCTGGGAAGATAGAGGTTGAATACGAGCCTCTCCCCTACATCCTAGACCCGTTGGAAGCTATGTCTAAGACGGATGTTTTGATACACGAGGAAGCGGGTTCTAATATAGCTTTTAGAACAAGGGTTAGGAAAGGCGATGTAGATAAAGGATTCGGGGAAGCAGATGTAGTTGTCGAGAACGAGTATAGGACCCACCACCAGGAGCACGCATATCTTGAGACGGAAGCAGCGATCGCTTTACCGGATTCCGAAGGGAGGATTACAATAATTGGGGCAGCCCAGCACCCGCATCTTGCGAGGGATATTACTGCAAGAGTCCTCGGGATTCCTTCCAGCAGGGTTAAAGTAGTAGTACCTTATCTCGGAGGAGGCTTCGGCGGGAAAGACGACGAGGGCCCTCTGACAATAGCTAAAGCCGCTCTCGTAGCATATCTGACGAAACGCCCTGCGTTCATAATATACTCGAGGGAAGAATCCATCAAGATACATCCTAAGAGGGAGGCTACTGTAATAAGGTATAAGAGCGGTGCCAGCAGGGACGGGAGGCTTACAGCTATAGATGTCACTATAATCCACGATACCGGGGCCTATGCTAACAGAGCACCCTTCATACTATGGAGGGCTACGATGCACGCATCCGGCCCCTACGAAGTGCCTAACGCTAGGGTAGACGGGTACGCTGTCTACACTAACAAGGTCTACCAGGGTTCTTTCAGAGGCTTCGGCAACCCAAGTATCCAGTTCGCTGTGGAGAGGCAAATGGATCTCCTAGCAGAGAAACTCGGCTTAGACCCCGTGGAATTCAGGCTAATAAATATTCTGAAGCCTGGCTCGAAGACGTTGACAAACCAGGTTCTAGACCATTCAGTAGGCGTAGGAGAGGCTCTGAAACTTGTCGCAGAGAAATCAGAGTGGAGAGCTAGGAGGAGGGAGTACGAGGAGTTTAACAAGCAGAGTACCAGAGTGAAGAAAGGCATAGGCGTCGCAGTAGCATGGCATGGGATTAGCACTTCTAGAGGCGTCCCCGACTGGTCTAATGCTATCGTTAAAGTCGAGAAAGACGGTTCGGTAACGGTTTTCACTGGAATTGTAGAGATGGGGCAGGGTAGCCCTACTAGCTCCCACGTCCAGATCGTCTCGGAAATCCTCGGCGTACCCCCGGAGATGGTGAGGATCGTCTTTGGGACTACTGAAGCACCGGATACTGGCGCCACCCACGCCTCGAGGGGTACTGGGATAGGAGGGATCGGTATCGAGGTTGCTGCTGGTAGGATTAGGGAGAGGCTTGCCAGGCTCGCTTCAGACATACTGGGTACGACACCGGATAATATTGAATTCAGGGATGGGAGAGTCTACGATAAGAGTAACCCGGATAGGAGTATTAAATGGATCGACCTAGTCAGAGAGGCCTATGCCAGGGGGATAGAGTTATCTGCTACAGGCTACTTCTTCCTGCCCAAAGGTAAATTCGACGACTCGGTAGGCCAGGGCTTCGCGTATCCAGCGTTCAGCTATATAGCTATCATCTCCGAGGTCGAAGTAGATACTGAGACAGGCCTGGTTAGAGTACTCAGGGTTTGGCCGGCTCTAGCCTCGGGGAGGATTATCAACCCCCAGCAGGTGGAAGGCCAGGTTGAAGGAGCGGCTGTACAAGGCATGGGGTATGCTCTCTTCGAGAGACTCGTATTCGACGAGAAGGGTGGAATCGTCAATGCTGACCTCACAGACTATGTCATACCCTCCTCGCTGGATGTACCAGTGGTTGAGAAACCGGTTTACGTCGAAGACGTTTACAAGTATGGTGCTTTCGGTGCGAAGGGTGTGGGTGAGATGGCTCTAATACCTATCCCGGCTTCGATAGCGAATGCTGTATCACACGCGTTGAAAGCTAATGTAACAAAACTACCAATCACACCCGAATATGTCCTCGAGCTACTAGGCGTCTCAGGGAGGTGATTCAATGTTCTACAAGCTACCTGATTTCGAATACTACAGGGCTAGTACAGTAGAGGAAGCCATAGAGCTAGCGAGCAGGCTAGGAGACTACAAGTTTCTAGCAGGCGGGACAGACCTGCTAGTAGATTTGAAAATCGGGAGGTATAAGCCTAAGGCTGTTATCGACATAGGAGGTTTGAGAGAGCTCGGGTTTATCGTTGACGAAGGGGATAGAATTAGGATCGGGGCTTTAACCAGGCTAGAGGAGATCCTGCGTTCGAAAGTAGTCGAAGAGAAGATACCGGTACTACGCCAGGCAGTGTACAATATGGCGAGCTGGCAGATCAGGAATATAGCTACAATAGGCGGTAACATCGCTAATGCCTCGCCGGCAGCTGATACAGCACCCCCGCTCCTGGTCCACGGGGCTTTAGTCAAGGTCAAAGGGCCTTCGGGCGAGAGGAAGATCCCGATAGAGGAATTCTTCCTCGGGCCTAGAAGAACCGTCCTAGGGAGAGGGGAGGTTATAACAGAGTTCGAAATACCTGTAGTAGAAGGGTTTAGGAGATACTATGCTTTCAAGAAACTAGGCCGCCGTAACGCTTTCACTCTGTCTATAGTGGCTGTAGCTGTAGGCATCGAGGAAGCAGAGAATGGTGTTAGAGCCAGGGTGGCTCTAAACTCTGTCGCGCCCAAGCCTGTTAGAGCCTATAGCGTAGAGAAATATCTAGAAGGCAAGACCCTTAGCAGGGATCTAATAGCTGAAGCAAGCAAGTTGGTGTGGCAGGATATATCACCGATAACCGATGTCAGAGCTACCGCCGAGTACAGGAGGCATATGGCCTACATACTCCTGAGGGACTCCCTCCTCGAGATACTAGAAGAGATGAAGAGGTGACGTATCGTGAAGGTATCGTTTAGGCTAAATAACACGCCTGTAGAAGTAGAAGTCCAGCCTAACGAGATACTCCTCGACACCCTGAGGCTGAAGCTTAAAGTGACTAGCGTTAAGAGAGGGTGCGAGAGAGGCGAGTGCGGCTCCTGCACCGTACTATTAGACGGGGAACCAGTATACTCATGCCTCCTCCTAACAGCCCAGGTCGAGGGTAGAGAGGTAACGACGCTTGAAGGCGTTGTAAGAGACGAGCTAGGGAAGAAGATTATCGAAGCACTAGTTGGAGAAGGGGCTGTCCAATGCGGTTTCTGCACCCCGGGCTTCGTCCTAACGATCTACTCTGCGTTGAAGAAAGGTATCGTTAGGAATATTGAAGACGCTAAAAAGGTTATCGAAGGAAATCTGTGCAGGTGCACAGGGTATATCAAGATACTTAGGGCTATGGTGAAACTAGTAAGGGAAGGCTAGTATATACGTGTAAAATATTTCTATAAAAGACAGGTTTATATTTCTTGAAACACCCTATGATTATAGAGGTAGTTCCTATGGGTGCTAAGCCCACTAAAACACCACTTATTATCGCGATCGTAGTCATTATAGCCGTCTTGGCCGCCGGTTTAGGATACTACTACTATGTCTCTAGGCCTGCTCCATCTCCTGCTCCACCGAAGATTGAAAAAGTTGTAATCGGGGTTGTCGAACCTCTGACAGGCGGGTACGCTATCTTCGGGCAGGAGGCTGTAAACGCTGCTAAGCTAGTAGCAGACATAATAAACAATGAGCTGGGTGGGGTTAGATCCCTTGGCGGGGCTAAGATAGAGATTGTTGTCGAAGACGCCGGTACATCCCCTGAGTCGGCTAGGCTGGCTGCTGAGAAACTGATATCTCAATACCATGTACCTATAATCATTGGAGCATATATCAGCAGGTTTACTCTAGCGATAGGAACGGTCACGGAGCAGAACAAGGTTATACTTGTATCAGACGCTCTCGTAGACGACCTTTCCGCCCAGGGCTGGATGTATTTCTTCAGGGTGGCTCCTAAAGCCAGCGCCCACGGTATTTCAGCAGTTGATTTCGTAATGGATATGGCTAGTAAGAAGAATGTGACGATTAAAACAGCTGTCATTATAAACGAGGATTCGATATTCGGTACTACGGTAAGTAATGGTGCCCACCTCGAGCTGGCGAGGAAAGGCGTTGAGGTACTAGCCCATATATCATACCCCTACGATATCACGGATATGAGCCCTATAATAGACCAGATCAAGAGGCTGAACCCGGATATAATTATTGCCGTACCATACTTCAGCGATGGAGTATTGTTTGCTAAAACAGCTAAAGCAGCCGGCTTAAACCCCAAATTCATCGCGGGAGCTGGAGCATGCGGTTTCACAGATCCTGACTCTATAAAGGCAGCCGGTGACGCTGTCCTCTACTATACCAACACGTACAGCTACAACCCTGCTAAACCAACTGATTGGAATAGGAAGCTTGTCCAAGAGTTCGAGAAGAGGTATGGTAAGATGCCTACTGAAGCAGGCGGTATAATATTCTACTCGATGTTCACAATATACGAGGCGCTAGAGAAAGCCGGGCAAATGTTCCCAAGTAATCCGCTAGATCCGGACAATTTGAGACAGGCCTTCCTAAGCCTCGATCTAAACGAGACGAATAGTATAGCGGCACAGCTCTATCCAACAGGCAGGATTAAATTCGCTCCAAACGGCGACAACCTATACGCTGGTACCGCGATACTGCAAGTCCAGTTAATAAACGGTACTCTAACACCCGTAGTAGTATGGCCCCAGCCCCAACCAGGTGTCCAACCAATCTTCCCGAGACCCGGGAGCTAGGAATGCATATTTTTTACTTATAAACTCCTTATCGTGAGGGTTATCCTATGTTTATACCGGACATACTTGTATCCATACTCCAGCAGGTAATAGACGGAGTCTTCCTAGGCTTATTCTACGCTGTGGTGGCATCGGGTCTAGCACTAGTCTTCGGCGTAATGGATATAATAAACTTCGCCCACGGAGACCTTATAATGATATCCGCGTACTTCATATGGCTTGTTTCAATAGCTTTGAACATCGACCCTCTCGTCTCGACTATACTGTTAATCCCACTCCTCTTCCTACTAGGGCTAGGGGTCCAGAAGGGTCTGATAAACCCGGTCTTAGGCAGAGAGCCACTCATCCAGATAGCTGTCACAGTAGGCTTCGGCTTCATACTCCAGAATATTGCCCTAGGCTACTTTAAAGCAGAGCCTAGGGGTTACCCTAACCCGGTTTTCTCAGGAGGCTTCAGTATTGGGCCTTTCGTTATATACGAATCTAAGCTTGTATCAGCAGTGCTATCACTAGTTATACTATGGCTCTTAAACTATTTCCTAACCAGAACCAGGATAGGCCTCGCGATGAGAGCTGTAACAGACGATAGAGCTAGCGCTATGTTGATGGGTATTAACGTAGACAGAATCTATTTGCTGACATTCGGCTTGGGGATGGTGTTGATTGGTATTGCAGCAGGTTTATGGATGGAGATGGGACAGGTCTGGCCCTACCTGGGGTCTTCTTTCAGCCTGGTTTCATGGGTTGCTGTAGCATTAGCCGGGCTCGGGAGCGTCCAGGGCCTAGTCTACTCAGGCCTCATAATAGGCATTGCCGAATCCCTCGGTAGCCTGATAAGCCCCTCTGTTAAAATGGCTGTAGTATACCTAATCTTCTTCCTAATACTCTGGTTTAGACCAAGAGGGTTGTTCGCTAGGAGGTGATAGCTATTATAGGCAGGGATACGATCCTAGCATTATTGATATTCGAAGCAGTACTAATTCTGCTAGCGTTCGTAGTTTCTAGCAACAACTACTATATGCTCTTAATGGACCAGGTCTTACTATTCGCGGGGTTTGTCGGAGCGTGGAATATCATAGGCGGGTTGACTGGGCAGCTAGACCTTGCTGCGAGCGCTTATATAGCTATCGGCGGTATTACAACCTCGGCTCTATGGATTAAGCTAGGCGTGCCCCCGGTGGTAGGGGTTTTCGCAGGAGGACTAGCATCTGCTCTACTAGCAGTAGCTATAGGGATACCGACGTTCAGGTTCGGTGTCAGAGAGGTATGGTATGCTCTTCTAACTGCTTCGCTAGTTGTTATACTTAACAATATCTTCAGATATTCTATAGGCCCATGGGATTTCTACCTGCCTAGTAAATGGGGCTGGGTATATCTCAGGCCTAGATCCTACTTCGAGCTATTCTTCATCATAGATATCGCCCTGCTGATAGTTGTAGTAGCCAACCTGCTAGTCGTGAACTCTAAGCTAGGCTACTACCTAAAGAGTATTAGAGAGGACGAGCTTGTATCAGAGTCGATAGGTATAGACACCAGGCTGTATAAACTCCTAGCGTTATCCATTTACTCTTTCATAACTGGTGTACTAGGGTATCTCCAGGTGGTAATATACTCCAGCTTCTCGTACAGGCTCTTCGACTCTAGCCTCGCGATCAGTATTGCGATAATGGGTATTATCGGAGGGCTAGGATCGATCGGAGGCTCGATTGCTTCAGCCATGGTTTTCAGGACGCTTGGCGAGTACCTGAGGAGCTATCTCGGAGGAGTGTTCCCAGGGCTAGACCTCTTACTCTACGGTCTAGCTCTTATAGTATTCGGGATAACATGGCCTGATGGGCTTGCTGGAATGTATAGAGGTCTTAGGAGGTGGTTTAAGAAGTGAGTAGTGTGAAACCAATCCTAGAAGTTAGGAATGTTAGTAAGAGGTTTGGCGGGGTTGTGGCACTAGATGATGTATCGGTTAGTATCCAGCCGGGCGAGATAGTAGGGCTTATAGGCCCCAACGGCTCGGGTAAGACGACACTATTCAATTGTATAACAGGTGTTTACAAACCTGATAAAGGAAGGATATACTTCTACAATAAAGATATCACAGGTCTCCAGCCCCATGTTATAGCAAAACTCGGGATAGCTAGGACTTGGCAGAAGGTGAGACCGTTCAGGAATATGAGCGTGCTAGAAGCTGTTGCGACAGGCGCACTCCTCAGGACTAATAGTATCAATACAGCGAGAGAGATCGCTATCAAATCCCTTGAACTAGTCGGGGTACCTAGGGAGACATGGGGGAAGTTGGGTAGCGAGATAACACTAGTAGAACACAAGCTAGTAGACCTGGCTAGAGCCATAGCTACAGAGCCTAAACTCCTGCTCCTAGACGAGATCGCAGCTGGCCTGAGACCATCCGAGCAGGAGAGGTTGTCCAGCGTGATCAAAAAGATCCACGCCGAGAAAGGAGTTACGATCATTATCGTAGAGCATGTAATGAGATTTGTTATGTCGCTAAGCAAGAGGATATACGTATTACACGAAGGCAGGCTGATAGCCGAAGGACCGCCTGAAGAGGTAGCGTCGAATCCTAGAGTGATCGAAGCATACCTGGGGATTAAACCTGTCTAAGGGGTGTCGTGGATGGCGCATATTCTAGAAGTTAGGAATCTGAGAGCCGGATACGGGGAATTCGAGGTATTGAGGGATATTAATATACATGTCGATAAAGGAGAGATCGTTGCTATAGTCGGCCCTAACGGTGCTGGTAAAACAACCCTCCTGAGGACTATCATGGGCTATACTACTGTCTACAGTGGGAGCGTATTATTCAAAGGCATCGATATTACCAGGAGGAAGGTTCACGAAAGGGTTGCGATGGGGCTTATGCTCGTCCCCGAGGGAAGAGGGCTTTTCCCTAATCTAACAGTCGAAGAAAACCTATTGATAGGAGCATACCTTGAGAAGAACCCTAAGAAGATTAGCGAGAGGTTGGAGACAGTCTACAGTATATTCCCTAGGCTCAGGGAGAGGAGGAGCCAGCTAGCTGGGTCACTGTCGGGAGGCGAAGCCCAGATGCTAGCTATAGGTAGAGGCTTGATGAGCTCCCCCGACCTATTGATGATAGACGAGATGAGCCTGGGGCTAGCACCGAAACTAGTGCTATCATTATTCGATATGGTTGTTAAATTGAATAGGGAACACGGTATAACACTCGTTATAGTCGAACAGCATGTTAAAAACTCTCTCGAAATATCTAACAGGGGCTACGTGCTTGAAAACGGGAGGATAGTCCTCGAGGGCGATAGCAGGCAGCTTCTAGGAAACGAGATGTTGAAGAAAGCCTACCTAATATACTAACCCTTATCTCCTATCGAGTTTAAACGGGTCTATGTAATCCCCGTACCTAGCTCTCGCCTCCTCAAGCCTCTTCCTCTGTTCTCTCATTACCTCGTAGAATACCTGAGGTGTGTAGAAGTCTTCTCTATAGATTTTAACCACTCTATCAATCCTCTCGATCTGTTTTACAACCCTGATCTTAAATTGTTCAGCGTAATCTCTCTCGGTGTAGTCTTTGTTCAGAAACTCCCCGAAAAGCTTAGCCAGGTCGTTGTATAAGGGTATGAATCCTGTAGGCGCTTCCAAAGCATCTACATCGCCGTGCACCCTCAGCTCTATCCATTTAAGCCATACTATCTTATCGGTTTTCTCATTAAGGTACCTGCCATGCTCGTCTCTCAGGAAGTAGTTTACACTAAAAATCTTCGGGACCTTCTTGAGCCTGCTGGCGAAATCTAGGTGGAGTCTCAGGAATTCCCCGGGTGATACAGATAGGAAGTCTAGTATAGCGTATGGATTCAGTTCTTTAACACCTGCCTGTCCTAGGACGGCAGCAGTCCTCTCGGATTCTAGGGCAGCGGCTTTAGTCACATTCCCGTGGACCCAGTCGAAGGCTTCTTCAACCGGGACGTTTGTATCAGAATCACGGCCACCGAATATCATTGCTTCAACCGTTACCCCCATAGGATCGTCGATCCTAGGGTCGAGGTTCTTCAGGTAGCTCAGGTATGTTGTAAACCTGCCGTTAGGGTGGGATGGTGCTATATCCCTATTATTCTCATCTTTCTTACCAGGCCACCACTCCCCCGCATAGTTCAACCCTTTCTTCGGTTCTTCAGGCCTACCTCTCCACCATGGCTCACCATCCTCGGTGAGGAGTATATTGCTGAAGATCACTTCTGTCTCAGGGTCTAGTAGAACACGGTATATCTCCGGGTCGTCAACCGGGTTTACGCCGTCGATTATACCGAAAGAGCCTATCTCAGGGTTTATAGCCCTTGCCTCGCCGTTATAGGGGTGTATGATCGCTAGATCATCGCTTACAAGGGTATCTGCTATCATAGCTGTAGAAGTCTTCCCGCACCCGGCTGGGAAAGCGCCTGTCACGTACGTTACCCTACCGCCCGGCCCTCTCACCCCGACTATAAACATGTGCTCGCACAAGAAGCCCTCCTTCCTACCCTGGTTTACGCAGAGCCTTAGTGAGAGTTTTTTCAAGCCTACAGTATTACCAGCGTACTGGGTGTTGACACTGTATACAATATTATCCTCTAAATCTATGTAGATCCTCCTCTTACCAACGTTCTTACTCCAACCAAGCTCGTTCCTCTCGCCCGTTGCGTGTAGGAACCTCATATACCTCAGCGAATCCCCTTTCTCAACGAAGACATCATAGCATACCCTGTATAGTATGTTCTCGCTATGGACTACATAGGCTGAATCCGTTACTTGGACCCCGTAAAGAGAGAAAGGTGAACCCCTAGGCCCGAAACAGTAGAAGCCGATGAACATGAGCCTACCTTTCATAACGCCTTTGAAAAGCTCCCTGATCTCAGCGAGCCCCCTATCCCTGTCGAACGTATTGATCATCGGTATCGATACACCAGCTGGCACCAGGATCCTCGTATTCTCCCTATCTCTCGCAATATCTATTATCCCGTCGAAATGGACAGTTTTACGGGGGTATCTCGTAGGGTATTCCTCCTTATTTTCTAAAGCATATTTCCTGATGAAATCGAAGTCTTCGGGGCTACCGGTATTGACATAGATCCTCTCGGGCTCGGCTGTTTCAGCTACTTCGGCAACCCATTTGAGCAGTCGTTGGTCTGGGATACGGGTAAGCCTCTGGTAGTGGTCGCTATCCATGTACTTACGTAGTATCTCATACATATTGTGATCAGGCATGTGTATACCTGTATTGAATATATGTCTATATACTTTATATTTATGACGCCACTATGAACCCTGATAGGAGCCAATTATAGAGTCCTCGATCTTGTTTTCAGCCTCTTCTACAGCTAGCCAGCTAGCTATTAGTGTTACAATAGCTAATATTAGGGCTCCGAAATTCGTGAACAGCCTGAGTACTACTGTGAGAACAACCAGTACTCCGACAACTTTAAACCATGAGGCGCCTGTATCCGAGGATAGAGTGAAATACGCGCTAGCGTATAACAGGGATATTATAAGCCCTATAACATACCCTATGGTTCCGAGCCCTAAGATGGTACTGTTTAAGGATTCGTAGAAGAGATATGATTCATCGATCCCGTAAGGGGATCTAGGCAATTTGATAGTGGAAACCCAGTAGCCTATTAGAGGGAAGACGATAATGGTTGCGATCGCCTCTATCTTCGATAACACTGAGACAACCCTGTATATCCCATCGTAATATGATTCGTAGAAGAACTGGAATGCTTTAGAATAGGCCCATAACGGGTAAGACATTACAGCTAGTAGACCTACGTATATGCCTAATGGCGTGAAAGACCAGGTGGATACTGATGCGCTAACCGCTATTAAACCGCCGAAGAAGAAAGGGATGATGAGGATAGTCGTTATCTTAAGCCCGTGCCTGTAGTATTTCAGACCCTGGAAA
Source organism: Thermogladius sp. 4427co (assembly GCF_051933805.1). Classification (GTDB taxonomy): domain Archaea; phylum Thermoproteota; class Thermoprotei_A; order Sulfolobales; family Desulfurococcaceae; genus Thermogladius. The sequence continues at coordinate 1,245,821 of NZ_CP196893.1, read as the reverse complement.
GCTAGCTGGGAGCTTTCCATACACACTCCCATTAATAAAAAACATTTCATATAAATAAAACTTTGTTGCAAGATTGTTTCTAGGAATCGGTGTTGGCTACGCAGGCTTGTATTGAAGTAGAAGGCTTGTATAAAAGATATGGGAGGGTTGAAGCCCTCAAAGGGGTTACGTTACGCGTAGAATGCGGTTCTATCGTAGCTGTCCTCGGGCCGAACGGTGCTGGGAAAACAACACTTCTCAGGGCTGTATCGGGTACTCTAAGAGTTACAGCTGGGAGAGTCAGGGTGATGGGTTTAGATGTTGTAGAAAACCCTGTTACAGCACGTTCTATAATAGGCTTCGTATCCGAGCACCCGATGCTATTCCCGGAGCTAAGCGTCCAAGACAACATACTCTTATCCGCTAGGCTACACGGCTTGAAAGCTAGTAGGCTAAAGGATAGGTTTAAGAGCCTCCTAGAGGAGCTAGGCTTATGGGAGTACAGGGATAGGCTCTACGGGCGTTTATCCAAGGGTTTGCAAAGGAGGGCTGATATCGCATCTGCTCTCGTCCACGACCCGCGGATCCTCATCCTAGACGAGCCCACATCAGGCTTGGATATTATCTCTGCTATAAGCCTCAGGCGTATTATAAAGGATTTGAATAAGAAGGGTGTTACAATAATACTAGCTACGCATAATATACCAGAGGCCATGGAGATATCCTCGTACGCGTTCATCCTGAACAACGGCGCTATAGTAGCCCAGGGGCCGCCTGCTAAGCTTAGAGAGGTTATTGGGGGTAGAGAAGATGTTGTAATAGCCGAAGTTAGAGGCGATGTAGAGAAGGTGAAGGAGCTTCTGGTTGGAAGGGGGGTTAGGGCGACGGTGGAAGGCGGGTACCTCCATATAGAGGGGTCTGCTAGCGTAGTAATCCCGAGGCTTTTCGAAGCCGTAGAGAAGGCTGGCGGGGAGGTTGCTAGGATCGCTGTTAAAGAACTAGAGTGGGAGGAGGTATTTATGAGAATAATCTCCTCCTGCAAACCTAGGAGGGAGTGCCCTCAGGAATGCCCTGTTCTAAAGGCGATGAGAAGTGGGTGAACAAGGTAAGGGTAAACCCTTGTTTAAACCACCCGGCTGGGCTAGTGCTGTCACAGCGATACTGTTGAAAGATCTCCGGCAGTATTATAGTAAGGCTCCTGTGATAAGCTGGGGCCTGCTCTTTCCTATGACGCTCGTTATCCTACTAGGCTACTCGTACACCGGTATGGGGGCTTGGCGTGTAGTCCCCGGGTTGATAGCAGTATCATTGCTATTCGCATCGACCTCGATGAGCCAGGTGGCTGTCAGCTTCGATAAAATGAACTGGGGGATCGACCTCTTAATACACTCGCCGATACCAGGCTCGGCTATAGTAGTAGCTAAAGCTCTTGGAGGGGTCGTAGTAGGATTAGCGGGTTCTATTGCTTCGATTGGAGTGCTATATTTAATAGTTGGGGCTGTCCCAGTAATCCACCCGCTCTACCTCATTGCTGGGCTAGTTCTCGGCTCGCTTACCTTCAGTTTTATGACGGTAGGGATTGCCGTAATATTCAACCCTGTCGAAGGTGTTGCAGTACTCAACCTGGTAAGGTTCTCGATGATATTCCTAGGAGGGCTCTTCCCAGCGACAATAATGCCGGATTACCTGAAAACCCTCTCTCTCGCTCTCCCGATGTGTTATATATCCGACTTGATCAGGTACGGCACCTACAACTTATATGAGTACACAGACCCTTTGACAGCGCTTATTGCTTCAGTAATATACCTTGCAGTTGTAGCCGTAGTATCATCTAAGGTAGCGCTCGATTTCCTAATACCATGAGGAAAAACGCACTCTACCTCCTTCTCCTAGCGTAGAATACAATTAGTGCTGAAACAGATAGTAGGAATAGCGTGAGGGATACTAGCAGGATGTAATTGGGCTGGATAGGGGAGGAGTAGCCTCCAGACCTGATCGTTAGGCTAACCGTTGTAGTCTGGGTAACCGGCCCGCTCGTGGCCTGGCTGGTAGTAGGCGTCGTAACCCAGCTAGTAGATAGGACTCCGGCTATACCTGTCACAACGTAGAGGTTGTAATCCCTGCTTCCGAAGACTATATCCGGTAGCCCGTCTCCTGTGACATCGCCTATTGAGGGAGGCTTCATGATCGGGCCCCCAGTCTTAAACTCGTATTTGATAGCCTCGTAGTAGTCTCTCGAAATAGATAAATCGACGACGTCCAGTATCCCGTCGTACCTGGCTACGATCATCTCGTTATGACTGTCTCCATCGATATCGGTTATTATCACAGAGCCGTAGGCCGCGTTAACACCGTCAATATAGTCTTGGAGTATACCGTTCAACGAGAATACGTATATCCCTTTGGTAGTAGCTATGACAATACTCGGGGAACCAGTATTGAATACATCACCTACGCTAGGGCTCGAAAACGAGTCTCCTTCTATAGGAGCCTTCCAGAGCAATACCCCTCTCCTAATGCTTAAAGCGTATAGATAGTTCTCTGTAGCTACAAGAACGTCTACAACCCCGTCTCTGTCAATATCGTAGAGAGAGGGGTAGCCTTTAACCTGCGAGTCTAGGTCTACAGACCTGACCGTCCAGTTACCATTCTCGAAGCTAACGATATGTATTGTAGAGCCCTCGGCTACAACGATATCGGGGATGCCATCACCATCGACATCGCCTATCGCCGGGGTGCTGACAGGCTGGTCTCCTACGGTAATGTCTGCTTTCACGCTCCCATCTCCCGAGATAATGACCACGTGCCCGTCTAGAGTATTTGCGACCACCTCGGGGAGCCCATCTCCATCTACATCGGCTATCGCAGGTGAAGCCCTTCCGAAGTAGCCCTCTACAACCCACACTAGCGAGCCGTTGTCTCCGCGTAAGCAATATAATTCCCTTGGGCCGGGAACGACTACGTATAGTACACCATCGCCTCTCAGATAGCCTGCGGCTGGAACCGATAAACCGTTCCTAGTAGGGTACTTCCATAGTATGGTGTAATTAACCCCGCTGATAGCATACGTGTACCCGTCGCATGCGTTGAACACGATATCGTTTACACCGTTCCCGTTTAAATCCGCTATGATAGGCGATGTAGCAATACACAAGCCGGCTGTGAAAACAGCCATCCCCTGGAACCCGGTATACACCCTACCAGACCAGTTATAAGACGCGTTATAGAAACCGATTCTAGAAGGGCCTCCTTTCTCCATAAGCCACTGGGGTTTCCAAGCCTCTTGGAAATTACTGCCTGCTAGAAGCGCAACCGTAGAGAACACTAGGAGTATTAAAGCTAGGTTGAGAGTTCCCATACCTGCACCATGCTTTCGATACAATTCAAGTTTATAGACTACGAGTTTTTAAACTAGCCAACACGGCTTCTACTCCTGCAGGAATATTCTAATAGAATTCGCTCTTAGGAAGCTAACGTACCCGCTATCGTTAGCAAGCCTCCGATAGGCCTGGGTAAGGTTTATAGAGCGTAGGAGATACTCGTGGAAGTATTTCAGAGCATAGCCCACTACCTGTCTTAGGAGGGTGCGCGGTAGTTCGCCAAGAGATATCAACGCTAGGAGGTCTAAAGGAGTAGGTATCAAAGCGTCTACTACGATATAGGCTACAGGCTTGTGTCTCAGCGTCATATATGCTTCTACATAATTGTCTACAACAGTATAGTCTCCAACAAGCGTAACAGGCGTAGCACTAGTCTTGAATACCTTCAGCCACTCCTCTTCATCAATCCTACCGTAGACGTCTGCTTTAATCATCAACACTGATACCTCGGAGAACCAGTCCCTCAGCCCTTCATAGTCTGCCTCGCTACGGTAGCATATAATACGGTCTGCGATGCTAGCGTCAACTTTTCTCAAGAGACTCCACCAGACTCTTCTCAGGCTAGCAGGTATGCTTGTATTGCTAAAGGAGTCCAGGCCCCTGCTTGATAAAACACTCTCGCATAATGTCCTAGGTATCGGTAAAGCCACTACTCCGCGGGCAGCACGTATGAAACGGTATAGTTTCGAGTATCCTCTCTCGGTGAAAGACGTTAAAACCAGTTTCTTATCAGACATCCCGGTGGATGAAGACTTCTCTAACGACATCTCCTACCTCTACTAGGAATACTTCGAGGAAGGGGTCTACAACACCTTTCACGAGGTGTCCCGCAACCCTATCCCTCCTCCAGGCTAGGTTCACGTGGACATGCACCGAGACGTGGCCGCTGCTTGTAACAAGGTAGTTTCCTATTAGAGGCGCTACTTCAAGGGTTTCATCGGACCCGGCTTCGAAGACCTTAGTGTAATACTTGTTCTCAGACCTGCTGTAAACACCTACTTCCGCATAGGATAAGCCTCCTATCGCTATAACCAGCCCTCCCCTCAGACCCCTCTCGTAGACAGCTCTCGCGATAGCATCAGGTATTTCCATGCCTCTCTCGAGCCTTACAGGTATTATGGCTTTAGGCGAGTAGGCTGACACTAGGCTTCACCTACAGCTTCCCCTATTAGCTTAATGCCTTCTTCAATAGTCTTCTCATCGTTTGTGACAAAGGTGATCCTAAGGTGGTTTACTCCCGAGGGGCCGAATATCGAGCCCGGTAATACGACGACTCCTTTCTCACTAGCTAGTTTCGTAGCGAAATCGAGGTCGTTCATCTTGAGATCCCTTAGGTAGGCGCTCATATCCGGGAAGACGTACATGCTTGCAGTAGGCTTCAATACCCTGGCTCTAGGCAGGTATTTAGAGACGGCTTCGAACGCGGCATCTCTCCTCTTCCTGTAGATAGGTAGGACATACTCGAGGTATTTCTCCTTATACCCTTTGCTAAGGTATATTGCGGCAAGCCACTGCATTGGGACTGGGGCTACTATACCCATTATACCTTTCAATTTCACTATTTCACTTACCACATCCTTATTAGCTGAATAGACATAGCCCAGTCTGCCGCCGGGTATAGCAATGTCTTTCGAGAAGCTACCGATATTAACTAGTATACCAGGGTCTTCAACGTATTTTTCGAGCCACACATGCTCGCCTTCGTAGACTAGGTGTTTGTATGCTACATCGTACAGTATCCAGACCTTCCTCCTAGATGCCTCCTCGGCGAGAGCCCTGGCAACATCCCTACTGATAACTCTCGAGGTAGGATTATCTGGGCTAGCGAAAAGGACTGCTTTAACGTTTTTCAGCTTCTCGAGCACGCAGTCTATGCTCGGTTGGAAGCCGTTTTCAATACTCTCGCTGCACCACTCGGGTTTTAAGCCTAGGAATGTAAGAGTATCCCAGTACATGCTATAGCACGGCTCGAACAGTAGAACCCTGTCACCCGGGTCTGTAGTAGCATATAGAGCTAGGATTATGCCTTCTAACCCACCGCTCACGATAGCAATATTCCCGGGAGGGATATCGACTCCACCATACTTCTTCAAATCATTGCTTAAAGCCTCCCGTAGTTCAGGCAGCCCCTGGGTCGGTGCGTAGCGGAAAGCGTTGAAAGTATTCTTATTCACGAATTCGATGAACTCGGCTAGAGCTAGCGCGTCGGGTGGTAGACCCGGCTGCCCGGCTGTGAAATCGATAACCCTCCTACCGCTCCTCCTAAGCTGGTCTGCTAGAGCAACAAGTATCCTGTGAGGGGATTGTTTGATAGCGCTCGACCTATTGGATACGGGAGCCATGTTTAGGCACCGATCACCAGATAATATTACTTTTAATATAAAACTTGCCCTCTGACCAGGGGCTTAATCCATCTACCGTAGGGCTTGTCTACTACTTCCCCTTCCTCGGCTATTACAGAGCCTCTTAGAACCGTGTATTTAACCTTGCCTTTCAGCCTCCAGCCTATGAACGGGGATATCTTATGCTTATAGTAGAGGTCCTCGCTCTTGACAACGTATTCTTCCTTCGGGTCTACTACCACGATATCACCGTAGCTGCCGACAGCTAACTCACCTTTTAGCGGCCAGAGGCCGAATAGTCTAGCAGGGTTCCTAGACAGTAGGAGCGGTATCCTCTTTAATTCGACCAGGCCTCTGAGCGCCAGGTCTATCATTAGGGGGAGTAGCGTTTGCACCCCTGGCATACCTGAGGAAGCCTCCCATATACTCTTGCTCTTCTCTTCTACAGTATGAGGCGCGTGATCGCTTCCAATAGTATCTATTAGCCCTTTGTTCAAGGCTTCCAAGAGGGCTTGCCCGTGCTCCCTCTCTCTGATAGGCGGGTTTACTTTAATGAGCGAACCGTATTTATCGTAGTCGTCGGTTGAAAGGAGTATGTATTGGGGGCATGTCTCAGCATACATCTTTACTCCTTCAGACCTGGCTCTTACAATAGCTTCTAAAGCATCTCTCGAGGAAACATGGACTATGAGGGATCTTCCCCCAGCATATTTCTGTATAGTCGCAACCATATTTACCGCTAGGACCTCGGCTAGCGGGGGTCTTGCTTTGTTATGGAGGGCCGGCTTATCCCCTTCCTTCATAAATTTGGAAGTAAAGTAATCTACTATCTCCTGTGCCTCTGCGTGGAACGCTACTGTAAACCCTTTCTCCTCAGATCTCCTCATGATCTCATATAAACTACCTTGCCTAGGAGGAGGTATATTACCTGTCGTAGGCCCTAGGAATACCTTGAACCCTACGGCTCCTGCTTCCAGCATCTCATCTATTCTATCAATATTCCCATCATGGAGGACACCGTAGAGTGCAAAGTCTACGTATGCTCTCTTACTAAGCAACTCTGCTTTCTCTACAAGCCTCTCCCTGTTCTCGACAGGTGGGAGTGTGTTAGGCATTTCGATAACAGTGGTAACGCCTCCTGCCGCAGCAGCCTTTGTCCCGTGTTCGAAATCATCTTTATAGGTTAAACCAGGCTCCCTCATATGCACGTGCTCGTCTACTGCACCTGGCAGTATGAGCATACCTCTAGCATCTAGTTCTTCAACACCACCGGGATTCCTAACCCCTCTCCCGATCTCTTTTACAATCCCTTCTTCGATATAGATATCTGCTTCGAGAACGAGTTCGGGGGTTACTATACGCCCGTTTCTGATAATTAGGCTCATATATTCCCACGATAAATAAATATTTTTCGAACAGATAATAATTGTAATACAGTGGTTGCATGAGCGAGTATCTTTTTGTCGGGAAGAAGACTATCAGGCACGACGCTCAGCCTAAGGTCACAGGCGCCCTGAGATTCGTCAACGACTTAGAGTATCCCGGGATGCTGATAGGCAGGATTTTTAGGAGCCCTTATGCTTTCGCAGATATCGCTAGAATAGACGTATCGGAAGCAGAGAGGCTTGGAGCAGTAGTAGTGACTCCAAACGATGTACCGGCTAAACTCTTCAACCCCAGGCTCGTGAGCGTAGACGAAGTGACTTTTAAAGACCACTTGATCCTCACTTATAAGCCGAGGTATATTGGTGAACCGATCGCCGCTGTAGCAGCACCTAGCGAAGAGCTCGCTCAGAAGGCTGTGGAATCGATTAAGATAGAAGTCGAGAGGGTCTACAAGCCTATACTAGACCCCTTTGAAGCAATGAAGCCTGAATCCCCTCTTATCCACGAGTATATTTTGAAAGGGGATAAGGTTGTAAAAGTCGAGAGGAATATTGCGGCAACACTATCCTATACTGAGGGGGATGTAGACAAGGCTTTCAGAGAAGCAGATGTTGTAATAGAGAGGAGTTTCAAGACTGGTAAGAGATACCATATGCAGCTAGAGCCTAAGGCAGTCTTATGCGTTCCGGAGCCCGGGGGAAAGCTGACTATTTACGCGACGACACAGACAATACACAACACTAGGATCCTTATAAGCGAGTTATTCGGAATCCCCGAGAGCAGGATTAACGTTGTGAAAATACCGATAGGAGGCTCCTTCGGCTCGAGCATACAGGTAAACTACCTAGTGCCGATAGCTGTCGCATTATGCTTGAAATCCGGTAGGCCTGTCAAGATAAGCTATACTAGAGAAGAAGATATGCTAGACCACTCTAACTATGTGTTCCATATGAGGATTAAGGTAGGGGCTAAGAAGAGCGGGGAGATAGTAGCTGGCGAATTCCATAATATTCTCGATATAGGAGCACACCAGATCCAGGCCTACCCATTGCTCGGCACCTCGCTAGGATGGTTTGTATCAATGTATAAGTGGAAGAATATACGGTATGAGGGAATAGCCGTATACACTAATAAGGTGCCTAGCTGTGCTCTGAGAGGGTATGGAGCCCCCGAGGTACAGTGGGCTGTTGAGACAGTGATAGACGAGCTAGCCGAGGAATTAAGCATAGACCCTGTTGAACTCAGGCTCAAGAACTATGTTGGGAGAGGGGATATATTCTGGGGCCAGGGGCCTACGGTGAAATCCGTTATCAAATCAGACGGTGTCCCCGAGCTCCTGCTCAAAGGCAGGGAGCTGATAGGCTGGGATAAGAGGGGTAGGCCCCAGGATAAGAAGGGTAGGTTTAGGAGGGGTATTGGCCTCGCGAGAGGCTTCCACACGTCTGGCGCTGGAGGCCCTATCTCGGGGGAGGTCATCGACTTCACGGGGGCCGTGCTGAAACTCAACGAAGACGGTTCTTTCGACTATATAACTGCATTGCAGGACCATGGCGGTGGCACTCTAGACGCGCATATTAAGATCATTGCTGAAGAACTACAGGTGCCGCCTGAGAGGATTAACCTGGCCCTGGCTTCGACCGAGAATACGCCCTACGATGTCTGCACCCATGCTTCCCGAGGGGTGTTCGTTGGAGGAGAAGCGGCTAGGAGGGCTGCTAGCATTGTGAAACAGAAGATTCTGGAAGCAGCTGTTAGATTACTCCCGATAGCGGTAAACCCTGAGGCGCTGAGGATGAAGTACGACCCCCTCCGCGAGGATGCTGTTATATATATTGAGGGTATGCCAGAGTACAGTATCACGTTGAGAGAGCTAGCTAGGAAGGTGTGGCAGAAGAACTGGGGTACTATAGCCGCTGTAGTAACGTATAGGGCTACGAGCGCCCCGCCTAGTTTCACAGTCTACTATGTTGAGGTGGAAGTAGATACCTGGACTGGTAAAGTAAGGCCTGTAAGGGTTGTTGCGGGAGCGGATGTAGGAACTCCGATAAACCCGGATCTTGTCGAAGGCCAGCTCCACGGCGGTTTCGCAATGGCATGGGGGATGGTTTTCACAGAGGATACACCCTACAATCCTGAGACAGGCGAGTTGGAGAACAGGTTCCTGATTACTGACTACAAGATTCCTACTGCCCAAGACCTGCCCCCGGTCGAAGAATTCAAAGTAATAATCGCTAACACTAGGGAGCCCGCTGGACCCTTCGGGGCAAAAGGGCTTGGCGAGGCTGCTATGAATCCTGCTGCCGGAGCTATCTGCAACGCGATCTATAACGCTGTCGGGGTCAGGATCTACGAGCTCCCGGTTACGCCGGATAAACTCCTCAAATTGATCAGGGAGAAGGAGGGCGGTTTATGAGACCCTCCCGTATAAACTATATGAATACCCATATACTCCCGAGGTTCGAATACTATGAGCCGAAGTCTCTCGAGGAAGCACTAGAACTACTCGATAAGCTAGGCCCAGATGCTAAGGTGCTAGCCGGCGGGACAGACCTGCTCGTCAAGATGAAAGCAGGGTTTGTAAGGCCGAAGTATATTGTTAACATAAAGAAGGTCCCGGGACTGAGGTATATCAGGGTTGAAGACGGCTACTTGAAGATCGGTGCTCTAACTACGTGGAACGACCTCGAGGAGTCCGAGGTGCTCAAATACTTCCCTGCTCTAGCAGACGCTGTAGATCAGATGGGGAGCCTCCAGGTAAGGGTTATGGGCACTATAGGCGGAAACCTCTGCAATGCGTCGCCTGCGGCGGATAGCGCCCCGCCCCTGCTAGTCTACGATGCTGAGGTCGTACTAGCTAGTGTAAAAGGTGTTAGGGTTGTGAGATTAGAGGATTTCTTCACAGGGCCCGGTAAGACAGTGTGTAGTTTCAACGAGCTTCTCACAGAGATAAGAGTGCCGTTTAGAGAAGGCTCTTCAGCTTTTATCAAGATCGCGAGGACTAGCATGGACCTAGCGATCGCTAGCGTAGCTGTTAGAGCTAGGTTCGAGGGCAGTAGGATAGAGGATGTAGCAGTAGCCCTAGGCTCTGTAGCGCCAAAGCCAATTAGAGCGAGGAGGGTTGAAGAAATGCTTAGAGGCCTGGATATTGGTAGTGACAGGATCCTCGATGCTTTAAACGTCGTAGTAGAAGAGATCAGCCCTATAACAGACATCAGGTCTACCGCCTGGTATAGGAGGGAGGTCTCCAAGGTCCTAGTCTACGATGCTCTTATGAAAGCCTGTGAGAGAAGCAGGGGTGGGGTTGGTTGAAGATAAAGTTTAAGCTGAATGGGAGGATGGTTGAAGCCGATGTAGAACCCAACGAGCTATTACTGAATGTTCTCAGAGATAAATTCAAGCTTACGGGAGCTAAGTACGGCTGCGGGATCGGGGAGTGCGGTGCCTGCACGGTTCTAGTAGACGGCAAGCCTGTATTATCATGCCTAACCCTAGCGGTAGATGTCGACGGCAGAGAGGTTGTCACAGTCGAAGGGCTGGCTGGCGACGGCGGGTTGACGCCGGTCCAGAAAGCTTTTATTGAAGAAGGCGCTATACAATGCGGTTACTGTATCCCTGGGTTCGTAATGGTTGGCGAATACCTGTATAGGAAGGGTAGGAGGCTGAGCGAGGAAGAGATCAGGAAGTATATTAGAGGCAATCTATGCAGGTGTACAGGCTACGTTAATATTGTTAAAGCATTGGAGAAAGCCCTAGGTGCCCCAACGCGTTGAGGGTTAGGTTATTCTTCGTAGGAGAGGCTGCTGAAATACTTGGCTTGAGATTCCTCGAGGTCGAATTAGAAGGTGATAAGGCTACGCTGAGAGACCTAGTTGAGAAGCTACGTTCAAACCCTTACTTCAGGAAGCTCGAGGAGAAACTATACCTCTTATGGTTCCTGGTAGGGGAGAACATAGTAGGCCTTGATTACGCTCTTAGAGACGGCTGCGAGATAACCGTCATGCCACCCTTATATGAGGGGGGATAGGAAATAAAAATTTTCCAGAAAAATGCTAAATATGTTTATAACCCATTATAAATAACGTTTATAAGGTTATGACTAGCCCATATTAGTATATAGGTGATTGATTGACCAAGCCGATTTATATAATATCGATAATCCTTGTGGTATTGTCAGCGCTTGCTGGATATTATGCTGGGATTGTTACAGGCCCTGCGAAGACTATTACTATGACGACCACCTACACAACTACTGTTACTCAAACGTACACAGTATATCAAACTACTCTAACCACTCCTATAACTCAGACAACACCGTTAACACAAAGCATTACATGTAATTTCACAGTTCCCGATAAGCTCGTGATAGGTCTATCTATTAGTTTAACAGGATCGTTTGCCCTCACAGGCCAGCAGGGTCTATGGGGTATGAAAGCTGCTGTTAACTGGTTGAATAATGTTAAAGGTGGAATTGATTTATGTGGCAAAAAAGTTAAGCTTGAATTAAAATATTATGACGACCAATCTAGTAAAGACTTAGTGCCGAGCCTTTACGAAAGACTTATCACAGTTGATCATGTAAACTTCCTTCTTGGTCCTTATGGTTCACCTCTCACGCTTGCTGCAGCGCCTGTTGCTGAAAAATATAATATGTTGCTTGTCAGCTGGATGGCAAATAGTGATAAACTATATATGCAGGGCTTTAGGTTCTTTGTAATGGTTCCAGCTCCAGCAAGCACGTTATGGAAAGCTGCTTTAGAAATGGTTCACAATTTTGACCCATCTGCTAAAGTAGCCATACTATATAAAGAAGATGAGTTTAATACTGTTGTAGCTAACGGAGCGAGAAATATTTCAAACAGTCTTGGATTAAATGTGGTGATGTTTAGGTCTTATCCAACCGATATAAGCGATTTCACACCATTATTTAACGAATTAGCTACTATTAGACCAGATGTAATACTTATCTGTTCTCATGAAAAAGATGGAATGCTAGCAATGCAGCAGCTTATTCAGATGAAAATTAATGCCAAACTAATAGGTATTGCTGTAGCAGCCAGCTTACCAGACTTCTATAAGAACTTTGGAACAATGGCTGAAGGAATAATTGATGGAACACACTGGTCACCGTATGCTAAATGGTCCCCTCAAGTCGCATCATCAATGGGATATGAATGGCTCGGCCCCACTCAGGAAGAGTTTATCTCACTGTTCAAACAGGTTGCCGGACCAGATAAAAGTCCATCCTATCACGCAGCAGCTGGATTCGCATCTATTCTTATACTGGCTAAGGCTATAGAGAAAGCACAATCCCTAGACCAGCTTGCTGTCAGGAATGCTTTCAACGACTTAAAAGTAATGACAGTCTACGGTCCGTTTGCGATAGACCCATCAACCGGGCGTCAAATCGCACATACGATTGTTGTAGGTCAATGGCAGGCAGGAACTTTCCAGATAGTTTATCCTCCTGGTGCAGCTTCATCTAAACCCGTGTATCCAATTCCAACATGGGATGAGAAAGCAGCAGGGAAATTAGCCACTCCTACATCTTAAATAGGTGTTTTTTAAATGCCTAAAATCCTCGATTGTATAATAAGTGAAATAACCCAGTTAAATAAAAGCGTTTATTTGATGGAACTTTCTAATTGTCCACTCGATTATTTTGTTCCTGGGCAATTTGTAATGATTAAAGTAAACGGTATCGAAACTATACTGAGAAGACCTTACGCAATTTTCGACTATGATGATGGAAAATTAAAAATTTTATTCAAGGTTGTTGGTAGGGGTTCGAGAATTCTATCGGAGTCGAGACCAGGCGAATGGATAAATCTAATAGGGCCGTTAGGTAATGGATTTCCTATTAAACGAGTTAATAAAGCCGTTTTATTATCTCGTGGAATAGGATTTGCGTCTTTAGCTTATTTAGGTAAAAAACTAAAAACTAATAATATACAAGTCTATCTTGTTGCAAGTTTTCGTAGCAAAGAGGAGGATTTTATATCCGGGGGGATTATCAAGGTGGGAGATTACGTTAATGAATATATAATAGTCTATGACGAAGATGGAACTAGCGAGCTAGAAAATGTGCAAAAAATAGTAAGTAAAATCTCGCCTGAAATAGTTTATACGTGTGGTTCTCATAGGTTTATAAGAATGTTGAAAAAATTACCGCTCGAAGCATACGCGTCTCTCGAAGAACGAATGGGGTGTGGCCTAGGGGTCTGCCTATCGTGTGTTGTTAAAACCATATATGGCTATAGGTACATATGTAAAGATGGGCCAGTCTTCAACGTGAGGGAACTTGAAGTTTGAACTATTTGAACGATTATAATAATGTAGACTTAAGCGTGGATATAGGAGGTCTTAGGCTAAAGAATCCTGTGATGAATGCCTCTGGAACTTTTGACCCTTTATTATACAAAGATTTCATCGATCCAACAAAACTCGGAGCCGTAGTATTAAAAAGTATTACTCTTAATCCGAGGGAAGGTAATCCACCTCCGAGAATTCATGAGACACCATGCGGCTTGCTTAATTCTATAGGTATACCAAATGAAGGTGCGATAGAATTCGTGAAAAATAAAATACCAATATTAGAAAAATTAAAAGGAGTTACATTTATAGCAAGCGTTGCCGGATTTAACCCTAGGGAATTCGCCGAAGTAGTAGAAATACTAGAGACAGCGGGTGAAATATTGAAGGCTTATGAGATAAACCTATCATGTCCTAATCTAGAGAAAATGGGCGTGAATTGTGCTTTGGATGAGAAATGTGTAAAAGAGGCTATAAGTAGAGTAGTGAAAGTTACTAATAAACCAATAATAGCAAAGCTGGCTCCTGATGTAACAGATATTGTATCTATAGCTAGAGTTGCAATCGAGAATGGTGCAAACGCGGTAACTATCGGAAATACATATCGGGCTATGGCTGTAGATCTAAAGACAAGGAAGCCTGTTTTCAAAAATATAGTAGCAGGGTATTCAGGGCCAGCAATTAAGCCTATAACCTTGAGAGCTGTTTTCGAGACTGCTTCGGCAGGCATTAATGTTATAGCTAGCGGGGGAATATTCTCGGTTGAAGACGCTTTAGAGTATTTGCTTGTCGGAGCTAAAGCTATACAAGTTGGAACAGCAAATTTTGTAAATCCGAGAATCATGGTTGAGATAATCGAGGGCATTAGAAACTATTTGGCAAACAACAAAATTAAAAACATAAACGATTTTATCGGAAAACTAGAATTAGAGTAAGTATTCCGATACGATAAGTCCAAAGAAAGCTTAAAAACTCTTCCCGACTAAACGAATAGACAGGAGGTATCAGTTGAACATAGACCTATTGTTTATATCCGTTATAACAGGATTAATGACTGGAACATTATATGCTTTAATAGGCTTTTCTCTAACATATATTTTTGGCATAATGAAATTTGTTAATTCAGCCCATGGACAAATTATAATGATCGGTTCTTATATAGCATACTGGATGTTCGTCTTATATTTTATACCCCCATTGATATCAGCTGCGATAGGCTTTTTACTCGGACTCTTAATTGGAATCCCGATATTTTATCTCGTAGTAAACAAATTACTAGGATTACCTAGCTTGTATTCTCTTACTGCTGCTTTCGCTCTTGGTATATTTATTCAGGAGCTAGCTAAAGTAATCTGGGGTCCAACATACAGGGGCTTTATATATGACTTGGGGACTGTGAAAATTCTAATTTACAATATTCCAGCTACAAGAATTATTGGGAGCATTGCCAGCATAATAGTAATACTTGTTTTATATTATTTTTTATACAAAACAAAATTAGGAAGAGTCACCAGAAGTATAATACAGAATATTGAGGGAGCTATTTTAGTAGGTGTTGACGTGAAAAAAATATACATGATATCGTTCGCTATTGGGATCGCGCTAACAGTATTCAGTGGGGTCTTATTAACTTTTTATGTATCAAGCGGAATCAATCCATATATGGGGGATGTTTACACGAATACGGCATTTATAATCGCTGTCATGGGGGGCCTTGGCTCGCCGGAAGGAGCTCTGATAGCAGGGCTTCTATATGGGTTGATCGAGTCTATAGCGTACGTTATCCTTAGCAACTTTAGTGGAATAAGTCCATACGCTATGACTAGGTTTGTAATGTTTGCTCTACTCATGTTAATTCTATTACTAAAGCCCGAAGGAGTTATTAAAAGGTGACAGAGGTTTGGGAATTATGAGGCTCCTGAACTCGTTCTATATATCCATTTTATCTCTTGTTTTTATCATTATTATAAGGCTGACTATACCAACATATTCGCAACTTATGACGTTTATCGGTTTTTATGTAGCATTAGGATTAGCGTATAATATTTTTCTAGGATTTACTAATTACGTTTGTTTTGGGTATTCCGTATTCATAGCAGCAGGTCTTTACGGGACAGCTTTATCTTTTGCATGGTTTGGGGCTAAAGCATCCAATCTATTAGTTCTGCTATTGTTATCGCTAGGCCTTTCATTTTTTATATCGTTACTAATCGCAGGAGTTACTGGTGCTATAAGCCTTAGGCTTAAAGAAGCTTATTTTGCGATAGCGACGATCGGATTAAGTCAGGGTATAAGATTCTTTGTTGAAGGTTCCAAGATATGGGGTGGTGCCGAGGGTATTGTTGTGTCAAAATATATCATTGAGACGTTTGGATATGAAGGTCTTAGTTTCATATCTACAGATTTAGGAGATGCTATTATATACGCAACGGCGATTATCGCGATTCTAACAACCTTATTCCTGATGAATTCGAAACTGAATTATGCTTTAATGGCAGTTAGGGAGGATGAAGATGCCGCTATGGTGTATGGTGTTAATCCGTTAAAGGCTAGAATAACAGCTTTTATTTTAAGCGCCTTACTAGGCTCTATCTTAGGTATAGGAAAGTTGTTGAAAGATCAGGCAGTGTATCCAGCTGATGCGTTCTCCCTTACATATACTTTGGAAGCTTTAGCTATTGTATTAATTGGTGGGAAAGGAACCCTTCTAGGTCCACTTGTAGCAGGGATTTTATACGGAGCTCTTAAATATTTTCTTACCGCTCTATTACCAGGGCTGCAAATGCTGATAATGGCTCCTATACTTATAGCAATCGTTGAGCTATTCCCAACAGGTTTTATCGGCTGGCTAAGACTTAAGTATAGAAGACTAGATAAAGTAATATACTAATTAGACTGGTGATTTTATGGCGGATGTTATTTTAGAGGTACAGCATGTTTCTAAAAGTTTTGGAGGGGTAAAAGCGCTTGTAGATGTTAATATGAAAGTTTTTAAGAACGAGTTTTTAGCCATTATAGGACCAAATGGTGCGGGTAAAACTACACTATTCAATATTATAACCGGGTTAATTAAACCAGATTCGGGTAGAATATTGTTTGAAGGGGTCGATATAACTAATCTTCCATCTTATAAAAGAGCAAAATTGGGAATAGCGAGATCCTTTCAAATCCCGCGTTTGTTTATGAATTCTAAGGTCATAGACAATGTTATGGTTGGAGCAATATATGTAGGAAATATGGATATAGATAAAGCAAAAGAAAGAGCAAAGCATGTTTTATCATTAGTAGGCCTAGAGAAAAAAGCTGAAGAGTACGTTGTCAACTTAACATCGCCTGAGAAAAAACTATTGGAGTTAGCGCGAGCATTAGCTACTAAGCCGAAACTGTTACTGCTAGACGAGATAGTGGCTGGATTGCCTCCAAGTGAAGTGGATAATTTAATGAGAATTGTTAGAAAAATTTCGATAGAAGAAAAAATTAATGCTATAGCACTTGTAGAACATGTTATGAGAGCCGTTAGGTATGCTGATAGAGCCGTTTTCTTATACCAGGGCAGGATTGTTGTCGAAGGCAAGCCAGACGATGTATTAAATAGTAAAATTGTAAAGGATGTATACTTTGGTGAGGTAATTGAGTAAACTATCAATAGAGTGTTACAATATTGATTCAGGGTACTACGGTATCAAAGTTTTATGGAATATCAATTTAAAAGTTAGAGACAGCGAAATAGTAAGCATTCTAGGTCCTAATGGTGCAGGAAAAACAACTTTAATGAAAACCCTAGCAGGGGTATTAAAGCCTATGAACGGTAGGATAATGTATTACGGTGAAGATATTACGCGTTTACCAGCCCATCTGAGAGTGAGGAGAGGATTAGTACTTATCCCTGAGAATAGGGGGAATTTATTTCCTGATATGAGTGTTAGGGAAAATCTTTTGATGGGAGCATATCTGTTAAAACACGATGAGGATATTCGCGATAGGATGGAGGTAGTTTTTAATATATTCCCAGTGTTAAAAGAAAGACTCAACCAGAAAGCTAGAACGTTGAGTGGCGGTGAGCAGCAGATGCTTTCTATAGGAATAGGGTTGATGTCTAAACCTAGAGTTCTACTTCTAGACGAACCTACAATGGGTTTAAGCCCTAAATTTTCAAGTATCGTGATCGATTCTATAAAGCAATTAAGAGATCAATTAAAGACTACAATTGTTCTCGTTGAAGAAAAAATTTCGTACGCGCTGAAAATATCTGATAGAATATATATAATAAGTCAAGGTAGGATAGAACATGAGTTAAGTGCTTCAGAAGCAAAGACGAGAGAAGACTTCCTTTCTAAATACCTTGGTATATAACGATAAATCTTATAATCGTATAAAGACTACACGTGCCGGCACTTATTGTTAATATAAAACTTTATTATCCGAAATGCAAATTGTAATCACAGTCTTTAGTCGATGAGGTGTAATTCTGTTGTTAAAAGGCCAGGATCTGATATCCGCCCTACAGTTCTCTAGGGGAGATATAGAATATCTGATAAGGGTTGCTGAAGAGCTCAGGAAGAGGGTTGAAAGCGGTGAGAGGCTGGATATAGCTCGGGGCAGGGTTCTTTTCACAGCTTTCTTCGAGCCGAGTACTAGGACTAGGCTTAGCTTCCAGTTTGCAATGATCCGTTTAGGGGGGACAGTAGTAGACCTTGGGCCCGAGGAGGTCTCCAGCATGGCTAAAGGCGAGTCCCCGGAGGATACTCTGCGGACTGTGGACGGCTACGGGCCTGATATTATAGTGGTGAGGCATAGGGAGCCTGGTTTCGCGGCTAAAGCAGCCCAGATATGTAAGACGCCTGTTGTAAACGCCGGCGACGGTTACAACGAGCACCCGACGCAGGCCCTTCTCGACGTCTACACTATATGGAGGGTCTTCGGCAGGGTAGACGGGCTAAGGGTCGGTATGATGGGCGACCTGAAATACGGTAGGACTATCTCAAGCCTATCTTACGCGCTATCAAACTTCAGGGATGTTGAAATATATTTTATATCGCCGAAAGAGCTCCAGCCACGTGAAGAAATACTCAGAGTCCTCGACCAGAGGAGGGTTAGGTATGAGCTCTACGAGAAGCCTGATGATGTAATAGAAAAGCTCGACGTACTATACGTGACAAGGCTGCAGAAAGAGAGGATGAAGCCCGAGGAGTATGAGAGGCTTAAAGGGAGCTATATAATATCCTACGATTACCTCAAGAAGTTCAGTAAGATACCAGTGCTACTACACCCCCTGCCAAGAGTCTGGGAGCTTACCCCGGACGTCGACATACTACCCCAGGCAATGTACTTCGAGCAGGCTAGGAACGGACTCTACATGAGGATGGCTTTGATCAAGGAGATAATAGGATTATAATTGATTTTTTACACAATATTCAAACTATCTATCGCGTAGATCACTATACAATTTTACTATAAAGTATTAATAAGGTAAATTTATTAGCAATTGATGTACACAATATCTATATAAGACAAGTATATATACGGTGAATTATTATGAGCATAGAGGATAAAGAATTCGCCTTACGACCAGTTCCTTTAGGGGCGCGATTATCATTCCTAGCAGTCTTAATGATGTGGGCCGGGTTAACACTAGATCCTTCAGCACCCTATTTGAGTGCTTGGTGGGCTTCAATCTTTAATTTCTCAACTCTCTTGCTTGGTTTAGTCATAGGTAATCTCATTCTAAGCCTCTTTTCAGCTACGTCAGGGTATATTGCGACTAAGCATGGATTAAGCTATGCTCTCGCAGCCCAGAGGGTTTACGGCGTGAAAGGTGTGGCGGTTCCAGCCTTATGGGCAGGCATTGTAAGCCTAGGCTGGCTTTCGTTCTCAACCGGGTTGACAGCAGATGGTTTCTGGCGTTTCCTAAATCATCCGTCATGGACATATTACATATATTCAGTAATTCTGGTTGTAATTTTTGGTTTAACAGCGTACTTCGGCGTGAAATACATAGTATATGTAGCTTATGGAGGAGTACCTGCTCTAATGTTGCTAGTACCGCTGGGAGTGTATTTTGCTATTACAAAATACGGTGCTCCGCATTTTGGAGCAATCGACTTACGCACTCTACCGTTAATAACAGGATTTGTCATAGGAACATTCGTTAATGGATCGATCGTTTTATCCTTCGACTTCCAAAGATTTGCTAAGACAATAAGAGAATCTATAGCAATAAGTTTTATCAACTTCCTGGGATATTGGACATTCATAATCGCCTTGTCCGGCATAGCTCCGTCTGTGCTTGGAAAGGACCTTTACGATACATATATAATACTTGGCCTCGGGGGTCTAGCATTAATAACCTTGTTCCTACTTGCATGGACTTCGGTCGACGCCCAGTTCTACTCGTACTCGCTATCGTGGACTCTCGCGGTAACGTCTTTAGGGAAAAAGGTTAGAAGAGAGAATATAGTATTATTAGGTATGGCGATCTCACTTATTCTAACCCTGATAGGTATCCATAGATATGCTGTCTACTGGCTATCGCTATTAACTAGCATATCATTACCGGCGGGAGTCGTGATCTGGACTGATTATATTTTAAACAGGAAGCTTTGGGAAAAACCAGCCAGGATTTGGAATATATGGGCTTTTATATCATGGTTTTCCGGTAGCATAGTTATACTAGTACTGTACATGATAATGGGGTTATGGTACGGTATTCTAATAGGTTTCGCGGTGGCTTCCGGCTTGTACTCTCTTGGGAAATATACGGGTGTGAGCGTTGAAGGAGGAAGCTGATTACATTATTCGCTCTAAGTACGTTATAACTCTTGATAGCGAGGATGTTATCCGCGATGGCGGCATAGTCGTTAAGGACGGAGAGATTATTGCTGTAGGAAGATTCAACGAGATCTCTTCTAGGTATGAAGGGGAATTGATTGAGAAACCATGCGGGATTACTACCCCAGGTTTTATAGACTGCCATACTCATACTCAGCAGATATTATTGAGGAGTTTCATAGGCGATGAATGGCTACAATTACCGCCGGTATGGACGAAGCTACTTGTACCATTCGAGAGGAGTATGAGCCCTGATTTAGCTCTGTTTTCAACTAAACTTAGTATATATGGAATGCTCAGAAACGGTACTACAGCATTCGTAGAAGCAGCCTCCCCGTTTCCCGATATACTAGCAGAATGGGTTGTAAAGAGCGGTATCAGAGG
The DNA here is from genome assembly GCF_051933805.1 of Thermogladius sp. 4427co. Taxonomy (GTDB): domain Archaea; phylum Thermoproteota; class Thermoprotei_A; order Sulfolobales; family Desulfurococcaceae; genus Thermogladius. The sequence continues at coordinate 1,225,213 of NZ_CP196893.1, read as the reverse complement.
TTTTATTACACCGGCTACGTATAATATCTCTGAAGAGATACACGAGGACCCCGATAAGGTATTTGAGCGAGTCGCCGATTTCTATTCTAAATATGCTGGTAAAGATCCTAGACTCAAAATCTGGATGAGCCTTAGACAGGTGATGATGGCTAGCGATGATCTAATAGAGAAAATAATAGACTATGCTTTAAAACATGAGACCGGATTCACAATGCACTTAGCAGAATACCAGGGCGAAGTCGATTTCACATTAGGAAAAACAGGCAAGAGGCCTCTCGAATATATGCTTGAAAGAGGTGTTTCAAAACTTAAAAATGTAATTTTAGCTCATGCAGTTTTTCTCTCTCCTAGCGAGGTAGAGATTATTAGAAAGCTTAAAATAGGCATATGCTGGTGCCCTACGATAGATTCATGGCTGATGGGACCTCACTGGATCGGCCTCTCTAACATTAGAGATCTCAATATAGGGATTGGTAGCGACGGAGGTGCTTGGAATAGGCTAGACCTACTACACGAATCTAAAGTAGCTAAAGCGCTTGGAAAAGGATTAGCAGCTAGTATGCTCTACTATAAAGCCGGCTTGGATTCGAGAACAATTATGAGAATGCTAACAGGTAATAGAGGCGAGTTAGTAGGCGAGAAAATAGGGGTTCTAAAACCGGGTTATAGAGCTGATATAGTGGTTTTCGATGCGTGTAAAGCATTAAACCTACCAGTACACGACCCGATTGAAGCTGTTGTAAACTATCTCGAAGGCGATAGTATTACAGACGTATTCGTAGAAGGAAAGCATATAGTAGCAGATGGAAGGGTGCTCACTATTAGCGAAGAAGACTTACTGAAAGAATACCAAAGGATAGAACCGGAATTAACAGACCTCTTACATAGGCTTAGAGAGAGAATTAAATTTAAATAATTGTTTTTTAACCTCTATTTCATAAAGCTTTTAGAAGAGTATTCCTCCCATCATTATAAACCCTCTGAATAGAAAACGTCGCTAAGCTCTCGAGCACTTTTTAAATCCGTATTTGCGACGAATCGTCTAATATTATCCGAATAATTTTTACCAGCCCCATCCCTGTATTTCTTCGATTGCTTCATCCGGCACTCTCCCGTTTACTACATCTTTCAAAGCTTCTTCAAGAATATTAATAGCTTTATCGAGATCGTTTTCATGGATATTCAGCGGCGGCATGAACCTTAGCACGTTCCCGTATTCTCCAAGCGTTGTAATAATTAGGCCACGTCTCCACGCAGCATACGATACCTTGAGCGCGTTCTTCTTGGACGGTCTACGACTAGCCTGGTCCTCGACGATCTCGATCCCTATCATCAGGCCCAGCCCTCTAACATCGCCGATTATGCTAAATCTATTCTTCAACTCGGCTAGCTGTTTCATTACCTTCCCTCCCAGCATTCTAGCTCTTTCGACGAGGCCTTCTCTCTCGATAACCCTTATAGTAGCAAGCGCCGCTCTGCACGCTACCGCGTGCCCCATGCTTGTGAACCCTAGGCCTATCCACGGGAGGGACTCTAGGATTTCTTCTCTGGCAACTACAGCGGAGAGAGGGAATCCTCCGCCGAGTGCTTTAGCGGATACTAGTACATCTGGGACTACATTAAAATATTCTACAGCCCACCAGTACCCAGTCCTACCCAGGCCTGTCTGCGCTTCGTCAGCTATCAATAATATACCCTCCTCGCTCGAGATCCTTCTAACCTCTCTAAGGAAGTCAGGAGGGGGTACTACAACCCCTGCATCACCCTGGATAGGCTCGATTATAACCGCTGCTATCCTATCTCCCTCCCTTCTCACAATCTTCTCGAACTCTCCTATAGCCGCTGCCGCGAGCTCCGATGGGTTCTCGTAGCCGTCAATACCCCACTTGTTCCTATATGGATTGGGGTATTCGGCGAAGTAGACATTAGCATAGGTGAGCGGGGCTAGCCGGTCTCTTAGCGAACTAAATATGCCGCTTACGGATAGAGGGAGGTATAATGTGCCGTGGAATGAGCCGGTGAAAGAGAGTATACCGGTTTTCTTCGAGTAATAGATTGAAGCCATCAACCCTATTTCAACAGCATCCGAACCACTGAATCCGTAGACTACCTTCTTCCTGAAAGAGCCAGGGGTTATACTAGCTAGTTTCTCAGCGAGATCGATAGACGGCTTATTATAGAAGTAGAGGGCGGTGTAGTTGATTAGCTCCCCGACCTGGTCTACTACCTCTCTGATCACTTCTTCATGACTAAACCCTATATTGAATAATACAGAGCCTGATGTAGCATCAATGTATTCCCGGCCCCTATCATCGTAGAGTCTGCAACCCCTACCCTTTACTGGGATAAACGGGAAGTATTTTAGAACGTATGGTCTTGGGATTAACAATCTGTCTTTTACAATCATATCTTCCACGTTATTACACAACCTTCCAGACCCTTACACCCTATATCAAGTTATGTTTATATATTTCCTATTTATACAAATAAAAATATGTAGGGTGGTGGCTTGACAGAAGAAGTAGTTTTCGTAAGGAGGGCTTCAGGCCTTGTTAGAGAGCTCTCGTGGCTTGATATAGCGCTATGGTCAATAGCTTGTCCAGCAGCATCAGGGATGACGTACTACGCTGTTAAAGTACTAGGCTACCCTGATACCTATGGCGGGAATATAGCTCTAGCATTCTTCCTAGCAGGCCTCATATTTCTACCTCTAACGATAGCATTCTACTATATTGCAGCATCATTCCCTAGGTCTAGCAGTATGTACGTGGTTGCTTCTAGAACCCTCCACCCGATACTAGGCTACATCCCGTTCTGGTACTATATTATCGGAGGAGGCGGTGCTATGACAGCAGGTTTTATAATGTATATTGGCCTGAAAGCATTCAGCGGGCCGCTAGCAGTAGCCGGACTAGCCACTGGCAACCAGGCTCTGATCAATATGGCTAACGCTCTCATAGACCCTGTAAACCAATTGATTATCTCAATAATACTAGTTGTAGCACTATGGCTACTCAACCTCGGCGGTATAAAGGTTATAAAATGGACTATGAGGATCGCTACAATAATACCTCTCATCGTAACAGTCCTAACCCTCGGCGCACTAGCTTTCGTAGGACAGAATAACGGTATAGCAGCTTTCGACTCAATATACGGTCAGGGGGCTTCCGCAAAGATCATGAATACTGCTTTCAACGAGACTGTAAGCTCGCAGTACGGAGTACCCGTCTTAACCGCGAACCCGCTCCTAATAGGCACCTACGGTATGTTGTTCTGGACACTGTGGGCTTGGTCAGGTCTCGAAGTAACTACTTTCGTAGGAAGCGAGGTGAAAGACCCCTCGAGATCCTACCTCAAAGGATTGTTCATAGGGTATAGCGTAGTAATGGCGCTCTACCTATTCAATGCTTTCATACTGCCATACGTATTCAACTATGATTTCCTAGCTGCTTACGCGTATTTGAAAGCCAACTACCCCGACGTACTATCTAAACTATTTCCGGGCAAGCCCCTGCCAGACCCCTCGGTACCATTCTATATAACAGTAGCCTTCCCCAATCCCGTTCTCGCAATAATTGTTGGACTAGCCTACTTCCTATGGTATCTAAACACGGCTATACCGGTCTGGGTCGCTGCTGTCAGAGGCTTCTTCTCTATGAGTTTCGATAGAGCCCTCCCCGAGAAACTAGCCTCGGTATCCCCGAGATTTGCAGCACCCACTTGGGCTAACCATGTAACTGCGATCATAGCAGGCCTGGGAGCGATTATAACCTACTACGAGAACCTCGGAGCCACTCTAGCGACAGCACTTATATCCTGGCTCGACTTCAGCCTCTTCATATTCGTATGGCCTGTCGGCTTGTCGCTAGCTCTACTACCCTGGTGGAGACCTGAGTTATTCGAGAGGACGGTGTTCAAGTCTAAGGTGTTGACATCAGCCCTCGGTATCATAGTATTCGCTATAGGCTGGTGGCTAATGCTATACACTTCGTACCCTGAGCCCTCGGTCCAGATGGTTAATATAGCTGCTGGAGTAATAGGGCTGTCGATCTACGTATACATGATGGCTCGTAACAGGGCTAGAGGCATCGACCCTAGTAGGATCTACGGCCAGATACCCCCAGCCTAAGGTTTTTTATGTCTCAAACCCATTTATTCAAGGGCTGGCTCTAAATGGTTTCTAGAATATTCTTCTCGGTAGACGTCCACGGGTCTACGCTCGTCTGGAGGAAGTGGATTAAAGCCCAGGAAATGTACAATGCTAACGTCTTGATCCTAGCCGGGGACTTGACCGGTAAAGTCCTCGTACCGATCGTTAAACACCCAGATGGAACCTGGACGGCTAGGTACTTCGGGACGAGATGGGTTCTGAAGAGCGAGGAGGAAGTCGCTAGGTTCGAGGAGAAGCTGGAGGGTGCTGGAGCATATTTTGTTAGAGTAGATGAGAGAGAGCTTGAGGAACTAAAGAATAACCCTGACTTAGTCAATAAGATCATGGTCGAAAAGATGGTTGAGAGGATTAGGTCCTGGCTAGACCTATTGGTTAGCAGGGTGGATACCAGGAGGGTTACGACAATCGTTATGCCCGGTAACGACGACGAACTCGCTATAGATAGCGTGATAAGAGAGTATGAGGATAAAGGGGTAGTCTACCCCCTGGAGAAGGTGGTTACTATAGAGAAGCTCGAAGTCGTATCATCCCCGTATGTAAACCCGACTCCTTGGAAAACGCCTAGGGAAATGGAGGAGAAAGACCTTGAGAAGCACCTCGAGAAATTGATCTCTAGACTCAGAGACCCTGGGAAGTCTATATTCAACTTCCACGCCCCGCCCTATAACACTATGCTCGACCTAGCCCCGAAGCTGACTAAAGACCTAAGGGTTGTGACTGTAGCAGGCGTACCGCAGTACGAGCACGTCGGCTCGAAGGCTGTTAGGAAGGTTATCGAGAAATACCAGCCTGTGATAGGGCTCCACGGCCATATACATGAGTCTGGTGGGCAGGATAAGATCGGTAGGACTATTGTAGTAAACCCTGGTAGCGAGTATAGCGAGGGTGTTTTGAAAGCGTATATAGTGGAAATAGACGGGGATAGGCTGGTTAACTACTATAAGATCGAGGGTTGAAGATGAGTAGTAGGGTTTCTCTAAGCCCCCAGGATTTCGTATCTGAAGCAGTCGGTATTGTGAAGAAGGCTTCCGATAAAGGCGTTGTGCTAAGGATACTGGGTGCTACCGGGGTGTACATACACTCGCTCGATAAGCCTGCTTCTATAAGCCTATACGAGAAGCTTGGAAGGTTCAAGGGGGAGGGCCTTGTCTTCACAGACCTGGATCTAGCTGCTTACAGTAAGCAGAGGAAGGAGGTTATAGACTTCTTCGAGAAAGAACTGAAGTTCAAATACGACCCGTACGTTAAAGCGTTATTCGCTGGGAAAAGGCTTATCTACTACCATCCCCAGGACTACTATCATATAGATATATTCTTCGACAAGCTCGAGTTCAGCCACGACATACACTTCGGGGACAGGCCTGGGAAAGGGGTTTTAGAACAGGATTTCCCAACTATACCGTTATCACACCTCGTCTTAGAAAAGCTCCAGATCCACGAGATCAACTGGAAGGATCTAGTAGATCTAGCAGTCCTATTTCACGCCCACGACTTGTGTAAACCGGGGGTTGAGAAAGACTGTATAAACGCGGATGCGATAGCAGGAGTCCTCGCAGACGACTGGGGCTTCTGGTATGATGCTATGGTAAATCTGGCTAAGCTCAAGAGCATTATCTCTAGCAAAGCAAGCGAAGGAGTGATATCCAGGGAGGACTCAGAACTGATCCTAAGCAGGGTCCAGGCCCTGGTTGACAAGATCGAGTCTACTCCTAAGACAAAGAACTGGATTAAAAGATCCAAGATCGGTACTTCGAAACCATGGTATAGGGAGGTAGAGGAATTAGAGAGATAGTCTTACCCGGCCGATTCCACCTTTCTAGAAAACCTTTTTTATCTCTGGTACCGTAGGATTCTTCTAATTGTATCATATAGACAATAATGGTAAAAGTAGGGCTTTAAAACAGTTCTCTACACATTCCACAGACAGGCTACGCACTAAACCGGTTTTTGATGGCACTGGAAAAGTTTACAAAACCCTTAAGCAGAACCCGGAGGGGTTAAGGGTTGTTGGCAAGAGCGTTTTTATTTAGCTCTTCTGGTAAAAGCTATTATTGTGGTGTAAGGTGCCTGTTAGGGAAGAGGTTGTTCACTGGCTTGAAGCAGCTAGAGCGGATCTACGCCACGCGGAAGCGAGTATAGCGATCGGGGATTTCAACTGGGCTTGTTTCGCAGCCCAACAAGCTGCTGAAAAAGCTTTGAAAGCCCTGGTAATGCACTTGCTCGGAGAGTATCCGCGGGGTCACGACCTAGTTAGATTATACAGGATGGTTAAAGACGGTACGGGCTTGAAATTAGAGGAGAGTTCTCTAGCTAGGCTATCATCTTACTACACTCAGGCCAGGTATCCTAATGCAGGTATTGAGAGACCGTTCGAAGAAATAAACAGGGAGCTGGCGGTAGAAGCCCTGAGTACTGCGCGGGGTGTTGTAGACGAGGTCTCGAAAGCTATTAGAGATCCGTGAGGAAATCATCTCGGTTCTCAGAAAGCTCGCCGGCGAGCTTGGTGCTACTATATACCTTTTCGGGAGTTATGCTAGAGGAGACCATATGATCGATAGCGATGTAGACATAGTAGTAGTCTCGGAATTGTTCAGGGATATCAGCTACCCTGATAGAGTAGCATTAGTCAGAGCCAGGCTGCCGCCTGACTACGGCTTCGACATAATCCCGTTGACTCCAGAAGAGTTTGAGAAGAGGCTTGGGAAAATATTCTTCAGAGAAATATCTAGATACTGGATAGAGATAAAAGGTTGAGGATTCTCGTAAGCGTTCACTCTACTACTCCTTCCAGACGGCTTCCTCTAACAATCTCTCTAGCAGAAAGTTTGCCTTAACCGATAAATCGCCTATTACTTTTGTTGTCTCGCGTAGGATGCTGAGTATCTTACCTGCCTTCCCCCGGCAGTCCTCTCTCACGACTCTTTCAAGGTCGCATCCAGTGTATAGGCACGGGGATATTAGTTTAGCGAGCTCTAGGACCCCTATGATATCCCTGCAGCTTGCTTCTCCTATGTCTTTCTCGAAAAGCCTGTAGTATCTCTCAACATAGTATCTGAAACCGTTAGAGAATAATAGTTCGTGGACTTCAAGGTCTTTCACTACTGTCGAAGCCAGGTAGGCGGCCTCCAGCGCCTTATCCCCGAGCCTATCGGCTAGCGCCTTATCCAAGTTTATTACATAGCTAGAGATAGTGTTATGGAGCAGGCTATGGGCTAGCTCGTGGTAGAGTAGCGCTCTCGCATCCTCTGGTTCTAGGCGGGCCAGCGACTCGTAGTCTACGTGGATCCGGGGCCAGCCCCTCCACGCCTCGTGTGATGCTATATGGACGCCGGCTACAGTGACCCCTAGCTCTCTCGCTTCTTCAATTACTTTAGCGAGCTTGAGAGCCTGGTTCTCGTAGATTATTATCTCGACTATCTCAGGCCTCCTACCCAGCCTCTTGTAGAAGTCGAGCGCCTCCTTCTCGAGTTGCCCGGCGAACCCTGCTGGAACCCTGCCGACTCTCTCAACGTATAGGAATCTCTCCTCCGCCCCCAAACCCCTCTATCTCTCCATTCCGCTATCTTTAATAGTTGTATATGCCGGATCAGGCTATTTTAATTAGGAGGCACAGGTTGAGAGAGACAGGCTATACCTCCATCCAGCGTATTACACTACTCCCAAGAAGAATCTTAATCAGTTTAGCCGATGGGGTTTCGTCAGCGGTAATGGAAGGCTGTACTCGATAAGGATTCGATAATAAAATGTTTTATGGATGACGATTGTCTCTTCACCGGTAATGCTATACGGTGTTAGTTGCTTCATAACAGTATCGGCAAAGATGTAGCAGGTCCTTCAGGCTCTCTATAGTTCTTCGCAAGGTATCTCGGAAGCTCTGCCTGGTTAGCTAGGGAGCCCTTCCTAAAACTCTAGAAGGTCATGCTGAGTTGAGTGGAGAGATATCAAGAGTTTTTACGTAGAATTTTCCTCGCTTTAGCTATGGATGCTAAATCAAGTTTTCTACCCTTCTTAACGATAATGTATTCGTCAACCTGAAGAATATTCTCTAAAACCTTTTCAAGTATACTCTCTACTCCGATCTCATCATATACAACTACATAGCCTGCTATAAGCCCGGATAGAACAGTACCGGGTCGAGTATTTTCTTCAAGCATTTCAACATCGAATACTATTACGTCCACAGGCTTAGATATGCATTTCCTAAGCTCTTTAGATATCTCTAACTCTAGAACATACTTCTCTTTAACATCCTCAATCCTATCCACAACAACTATTATATCTACATCCCTACTCCTCAAAGGATTGTACACACTACTACCAAAGATAATCACAGCTCTTAGCTTCCTACCATAGAAACCCAACACATTTCTAATTCTAGATAACACCTCTTCGTCTAAGATAATCCTTCACCACGCCCAACGCTTTTCTAGCCAATTCGATGCCCTTGGCCGCTACCCCCATGTCTATAACATCTTCAGGGCCTAGGACATTTCCCTTGAAAACGAATGGATACCTAGACCTCGTGTAGTATTCAGTTAAAAATTCAAGTGCTTCAACAATTGTATTGTAATCGCTGACCCACTCTCCCTCAAAGACCTCAACGAATATCCCAATAAGTTCCGGACCATGGTTATAAACAACCCTCTTCCTACTCTCAAGCATTGCTTTAACAGCTTTTTCAACGCATTGCTGAGCATAGAAAACCGCTTGAGGATAGTCGCCTATGTTGAACGCTCTTTCAGCTCTTCCAAGATCTTTTACAGCTTCTTCAAAATATTTTCTAGCGAATCTCTCAAACAGACTCATAATCTCTTTGACTCCCTAGCAACTATCTAAACAGTAATCTGATTACTTCTAATTTTTAACGTTTTTAGCTATTCATGGATAGTTCTTCAATGTTTATCCTTCCCTTTCTTTCAATTTTTTTCGATTGCTTCAGCTTGTCGAGATAGTTAAGAAATACAATAAGAAGCAGATACTGCTAGCGTTACACAATGTCGTGGTGTATACAAAGTATGGAAAGAGAAAAGCACAGGTGACACTAGAAGAGTTTGAAGAAGTGATCAGGGAGACACGGTTCTAGCGAAAAGGTTATGATACGGCTCTAAAAAGACCACATCTGCATCTTCCGTTTTTTCTGATTTCATCGATATGGTAGAAGCATGGGCAAATAGTTTTCTCGTTTTTCTCAACACGGCAAGGGCAATAAGGGATGCCGTACTGCTCATAGCTGTGTATGATGAGAATTATGACGTCCTCGTTTACCTCGATTCTCCTGTTAAGCAATTTCTCAAGTCTTCTGGCATGCTCCGTAGGAGGAATACTAGGGAAATTTGTTCGGAGAGCGGCGTACCAGTGTATATCGTAAAAACAGGGGATCCCGGAGACGGGGTCTACGACCCTAGGCTCGTAGAAGCATCGCTTAAAGTAATTGACAAGGCTATAAATCGCGGCCAACAGATCGATTGGAGGCTTTTCGAAGATAGGGAGGGGTATGTTAGCTTTGTTAATTTAATGGAAGAAGCTTATTCTGTAGCAGGGGTGGAACAAGAGTATTCAAGCCTACCGGAATTCCCCTACCAGATTTTCATGATAGATATGCCAACACCAAAAATACTGGAGATAATTGACGAACTTTATGGTGAAAAGCCCAGTAAAAAGATCAGTGAGGCATTCCTGTTTAAAGCCGCTCCTTCAAGCGATATTTCAAACTCTATCGCGTTGACATCGTCAAAACTGTTGGAATACGCTAGAAGGAGGACTGAGGAAAATTTGAAGTGTGTCGAAATATCAGGAGATGGAAGAGTCAAGCTCACAGCCTTACTAACCGGGAAGATAGCCCCCTTATCGGAGCGGGCGGTAGGATGCGACTGGTATAGTTGTGTTGAAGTAGGGAACGGTTTAGTAAAGTGCTATTTCGAATACAACTTCTGGAGTCTTGACATAGAGTCTGTTAAGGGTTTGTTTAGGAAAGTATTCAATATTGCTAGATATACTGGTGGCACCCTATTGGATGTTTTTGTCGAGATCAAGGACGAATGCTATAATGGAGAGCTAGGGGCGTTCTATAATGTCATTGGATCGAGTTGATCTAAGCAGGCCATATGCTTACTACTCGAGGGAAGGATCTAGAGTCGTCATTGAATACCTGGACGAACACCTGGAATCAACTGCCTGCTATGCTCTTAAGGTATTTGGGGAGAGGCTAAGGTATTTACGGCTAAGGCATTACCAATACGATTTCGTAAAGGAACTCCTCAAGCACTCTGCGTTCCTACATGATATCGGTAAAGCATCTGAATATTACTACAATCGTGGCCAGGTCTCATTCGGAGGGCACCAGGCTGTTTCAGCACTTATATTATACAATGCGGCACACAAATCCAGCGGGAGCAGGCTAGACCTGTTGAGGTTAAGTGCGCACGTGACTCTAAGGCACCATATGGCGTTTATCGACAGGATGACGAAGTATGATAGCAGGATGGCAGAGTATGAAAGCAAGAGGATCGCGGAAAGGATCGCGAAGGCTATTAGAGAACTCAACATAGATTGGATTAGTTCTTTACTAGACCGCGGGGTTATGAAGGGGTATGTAGATAGGGAGGTAGCAGACTACATATTAGAATCCGCGAAGCAACTTAAGGAAAAGCTACCGAAGGAAAATCCCGGGCAGGTCAGCATAGTAAATAATTTGAGCATAAAAGATCTCTCTTCTGAGAAAAACATTGAGACTCTACTACTAGTTAGGAGTGTCACAGGTGCTGTAATAGTAGCTGATATTGTTGTCGCTAGCATACATAGGAGTGGCAGCCCCAGGGGGGTCGCGGAGATATGGGTTAGAGAACTCGGGAGCAGGCATCTTCAAGCCCTTAGAGAGTGTGGTCTAGGCCAAGAGAATGCTCCAGTGCCCTAGGTGTGGGAGACCTCTAATAACGTTTAGAGGCTCGGAAATCTATGGGAAAGCCTTATGCCCTAATTGTGGCTGGGTAGATATTAAAGCTTCCAAATATTCAGCTATTCGACATACAACAATCCTGGAGGATCTACTGAAAGTACTTTACTATGAGAGAAAGCTAGCAGAACGCGAAGCCATATACAGTCTTTCATCCGAGGTAATAGAAGCCGAGGCAGAAGGCGGGCTGGCTATAGCCCTGCTCAAAGACAAGATAGAAGTAGAGCCCGGCGAACCCGTCGGAGTAGTCTACGACGAGACTATTCAACAACTAGGTACCGTATTATACACCGATGGCGACGAGCTCGTAGTAGAACTCGCAGACCCCAACCTAGGGTATGTCTTGACAAGAGAGGGTGCTAGGATAGCACCATACATCGAGATACTGAGCCTAGACCTCCAGATTAAAATCCTTGAAGAAAGAGATAAACAAGGCTCTAAAGCCTACGACTTGTTCACGAGAGACATAAATTACAGACCCGTCAGGGAAGGCGGTAGTAGGAGTAATTTAATAAACCAAAGCATGGACCCAAGCCAGCAAAAAGCTGTCCAGAACGCGCTAGAACTAGGAGACGGCGAACTACTACTAGTATGGGGGCCTCCGGGCTCCGGCAAGACGCATGTTATAGCAGAAATAGCTAGGATACTAGCGCAGAGAGGTGAAAAAGTCCTAATAGCATCCCACACTAATATCGCTGTCGAGAACGCTATAGACCGAGTATGCAGAAACAATAGTAGCCTAGCGTTTAAAGTAGTGAATAAAAGCATCTTGCTACAAGGCGGTTTCAAAACTACATGCAGTCTAGGGGAAGACCTAGAACGAGAGCTGAATGAAGCGAGGAAAATTAGGGAATATATTGCAAAACATTTACAAAGTATCCGTGAACTCAAGACCTATCCTATAAATCTTCATCTGGTAGAGCTTACGTAGAAGAAAAGATAAGAGAGGAGCTCAACTACATAAAGCTAAATATAGAAAAAATTGATAATGCAATAAATAAAATTATAGATACTATCCTAGAAAGGCGTATACTAGGCTCCACGCTTGTCAAAACCCAGCTCCCCCCTCTCGACGACTACGTATTTGACACAGTGATAATCGATGAAGCAAGCCAGTCGACAATATCTCTCGGATTGCTCGCTATGGTGAAAGGCAGGAAGTGGGTTATAGTAGGCGATCACAAGCAGTTGCAACCCATATTCAAATACATTCAATACGATAAGGCTATTGAATTAAGCGCAAAGTATAGCTTATTTAACTACCTAGTAAACAAATACGCTAATAGGGTTGTAATGCTTGAATACCACTATAGAAGCAGGCCCGAGATCATTAGATTCCCATCTATCATGTTCTATAATGAGCGTTTAAAACCGGTTAGAAAACCTGGTGAATCAAAACTCAAATACCTTAAACAGCCAGAGGATAAGGTGTTACGCGAAATACTAGACCCGGCGAAACCTATTGTTTTCGTCAACGTGCATGGGACGCCAGAGAGAGAAGACAAGTCTTATTTCAATAGCCTAGAAGCAGAAGTCGTATCTAGGGTTGTTGAAGAACTCTTGAACACTGGTATAGATGGGTCGAGGATCGCTGTAATCAGCCTATATAGGGCTCAGGCAGAGTATCTCGAGCATCTGATCGGTGGATCCGTGGAAGTTAATACGGTAGACGGCTACCAGGGGAGGGAACGGGATGTGATAATTATAAGCCTTGTGAGAGACGTGTGTAACAAGTTTGTTAACGAGGAACATAGATTTAACGTAGCCTGGACAAGAGCTGTCGAGAAAATTATAGTAGTAGGCAATTTCGATAAACTAGCAGAGAATCCGGGGTGTTTATGGGTCAAGGCGCTGGATTACTACAGGAGAAACCTCCCATATGATGTATACGTTGATCTGAAATCGTCCTATGGATACATGTAGAAGACGTTTTACAATAGTTTTAATCCTAACAGAGTCCTATGGTAGGGTCCGGGTTATAAGAATAAGTAGAGAATGAATCTATAGGGGGTTTGGTGCGCGAGATCACGTTCGAGGAGTACATGGATTTTGTCAGTAGGAGGAGGGTTGTACGTGTAGAGGACCAGGAGATCCCGCTGGAGCCCGTGGAGGTTGCGAGGCTCCTTCCTACTCCAGAAGAGTTGACGGATGTTTCTACAACGGTTTGGAGCTTCCCGGAGAGGGGTTCATGGGCTACGCACAAAGGTGATTACAGGGGTAACTGGGCACCCCAGATCCCGAGGGCGCTAGCCCTCCTGTATACTTCTAAAGGCGATACTATTCTAGACCCTATGGTAGGCTCCGGGACGACGTGTATCGAAGCAAGGCTCCTCGGCAGGAACTGTATAGGCGTTGATATAAACTATGAGGCGGCTATACTTTCCTACCACAGGCTTTACTGGCTCGGGAAGGCTATCGAAGAATACCCTAAGACACGTCTAGCACCCTACAGAATCGGGGATATCACGCTGGAAGACGTCGCTAGGTCTAGCGCCAGGATATTCCACGGCGACGCTAGGAGGCTTGACAAGATAGGGGATAACTCTATAGACGCTGTATTCACCCACCCACCCTACTGGAATATAATAGAATACCACAACGCTGAGTGCGTAGAAGGAGACCTGTCCTGCGCTAAGAGCCTACAAGACTACCTCAGGCTAATGAGCGAGGTCGCAGGCGAGGTCTACAGAGTCCTGAAACCCGGGGGCTACGCGGCTATACTAATAGGCGACACTAGGATCCACAAGCACTACGTCCCCATCTCATACGCCGTGCTGAGAGTATTCCTGGAGAAAGGGTTCGTACTAAGAGAAGAAGTTATCAAAATCCAGCACAAGATGAAGACTACTAGAGAGGTTTGGCAGAAGCTAGGTAAGAGAGACTTCCTACTGATAAAACACGAGAAGCTATTCGTATTCAGGAAACCAGTAGACGACGAGGAGAGAAAGAGGCTCGCATACAGCTCGGGCTCCCACTTCTATCTATAGTAATGTTATTACGACTTACGTATAGGGATTCCAAGGGGTTTCAAAGGGTTGGAGTAATGCTCTATTCACGCAGTTATCTGCTAGTGGTATACCAAAAGGTTTATACATAGGTTTACCACAAGCGTTAAAAATGGTATCAATGGTAAAAGGGTTTTTGCATTGAGCGTTTTCAGTGTTAAACTTAGAGAGGAGCTTAAAGAGAAGATGGAGAAATACAAGGATAGGGTTAACTGGCCTGAGGAGGTAAGGAGGTTTATCGAGGAGAAAATAAGGATGCTCGAAGCCGAGGAAAGCTTTAAATTTATACTAAGCGAACTTAGAAATGCTCCGTGGAGTGTGCCCAGGGGTTTCTCAGCCGGGTCTATAAGGGAGGATCGCGATAGTAGTTGATGCATCCGCATTACTAGCTTTCTTCTTGAAGGAAGAGGGTTGGGATAGATTAGCAGAGTATATGAAACTAACACTATCTGTTGATAATGCCAGCACCACGTATAAAAAGCCGTAGTAAAGCCTGTACTGATATAACCGAAAATATTCACTATCAGGAGTAGTTTTTTAAAAGAGTACTCATATTTAGAGAGCCAATATTAGCATCTTTTCAATACTGGAATATTTATCGGAAAAAAGACTTGGCCTCTAGTAGGCGAATGCGTTCATCGGTTCCAGTTAACCTGCTGATAAAAGAGCTTTACTAAATAGATTTAATTAAGTTTAATTTAATTTGCGACGCTAGAAATCTTTGCATAACGCTTTTATGTCAAAGAGTCATAAGAAGCAATCATTATTTTCAAGACCCAAACGAATGTTACGTAGATTGCCAACGTTTATTTCGAGCCCAGCTTCTTTGGTGATGGACAATTTGTATCCTCCCGTAGCCCGATCTATTTTGGTTTCGCAATATTTATAAATCTCCGCCTCTAACGTGGGATCTAGTCGAGATGAAGTCATGGGTTTCCCATATGGTTAGAGCCTGTTTTCCATGATACTACTCTGCCTTCAATATCCTCCTACAGTGCTTTACGTATTCCCTGAACCCTTCCTCATCTACTATATGCAACTCTACTGGGGCATCCCATGGGAGACCGTGTTCTTCTATAGCCCTCGAGAGTATTTCTACCATAAGCTTCTTCTTGCTCTCGTTATCGAGGGATGTGTTCTTCACTACAACCAGGATGTCTATATCGCTATATATAGTTGTCCTGCCTTCGGCTACACTCCCGACGACGAATACTTCCGAACCCGGGAGTAGTTCTCTAGCTGCTTTCGCAACTTTCCCAGCATACTCCCTCCACCGCGCTAGATGCTGGAAATGGTATCTAACCCAGCTTAACATTTCTAGCAACCTCGTCGAGGAGCTCGATCAGTGAGCGGGCTAGCCTAATTACTTTACCGGCTTCATCCCTACTATAGCTTATCTCGCTGTATCAGCTCATCGAGTAAGCTTCTTCAGCGAGTATAAGCATCCTCCTGTTTTCCTCAGCGAAAGATAAGAGTCTATCAGCCAGGTCTCTAAACCCATGGGCTTCAAGCATTTTTACAAATACTGATAAGAGCTCTCTAAGCCTATGTCCTCTAACCTTCTCGCCGAAGAGCTCATAGTACACTGCTTTAATATAGAGCTGCATAGATTGCTCTGCGAACAACACGGCTAGATCCGGTTCTTCAACCCTCTCAGCCTCTCTTAGAAAAGCCCTTGCCCTACTCTTAAGCCTATCTACATACTCACCGCTCAAAAGCCTCAGCCTGACGTCCTCTAGCTAAATTGAAAATAATACTTTCAACCAATTAATACTTGTTGAAGCCGTAAAACAACCTGAACCACTAGAAAAGTAGACACCGCCAACCCTAGTCGGGAACCGGCCTGGGCTTAGAGGCATACAGTTTATTCTTCGACCTGGCAAAGTATTTAGTAGTATCCCGGCTAGAAATATACTCGAGGAGAATATATGAGCACGAGGCCGTTAGGATATGTTAAGGTAAACGTCTCGGTATCCGGCTATACAGGCGTATTGTATACTGGGAAGCTAGTGAAAACGATTATTATCAGGGCGATACCGGAGATAGCTAAACACTTCGAGCCAGCCCAGTCTAATACTCCTAAATTCGTTCACGTATCGCCTCTATTCGAGGAGCGGGAGGGGAGGGTTAGATGCGTGTACTCGGGCTACGAGTGCAGGGGGGAGACTGTCTCATGCGAGAACCCTGTGCCTAAACGTATCGTACTCGAAGGGAACTACTCGTTCTACTTCGGTTTCTCAACTTCTGTCGTAAGCCTGGAGAGAGTTGTCGAAGCCCTTTCATCGCTAGGGGGCAGGGTCGAGTACGGTGGTAGAAGCATAGCTTTATCAGTTAACAGTATAGAGGTCGTAGACCCTCTGGCGAAAAGCAGGAGGCTGCTCGCAGACGTCGAGGAGAAAGGCGGTTTGAAAATAGTTTTCGCCTCGCCAACCCAGCTGAGAGACCCTCTCAGGAGGAGTAGGTTTAAGAGCATGGTTCCCACACCTTTCAACGTATTCTCAACACCCACATTCCTATACCTCGTATCCAAAGGCTTGTTCAAAGTGAGAAAGTTCCTCGGCCTGCTTACAGTAATACACAGGAGCTTCAACGAGACGATAGCATACTCGAAGACAGCTAGGATAGTATGGGTTAAATACGGTAAGAAGCCCGAGCCCGCTCTAGCAGGATATGTAAAATACGCTTTAAACAAGCAGTACTACGAATACTACAGGTCGAAGATTGGTTTTACAGAAGTGCTCGAGGAGATACTAGCCTACCTCATTACTCTGGGGACGGGCACAGGGAGGGCGGCAGGCTTCGGCCACGTCATTGTAGAACCCGTGGAGGTCAAGAGCCCAGACCGCCAGGCTAGTAGTGAGGAGAGCGTCTCTAGCGAAGGGTAATATCTCGTATAATATAATCCAAATATTATCCTAGCTTAATTCGTAAAAGCTAAATCCCTGTGTAGATTTCAACACCTAGCTTAGATGCCGCTTCGAAAGCCTTACTGTCTGCGAACGGTGTCACTAGAATCCTCCTCGAAACCTTCCTCCCCGTGGATTCCTCGTAGAAGTCTGATTTCCTCCGGAATACAGAGACGTCTGATGCGCTCGCATGAGATTTTATTTCGACTAGGATTATTTTTTCATCGCTAATAGCAACATCGACTTCGACAACGCTAGGGTAGCCGTAGACCACTCCCCTGCTGTCAAACCCCTGCCATCTTTCTACCCTGAGGCCGAGCTCTTTCTCAATTATTGCTTTCAAACCCTCTCTAAACGCCTCTTCTGATTCTACACCCCACCTAGCTCCTAGTGCGGCCAGCCTCCTCTCGAAAGAATCCATTCTTTTCATAACGCTCTCGTATAGCTTGTTAAAGTCTTCTCTAAGCTTCTTAAGCTCTAGCTCTATTGCGTCAAACCTTTTGTAAGCATCTTCCCACCTCCTATTATTCTCCTCCCACCTCCTCTCCTGGTTTTTAACAAATAAGAGAAAGTCTTCTCTAAGCTTCTTTAGTTCGTCTAGTATACTGTTCAATCCTAAGAGGCCTGCAACCGCATACCTAAACTCGCTATCCCTCTCGAGAAGTGCTAGAAGCTCTTCTTTAATATTCTTAGCTGTAGCCAACTAATCACCTGTCCAAAAATATTCCTCTACAATTACTATAAACATTTACGATATACTGTGGTTGCTAGCTTTCATTCTTATGTTTTTTCTCAATTACTTTGGTTTCAGCACCTCACATTACTAACCAGCGTGTTGCTAACAGCTGGGAGGCACTCGATTCCCCCAGCTTCTACTCTACCGGCTGATTCGTCATTGCTATAAATGATGTATGGGAAAAAATTATATACAATAGTCTAGATATAGCATGGTCTAGGGCTGAAAATGGATTTCGAGGATTTAGGTAGGTATATTGCTTCAAGCGTGGACGCTAGTGTAAGAGTAGAGGGGGATAGGTTATTCTTCGATGTAGCCGTTGAATTACCGGAGCCTGTAGGCGGGAGGATCTGCCTATGGCTCAACCCAGGCCTCGACCTAGGCGGGGTAGAGGCGGGCTCCCGCTTCCAACTATCCCATACGCTATCCAAGTTTATTATAGACGTCGCCGACGTACACAGGTTCGAGCTCGGGTTATACCAGCCTATTAAGAGCCTCAGGCTATCCTACCAGGGGCTGCTTAAACCGTTATTCGCCCCCACATGGGGTAGCCACGGCGATACTCATGTAGCGCGAGGGGAGATCCTCTGGTATCCTTTTCCAGTCTCCTGCCGGGATCTATTGCCAAGCATATACTTGTGTGAGCACAAAAAGAGCGCTATAAGGTTCAGACTGAGGGATGGGCTGGTTCCAGCAGCCTCACTAGAGTACCGGGGTGTTGAAGAAGGGGAGTACGTTTACGCTAACAAGTCGAAGACCACTAGTATGCTCGAATTCGTAATAGCCCCGTTTAAAACAGATTTCTACGAAGCCGAGAAAAGAGTGTACGTGTACTCTCTCGGCGAACCCCCGTATAGGGCTAGGGAGATACACGATATAATCCTAGAGGTAGAAAGTGTTTTCGAGGAGTTATTCGGGGTATCCCTGCCACGGGCAGAGTACAGCATAGTATTCCTCAGCCGTACAGGAGGATTCAAAGCAGACCACCTCATAGTGCTGGACAGAGAGCAGGCTGAGACACAGGCTATGTTGAAATCGATTCTAATACACGAGCTATCCCATACGTGGTGGCTAGGCTTTATAAAACCATGTAGTAGTGATACCGCGTGGATCATGGAGGCAGTACCAGAGTATATGACAACCCTCGCCAAGAGCAGGCTGGGTCTATCAAAGCTAGATGAGATGGTTGACAAGACTATTGGGAGAGCCGGGGAAATCGTAATGAGAGAAGGCTATAAGCCGCCTACGAGTATTTTAATTCCTCTAAACGAAACCGAGGACAGATCCTGGAGGGTTGTCGGGGAGGCAATACTCCACGAGATAGCTAGGATAATAGGCTGCGGCGAACTGAACCAGATCCTAGGACACTACATGAAGGAGTCAGAGTCTGCTACAGGAAGATACTGCGTGAAATGGGGTAAGATAATAGACGAGCTCGCGTCGGTAAACGAGAGAATACTAGACGTAGTAGGCAAATATACGGGGACAGCCCAGGGGAAACAGGGTCGGACTGGATAGTATGATTTTTCAACCGGTCGAAATGAAACTATTGTCTAAGCCGTTGACTCAAGCTTGGAGGGATCCAGTAGTCGGGACTTAAGTAGCAGTGGACTAGGAGATGGACCGGGCGGGAAAAACTATCCCTAGCGTAGGATGCTGTTAACTGGTTCAAGCGTATTATTTCCTCCGTAAAATACCCCTGGGGTCTTTAACAAGGACTATTAGGAGCCATGCGAGGATTGCTACTAGCAGCATTGTGAACCCTAGTACTAGAGCGTCCAGGCTGGTGTCGAAAAACCCTCCTCCCTCAGTTAGATAGCCGTAAACATGGTCTACGAAGACCATTATTGTAGCACCCCAGAGTATTGAAGCCAAGTATTTGAAACCGTATTCGTCTCTCTCCGCCCTGCTATACCATAGTATTGTAGAAATAGCTGCTGCGTAAGCTAGTATGAGTAGCCACATAGCTAGTGCACCGCTATATTTATAAAAGTGCACATATTAAAAAAGCTTGGGGTCTGGTATGGCGTGTTTCATAGTCCCCTCTATACTCGCGCTAATAGTATCGGTTGCTAGAAGGCTTTTCAGGAGCATAGGGGAGAGGGTTAACCTAGGACTGCTCGAAGCAATGCTATGGGGTGGTGCGGGGCTCTTAGCCCTAGAACACTTATGGCACGGAGAGCTAGTTCCGTGGCCCCCCTTCCTAACAGCAATGAAATCTCCCGAAGACTGGGCGGTGGCATTACACGAGATGTCTACAGCAGGAGTAGCGATGAGCATAGCTGTCGCAGCTGCCTGGGGCGGCGTAGTCTTATTCCAGAGGCACCTAGCCGTGAGACCTGAGAGGATCGAGAGGATAACCGGGGTCTTAAAAGAGCAGGGGAAAGGCCTGTAGCAAAAATAGGGTGTCTGCCCCAGACGGTCCTTTTTCAATAGTGATTATCCTAAAACTTTGTGCTAGACTTTCTCGTATTCCACTAGCCGGATCCTGAATAAGTCTGCTATCGTAGAAAGCTCTCTCTTGACATCGCCAGGTATTAGGACATGGTGGTTTGCCACGGCCTCTCTCAGTAGCTTCTGCGAGTCGAAGCCTAGTTCTACCAGTGCCTGGGTTCTGCACATAGCATTCGATAAGAGCCCGCTTTCAACAATCCTCCCTACTGCGACAGCTATTTTATCAAAGCCGGGGCTTAATGAGGCTATCGTATACAAACTGTTTCTAAGCCTCCCTGTTAGAGAGTATGGGCTACCGGATTCGAAATGGCTTAGTACAATAGGGTTGTCTACCATGTTCAAACTAATCGTGCAGTGGGCGAAGTATGCTCTAGACCCTTCTAGACCGCTCAGGTTAGCGATCCAGCCTGTGTAGCCGGTTAGCTCTCTAGAAGCCAGCATTAGAGCTAGCGATGCTAAATCGCCTTCGCAAGCTGCTACAATACCCTCTGAATTCAGCAGGGATAGTGGTAGGCATGGTGTTAAACCATGTTTCAAAATGTAGGGGAAGCAGTCTATTGCGATAGCATTGTAACCGCCTTCTACGGAAGCAGTCTTCAGCAGAGCATATAATCTAGCCACCTCCCCTATCCTGTCCTTCGGGAGCCTGTACTCTGCTTTCTCGAAAGCCTTCTCGAAAAACTCGGCGTAGCCGGGTTTAGGCTCGAATCTAGAAGCGAGCCCGTCAATGCTATAGACATCTACTTTAGAACCAAACCTCTCCTCTAAGGCACCTGCCTGCCTGGGCTTCTCAGGGAAGTCCCCGATTAACAGGATCCTAGAGCTCGAGAGGGTTGAAACAGCTCTCGCAACCCCTAGCATCCTCTTAACTACGTCTACGCAATCCGGCTCGCTAATCGTCAGGCAGTGGAATAGAGCTGTCCCAATACCTCTCGCCTCCAGCTTCACTTTTGCAGATATTGCTGAAGCAAGGCTATTGTGCTCTCCGTGGCCGAATAGGATAACCCTCCTAGCACCGCATGCTAGAGCGGTCTCGGCTATAAGGCTACTAACCCCGCCGGTCAAGGGTGTGAATATAAGCGTGTCTCTCCCGCAGTCTAAGGTTAAGCTCTTTATGTCGCCGGGGTCTGCTACCACAGGCGTGAAAGAAACTCCTCCGCCAGCCTCGGATACTAGTCTGCGGAAATCCTCTAGTAGCTTAGTGTAATACTCTATGCCGTGAAGCCTGGAGGCGAAGGGGACTATTACAACACCCATTCCCCACACCTTATTGCCCGAGGAGTATTCTAGTCGCCTACACTATTTAATCTCTTAGTTAGACCAGCTACCTCCAGTACTTTGGAGGCTCACTCCTCCTCTTAACAGTCTTCTTCTACGAAAGGAGTATCCTGGTCTTCGGCAAGCACTTTCACTTTTACAGCTCTGGACGCGATCCAGACCCTTAAAGGACCGCCTGCCGTCTCGAAAACAGTCTCTTCAAAACCTTTCTCGGGAGGCTATAAACCAAGTATTTCAGCAACTTTAACTGGTACCATTATTTGAGGAGACTCAAACTCGTATCCTGTATTCACCAGCGCGTTTGAGACAACCCCCTATCACACCTGACGATCCCCACCTTAACCCTAACAGCCATAAGCGCCAACCGGGGAACTCTTTATCCTGCCAACTCTCGTCTTATGATCCCTAATCAATCCAACAAAAGCCTTCCTCACCAAATACACCGGAAAAAGTATTCTCATACACTCCTATAACTCCGTTTAGCAAATGCTTAACTCTACTGGTTTATATCCTGGGATCGTTATTGGTTAAAAGGCTGGGATGGTTCCTAACCGTATTGGATAATAGGTTTATCTAATTCGGTTATGCGGGAAATTCCACACTATCCTTCGGCGCGCGAACTTCTCCACACCAGTATCTCAATATGTAAATTCAGGGCTATAAACCATGAAAAACACGATAGATATGGAAGCAAAACGCTGGACCCTGGCTCTCGGCAAATATTCGGTAAACGAACACATACATTTCTGAGATAAGTGTATAACACCGAGCAAACACGCTCATACGGATTTACATTGAAAACCAATATCGAAGACAATATATAGCTTTGGATCCAGGGTATTCGGAACATTGGATCCCACTTGTTTAACGGAAGGATGTGTTTCAACTATAGTATTGAGAATTTAGAGCAATCATAGTATAGGGTATAACCACGCCCTTCACGATTTAAACTAGTCGGCTACGGATTACTTTAACGGGCAGTGCTTTGGTATCCGATAGCGGAGGTACTAGTACGGTAAACGAGATAACTGTTCTAAGGAACAGGATTGACGAAATCGCTGCCCAGTTAGGCGAGGCTTTGAAGATTATCCAGGATCTGAGGAAGGATGTAGAAAAGCTTGGAGCAGGCCTTGAATCACTCCAGAAAGAGGTGGGTAAGCTAGCGGAATCGTATGGCCACATAGTCGAAGAAATCGCTAGGTGGACGCTCCCGGACATGCTTTCTAAAAGGCTCGGGGTAAAGATAGGGGAGTTGAAGCGGGAGTTCTACAGTGTCGACGGAAAGGTTTACGAAATAGACTTCCACGGGGTTGGCGAAGCAAACGGATATAGTATCGAGGTATTCGGCGAGGTTAAAACGAGAATCCACGGCGAGGATGTTAAAGCTTTCTACGAGAAGATAGCTAGGATAAAAAACGGGTCTCCTAGCGCGATCCTAGTCCTATACGGGCTATACGCGCATCCCACAGCTATCGAAGAAGCTAGCAAGAGGAATATCATAATCCTAACACCGTACTACGAGTACATACCTTTAAACAATACTAGCAGTCAGAGCTAGTGTGTAGAACCAATAGTATTCCATAAGCCAAAAATATATAAGATACGGTGATACCATGAGTGTATTATATCCGTTAAACTGATATAGTGGGATTAAGACATTATTAAACGGCCCAGACCACTGTTGGGCGCTAGGCCTGGATACCGGAGTAGCCTAGGAGTCTAGTAGGCTTGCACCAGGTCCGCCTGCCCGGGGAAACCCGGGTAGACGGGCTTGATGCAAGCTTACTAGACGACCTAGGTGAAACGGTATCTAAGCCTAGTGCCCAACGTGGGGGTAAGCACCTCCTCTCCCCTAAACCCTCTCCTAGAATCGAAAAAACTTTAAACCTATCCTCTGACAACAGCTAGAACGGGTTCTCGCTGTATAGGCCTTTGATAACCAGCTGGAAAGACCCTGTTCCCTCTGCTTCACCCCAGGCGATATCAAGGCTCGCCCTGTACTCTCCCCCCGGTATCCTCAGAGGCGTATCATATCCCGGTATAATGACCATTACCCTGTAGCATGTAGTGTTTACTACGAGTAGGCATGGCATGCTAATATTAATGCTCGAATTACCTGTTAACGGTTTGTACACTGGCTCGAGCCTGAGGACACCGTTCACTACGATCCTGAAACCCTTGTCTAGGATGCTGCCTTGTGCTTCTATCTTGAAATAACCGTCTCCGGGTATTGTCACAGTGCCGAGGTCTATTGTTCTCGAGCCACTGGACGCGTTAATCTCGATCTCGATGCTCTTCTCGAATATTTGCCGGGGCACGTTTACAACGCCTCTGATGTTTACAACGAATATATTGGTTATTGAAGCAAAAGCTATAAAACCTGCTAACGCTATACCTATCGCAACCAGTATAATCCTGTGGAGCAAGTTTAAATCCCTATGATAAAACTTAGGAAACAGCCTTAATATAAGCTGCCGCTTAACCCTCTTGAACGAAAGTGTTGAAATAACACGCCGGACTACCTAGGTCAAGGTTTTAAACCGTTCTTGTAGTAGTGTAATATTGTAACATGTGTTACAGGTAGAGGGCCTTGGGTAGTGAATACAAGAAACTGGTTGAAGAACTAGTCTATAAGGTGAAAGTCGAAGTAGACTCTCTAGAGGCAAGGGTTAGAGAGGCTATTGAGAAAGGAGATAGAGAGGCTGCTCTAAAATCCCTCAGGGAGGGTGTGGAGAAGATTCTTAGAGAAATAGCTGATTCTACGAAGAAGCTAGAGGAATACGGGGGTA
This sequence comes from Thermogladius sp. 4427co, assembly GCF_051933805.1. GTDB lineage: Archaea > Thermoproteota > Thermoprotei_A > Sulfolobales > Desulfurococcaceae > Thermogladius. The sequence goes on along the minus strand of NZ_CP196893.1, from coordinate 1,200,922 downwards.
GGGTTGAGAAGAGCGTTCTCGAGAAAGCTCTAGAAGACTTTAGAACTGGGCTCAGGCAGCAACTCGAGAGGGTTAGATCTATCGTTGAGACAGTGTCGGAGAGATACGGTAGGAAAGCTGTAGAATCCGCTCTAAGCGTTAGCGACACTATTTCTAGGAGCCTCACCGAGATAGCGTCTACTGCTACAAAACTAGCGCAAGACCTTGCCGAAAGAATTGTCGAGGTAGTCGGCAGGATAGCTAGGCTGCCAGGGGCTACAATAGTTGTATCTGCGAGGGTTAGGAAGGAGGATATAGAGGTAATAGACAAACTCGTAGAAGCAGGAGTATTCAAGAGCAGGAGCGAGGCAATAGCCTACTTCACTAGGAAAGGTATTGAAGCAAGCAGGGACTGGATTGGGAAAGCCCTTGAGAAAGCAGAGAAGATTAGGGAGCTTGCGAGAGACTTGAGGAAGGATGTCGAAGAATATTTGGGGAAGTAGCTCTACGTAGCTTGTAGGGCGGGCTTGTAAAGTATTAATTTTTCCTCTCCTAATACAAATATTGGAGACAGAATTGGGCTGCTACGTATCACACTATGGGATTATCGGAGCCTATTTTATACTAATCCTTCTCCTAGCTGTCTTCTGGACCTATCTATTGTACGTATCCATCTACATCAAGCCACTATTGATACTCACAGTACCGTTTAGCCCAGTAGTATACATACCAATATACGTAATCGCCTTCAGGGAACCGGTTGAGATACAGGTCGACGAGACGGGCATACATATCGTGAAAGGACTCCTATTAAGGAAGAAGGTATTCATCGATAGGAGCGAGGTGGGCAGCGTGTGGGTTGAGGAAATCCGCGCCCCTACTATAGCTTACTACATCAAGCTCTTCCTCACAACGCAACTAGTATGTTACGGGTGCGCATACGTAGAAGTATATAATAAGGAGGGGTCTACTGAATCCTTCGTGCTTAGGAGTCTAGAGTATACTTGTTTCAGAGAGGCTGTCGTTAACGAGCTAGGCGTAAGCGACTACTACGAGCTTTAGAGAGTCTTCCAGCAAAAGTATTCGAGCGGGTTTAAGCAATAAAGGTAGAAGAGCGGTCGGCCCGACGGATCCCGCTTTCACAGTACCGGGTCCAGCCCGGTTCTCGGCGGGCGAGGCCATTCAAATAATATATCTTTGCGGGTTTTAAATCCCTAATAGAAAAGTTTAAATATATGGGAAAGAAGGAATTTTGTAGGGTATGTAATATGGCTACCAACGACCAGGTTCTCGAAGCATATAGGGATATGAGAGAAGGATCGCTCTACCTGATAATAGCATGGCTACTGATAGGCATAGGCTTAATAGCTTTCGCAGCTTCTCTCATCGGCTTCTTAGCAGGAGGTTTCGCCATCGGCCGTCACACAGGCTTGGCCTCATTAGTGGGGCTAGCCGTCCTAGTCATTGTAGGTGGATTGATCGCTCTGATAGGATTATGGGGCAAGTTCGTGCCCGGTGTTAAGAAACTTGCTTCAGCGAACCCGGAGTACGGTACGGCAGCCAGCTTGGTCAACATAGGCTTGTTCTGGGGTATAGTCCTACTCCTCGTAGGAGCACTGCTTCTAGTAGTCCTAGTCGGAGCATTCATTATCTTGATAGGAGCGATACTCCTCATATTAGGATACATCGGTTTGCTAATACTCGGTCTAAAACTCTACGAGACGGAGAAAAACGTGTTATACCTCGTGGCAGGTATACTATTCATACTAGCCATATTCGCTAGCATACTAGGTTTCATAGGATGGATACTACTATATGTAGCATTAGGAGACAGTATAAGCAAGAGGATGAGAGCTCCCCCTGCCCCGCCAGCTCCCACAACCCCGACTACACTGCCTCCCCCGGTCTGAGCCCATCACCACCTTTTCCCGGCATCCCATTAGGCAAAAACGTTCCTACTACATTAATGTGACTAGAATACGTTAGTTTTCAACCGTCTCAAGCATTGCAAGCGGTAAAGGCTATAGTAAGTCTACTGCTTCTTAAAAATGCTTACACTCGTCAGCTGGCTGTAGAGCTCGAGGGCTGTGAATAGTGCTGCAAGCGTTAGGAATATTGCTGTAACAAGGACTAATAAGGCTCTCGAGGCTAGTGGTGAGCGCACTCTCCTCGCTATCAGGAGGAGGAAGCCTGAGTAAGAATGTAGGAAGCCGAGAGAGATGGCTAGTATTCTCAGGACGCTGTCTGTATGGATTAGTCTCGCGCTTGGTATGAGCCGGGTAGGTGTTAGCATATCGTAGCCTGTTAGTAAATATACTACTCCTATAACGAATAACGGTATACTCGTTGTTTCAACAATTGTGAGAGCTAGCTTCAACAGCTTGGGATTCAAACTCACAAACCCCACTTTATTGCAAGCCTGTTTCTCGGTGTTAATTCCTACTCCTCGCCGAAAGAATGTACTCCCAGACGTCTTCAAAAGACGTATAGTGTCTTTGAGCAGGGACTCCTATAGGGATTATATACATTGGCTCTTCGTCGACGCCAGCGCCTACGACCAGCTTCACTTGGTCGTCGTAGAAAGCACCTACAACTACACACCCATAGCCGAGCGCTGTAGCAACCAGGTAGACGTTCTGCCCTAGGTGACCGACCTCCATTGGGACATAGCGTACACGCCCTCTCTCACCGTATATTCTGGTAGTCCTCTCGAATACCGCGAACACAACTATGCTAACAGGTGCTTTCTCAACCCACGGCTGTTCTAAAGCTGCTCTAGCAAGCTCCTCCCTGAAGTCGCCGGATTTAACAAGTCTCAACACATGCTTATGCGGATCATACTTGTAAACACCCGGGTCTAAGAAAACCCCGCTCCCAGCGAGCACTCCACGGGCCCCGACCACTACATAGAGCTCTAAAGGATAGGTAGCTCCCGCGCTCGGAACCGACCTAAAGCCGAGCCGAGGCTCGGTAACCCCGTAAGCAGCCCAGAGGATGACCGCTAAACGCTCTAGATCCAAGGGTTCTCCGGTATACTCCCTTATACTCCTCCTGAGTAGAATAGTTTCTTCAATACTCATATTACTAACCGGCTTCGGCAACGGGAGGAGAACTTCTCCCCCGGCGATTGAGACGCCATAGCCTGTTTGCCTAAGGCCCTGAGGGTAGGCTATGATAAATAAGTAGGCGATAATTGCCAGTGTTAGCAAAAATGAGGCGAGAATATGCTTACTCACCACTACCGCCGATCACCTCAAAGAATAATCAAAACAAAGTGGGTTATAAGTATGGGACTGTTTAAGAATATTTTGAAACCGGCTCAATAACCAAAAAACTATTCCTGATCGAAATGCTTAGCGTATTTAGCTATAACTTCTTCACCAACATTTTCTTAAGCCCCGGCCCCCCATGCCAAGCCTGTTTAAAGCTATCACAGACGCTCTGAGACCGAGTACTAGGAACGGGCATATATACCCGTGGAATTCTTCTGCCTTCTTCAATAGCCCTTCATCTACCATATTGGTGCACCTTTCACGATTTATTAGTGCACGTCTACCTGTTAGGTGGTAGCATATATAAAGCTTGCCACCGACACATACCTACATCCGTGTAGCCAACTAATTCCCAATTTCTCGCGAACCCGCTAGGACGGCTGGCGATTAATGATAAGGTATAGAGTTATAAAGTGGGACAGTGGACTGTGGCGACCCAGTGTTCTCTCATATAAAAGTCGTAGAAGCAGGGACTTTCTATACGAGCATTAACCGGATGAGTTTCACGCCTTTTGTTTTCTCGAGGTTTCCTACGAGCTCTCTAACCTTTTCCCGAGAGCCTCTAACCGCTATCGCGAGCATACAATTCCTTTCATCTAAATGGATATGCATGTATGAAACGACTACGTCTAAATACATGTGCTGAATATCCACTAGCTCTTCATCGACATGACCGATCTCGTGGTCGTAAAGGAGGCCGATAATTCCTGTAACCCTATCTTTCAACTTCCAACTATGTTCAGCTATATACAGCCTGAGAGCCTCCTGGACAATCTTCGAAAAACTCTTAATACCCTTCTCCCTCATTATAGCTTCTAACTCACCCACGAGGTCTTCTGGAATATATACGCCTACACGCATAGGCTTAGGCAAGGCTCTACTCCCATTTAAATAGTAATGCAACTCCCTTGTTAAACAAGTGTATCAATAATATATTGAACATTATGAAATAGCGCTGGATTAGAGTATATGAGGTAGTGATGGGTTGACTACAATTCGCGGAACCAGGTTATGCCATGGTAATCGAAAGGAAATTACTCTAATGAGACTATCCTTCCAACGTAGTTACAGAAAGCGCGGGGCTTTTACAGCATCGTCCTATAGTCCTATACTGTTTTCCTAAATACCGTAGTGAAATCTAGAGGGCTTGCCCTGTAGGGTGCGGAAGTAACTATTACGTCTACTCCCGTAGCCGCGTATGCGGCTACGTTCTCGAGCGTGATACCTCCTCCTATTCCTATTCTGACCTTGGGACTCTTGGATTTCAGTACCCTAACCCATTCCCCGAGCACGCCTGGTTCAACCCTGTCGAACTGGATGTACTCGGCTCCTTTCCCAACAGCTTCGAGAGCCTCCTCTAGACTCCCGACTTCGACGCCCACCTGCTTGTAGCCGACTACGCTCTTGAGCGCTGAAACCGCTTCCCCAATGCTATTGTATGTTGAGAACACGAGGTGGGGTTTGAAAACGAGTATCTCATCGGACAACCCCTGCCTATGGACTATCCCGCCGCCTACTACTACTGCTTTAAACCAGAGCTTCCTCAAGCCGGGCGGGGTCTGCCTCGTAGTAGCTATCACGATACTGGGATTAACCTTCCTAGCTTCATCAACCATCCTCCTAGTATAGGTTGCAACCCCGCTCATATAAGATACTATCACTTGGGCTATACGCCAAGCTTTCAGCAGTCTAGGAGCCTCGCCTACAGCCCTTAAAACCACCCTCCCAGGCTCTACTAGGTCGCCGCTCTCGGCTAGTAGCTCTACACTAGCCCCGAGGAAACTATATACGCTAGCAGCTTCTTCAGAACAGGCTAGAACCCCCCTACTCCTAGACACTAGCTCGGCAACACCCTTTCCTCCAACCCCGAGGTATACTGATACGAGGTCTATATGGTGCAAGTCTTCTCTAACCAGTAATTCAATCTCAGACGGCATAAGCCAGGATTCTCTCGCGGCAGGCATTCTAGCACCGTAAGGATATAGAGAAAGCTGATTGTAATAAAATCCCTCCTCTACGAATTTGCCCTTATCGTGTACATTTGAATAGGGATATCTCAGATGGGGTTTTAGTGAAGCCTTATCCAGTACCTGGATACTTCTTTCATAAACTCATTTGATTTAAGCAACTGGTCTAGCTCTTCCGGCGTATAGCGTAGTATTTCGAAAGAGACCCCCTATAAACGGCGTGACTTCAAATTGTAACCTAAGCGTTTAAGTAGGCGCTTGTTCCCTCGTTCTGATAGAATCCTAGTGCCTAATAGCTTCATTACAATTAATAGCTTAGCATAGGTTTCGGAAGAGTATAAGAAACCTGTGCTAAAACATACTGTTTAAATCCTTGCTACAGGCTATCCAACTCATAGGGATACTCTACAGGCTGTAGCCTCTATGGTTAGGAGGCTGAGATTCAACTGCCTGAGATGCGACCACTGCTGTTTCTTCGAGGGTGCAATAGACTCGCCTGTGGTAATGCCTTTTGAAGCAGATGTTTTGAAACTCATCGCCCAGAGACTAGGGGTGTCGGGGCTAGAGTTTAAGCCTGAACCCTCGGGATTCTACAGGTGGGTTATGAGAGGATACTGCCCTTTCTACGACAGGGGTAGTAGGGCCTGCAGGATCCATAGGGATAAGCCGTTCGCCTGCCGGATGTACCCTCTGATCGTCAACTTGGATACCTTGGAGTTATCGGTATCTCTCAAATGCGACTGGGTAAGAGAGTATTTCGAGGAGGTTTCTAAAGCAGGCGATGTAGTAGACAGGGTTTTCCCAGACGAGTACAGGGCTTTGAACGAGCTTTTCAAAATACTAGTACACGCTAGGGAGGGGGTTGCCTACGCTATATACAATGGCACGGTTGATACGGGAAGGCCCGAGGAGAGCTGCACAATAATCTACCACAAGAAGCTGGTTTCGACACCGGGAACCGGCATAGTCCTAGCTATCGGATGCGGTAGTGAGAAGCTTAAGAAGCTCCTAGAAGAGCAGGGGGCTAATATAATCACCGTCTCGGAAATGAGGCTGAATATTAGCCTCAGAGGTAGTGCGAGCAGATTGAATGAATAGCCTGCTATTTCTCCAGCCGTGTGAAAGAGAACGCCTTTGATGCTAGCCGAGGTACAAAATATATATTCTTTTACAATAAACTACTCATAGGGTGGGAAAATACCTGGCAGGTTCTCGGGTAGAACGGTTATAGTTACAGGAGCTGCTATGGGTATTGGTAGAGAAATAGCCCTGTCATTCGCTAGGGAAGGAGCTAACGTAGTACTATTTGATATATCGCCTAGAGTTGAAGAAGCGGCTAGAGAGGCTTCAGGCCTGGGAGCGCAGACATTATACTGTATCGGCGACGTATCAAACAAGCGGGATGTCGAGGAATGTGTTAGGAAAGCTGTCGAGAGATTTGGTAGCGTAGATATCCTCGTCAATAACGCGGGCATTTATCCTTTCAAGCCATTCCTTGAGATGAGCGAAGAAGACTGGGATCGGGTTTTCAATGTCAATGTTAAAGGAGTATTCTACTTCACTAAGGCAGTATTACCCTATATGATTAAGAAGGGTTTCGGCAGAGTTATCAATATATCTTCTATAGCAGGAGCTGTAGTAGGATTCCCGATGCTAGTACACTACTCTGCCTCTAAAGGAGCACTACTAGGTTTCACAAGAGCTCTAGCTCTCGAGGTGGCAAAATACGGTATAACTGTCAACGCTGTAGCACCCGGCCCTATCGAAACGCCTGGGACAGCATCAGTAGGCCAGGCTGTTCCCGGGATGCTTGAATCCATTAAAGCGGCTATACCAGTAGGTAGGATCGGCAAACCGTCTGATATCGCTAGCATAGTACTATTCCTAGCATCCGAGGAAGCGTCTTTTATAACAGGCCAATTGATTATTGTAGACGGAGGCTATACTGTCCAGTAATTTTTTGTATATATCTACCTACTTCGAAGAAAATCCGGTCACTACAAAGGCTTACTACTTTTCAAGAGAGGCAAAATACTAGATACCAGATTATTCCTGCTAACCATTAATCCGGATTCTACTTTATATAACCGGACCCCCATCTACTGGCTGTGGTTGGTATAACGAGCAAAATTATTGTTAGAGACCGCACAGTATTGCTAGCGGTTGGAAACGTTATGCTTCTATAGCTATAACTTGGATGAGGAGCAGGCAGGTAGGGCGTATTGTTTACTCCTTAACACTTGCCCCACTACGTTTTTTAGAAAAGTATTCGTCGAGTATTTTGGCGAGTTCGTCCATTCTCTTAACGCCCTCCACTTTCATCAATTCCTGGATCTGCTTGTTCTCGTCTAGGCGGAATATTGCGGTCGTTGGGGAGGCGTGTATATTGAGTTTCTCGAAGGCGTTTGAAGCAGACCTGCTCGAGCACTCCCTGCTAAACCAGTCGCATAAGACTATAAGGTAGTTGGATGGGTATGCTTCGCCGAGGAGTTTGACGAAGGGGAACCAGTATATATCATAGACTCTGCACGCTGGGCATTTAGTATTATCGAAATAGGCTACGTAGTAGCCTGGCTCCAGCACCTTTGTGAAATCCTCGTCGTCTACAGATATCAAGATCCATCTAGACCCCTGTTTATCATACCTGTAGACGCCGTGGGGGGAGTCTACATCGACCTGTTCTAGGGCCATCCCTATACTCCCCTTCTGGCTAACGGGCTTCTCCTCTGCTTTCAAAAGCTTCCTGAGGATAGTTAGAAACAGCTCTCTATCCTCGTGGGAATCCATACTAATACCACGCTACTCTTGTTTACCATTTTTAGTTATTATTTGAAAATCAGTATTAAAAATAAGCCGGGTGCTTGTCCGTGAGCGAGCTCGCTACATTCAGAGTGTATAATGGAGGAGTCAACCTAGTGTTCGGGGTCGACAGCGTTCTCGAGCTAAGAGATGTCTTCAAGCATCTACGTAAGCCGTTGATTGTAACCGGTTCCAGGTCTGCTAGGGAGTCCGGTGCCTTAGGGGATATTCTAAAGCTACTATCCGAAGCAGGGGTAGAATACGTCTTATTCGATAAAGCCAGGCCTAATCCAACTATTGAGCTAGCCGAGGAAGCCGCCGAGAAATGGGTTGCCGAAGAGTGTAGAGAGTTCATAGCGATCGGTGGAGGTAGTGTAATAGACCTAGCTAAATCTGCTAGAGCAGCTGTAGCAGGAGGCGGCAGGGTCAGAGAGTACTTCTACGGTCTCAAGACCCCTCCTAGGGTAAAGCCTGTTCTCATAGCAGTTAATCTAACCCATGGGACTGGTAGCGAGATCGACAGGTTCGCAGTATTATCTGAGGAAAAAGAGCTCGAGAAAAGAGGTTTCCCGGCAGGATACCCTGATTACTCCGTAGACGACCCAAAGTATACTCTAACCCTCCCTCTCGACCAGACAATTTATACGACCATAGACGCTCTATCCCATATACTTGAAGGCGCTACCTCAACAGCTTCAAGCCCGTTTGTAGAAGCACTTGCTGAAGAAGCATCCAGTCGGATAGCAAAATACCTGCCTCTCGCCGTTAGAAAACCAGGAGATATCGAGGCGAGGTACTGGCTCCTCTACGCTTCTATGCTAGGGGGCATCGTAATAGACCACGCTCTAACACATTTAGGCCACGGCCTAGAACACGTATTAAGCGCCTACAACCCAAGACTCCCGCATGGCGCAGGACTTGCTATGATCCATTCTAAGCTAGTTGAACACATATATAGGAGCAGACCCGTCCAAGCCTGGAGGGTTCTGAAATACTTTGACGAGACCCTTAAACCTGATCCTAACGATTCGGCGAGGGCTAGGGAGGCTTTCACAAGATTCCTCCAGGAGATCGGTTTCAAGGAAACTCTTTCAGACTACGGTTTCACACCAGGCGAGGTAAGGAGACTGTTCAAACTAATAATATCTAAGAACACATACCGCAGGTATATCGAGCTAGCACCGTTCAGGGTCAGCGAGGAACTGATCGAGGAGATTGCTGCTAGCATCGTTTAGGATAGTTAACTATATAAGATATTTTACTAATAAACCTGTTTGAATCCCAAAGGTGGCTGTTAGATGAGTGAACTAGGAAGCCTAATCTACACGCCTCAGAAAGCGAGCGGAGAGGCTATTAGCAAAGTTGAATCGCACACTCCTAGGATAATAGCTCCTGATAGAGTCGGGAAGAACACGCTTTTCAAAGTGAGAGTAGAGGTTGGACCCCACCCTAACACTGTCGAGCATAGCATCAGGTGGATAGAGCTCTACTTTAAGGAGGAGGGGCGTTCCTTCAACCCAGTATTCCTAGGCAGGTTCCTGCTTGAGCCTGTATACGCAGAGCCCTCGGTTGAAGTATCGTTGAAGTTGTCTAGGAGCGGTAAATTAATCGCACTAGCCTACTGCAACCTCCACGGTTTATGGGAGTCCTCTAAAGACATAGTCGTTGAGTAAGAAGGTGTCTTGCTTGGTTGATAAAAAATATTTTTTCACGCTTAAATCCATCGAATACTACAATAGGTTTAGAGCGCCTGAGGCTGAAGCCAGGCTCGTAGATGTGAAAGGGGACGAGATCGTCGTAGAATTCACAGGCTCCTTCTGCCACACGTGCGGTATAAGAGACTGGGTTGAAGACCTCGCTTATGTCATGAAGAGTCTCGGAGGCGATGCTGTCTTAAAAGAGTATATTGAGCCCGAGGGAGAAGAAGACTATAAAAGGATAGGAGTCTTCAAGATACTGAAGATACCTGATGAAAGGGTTGACGAGTAGAAATGATCGATGACATAGACGTTAGGATAATAAACGAGCTAGTAAAGAACTCTAGGATACCGTATAGCGAGATAGCTAAAACAGTCGGGTTAAGCGATGTAGCTGTCCTGAAAAGGGTTAAGAAGCTCGAACAGGAAGGCGTTATTAAGAAATACACTATTATAGTTGACCCGTTGAAACTAGGCTATACCAAAATATCTCTGACAGGGATTAATGTAGCACCCGAGAAATTATTTAGTGTCGCCGAAGAATTGAAGAACAAGGACTACGTTAAAATGCTTATCGTAACATCTGGCGACCACGATTTAATAGCTTTAATATTTGCGAAGAGCTCGGAGGAATTACTGAGTATACACAGCGAGATATCTAGGATAGATGGAGTGCTAAAAGTATACCCTGCTATTGTAACAGACATATTGAAGGATGAAATGAGGATATAGGGCTCCTACATCATACTGCGAGCCTCCTAACCCATCTTATTCTAAGCGGTACTAGGTTCTCTAGCTCCGTCTTAGATAGCTGTGTGTTGCCCACTAGCTCTCTTACAATCTTCTGGACTCTCTCCGAGTTGAGCTCTTCCACAACTTTCTTCAACTCCTCTAAGCTTGCACCGGGTGGCGGGTAGACTACGTTGACATGATTTTCTGCTACGAATACTACCCCCGGAGGGACTAGTGCGGCTTCAACTACAGCATGCTTCGGGTGGCCTACCACCCTGGTTACAACTATCACAGGGCCCCTATCTGCTTTCTCAATAGGCCATTTAATGTACTGTGGCTTCCCAGGCTTGTTTTGTAGGACGAGCCTGCCTTTCCTAATATTATGAGACCATACGAGGAGTATCCCCTCGTCAGGATTGTCTGTGAGCTTATCCTTATGCTGGTTCCAAACGACCCTGCCGGTCACCACCTTGTACCCGAGCTCTCCTAGAGTAGCCGATTCCTCGAAAGACTTTTCCAGGTAGTCGTATCTCTCCGAGAAAACTATGTAGCCGTTCCTACTGAAAACATACCTCCCAGTATTCCGGGCTTTCACTAGGACTAGTAGTTGGAAAGTATGGTTAACCCTGTATCCCGGGTCTGAGAATACGTAAGGGTCTTTTATCTTCTCGAGGTAGACGATATCAGCGTTTCTAACAATAAACTCTCTAAGCTTCTTGAAGTACCCCCCGTTATTCATAGACGATGATACTACGAAAGCAAGGTAGCCGCCCGGCTTTAAAAGCCTTACGCCCAGGTATATGAAGAGAGAGTAGATGTTCACCCTACCGTATATAACCTCCCTGTACTTGCTCCTTATCTCCTCCGAGGGCTTGAACTCGAAATAGGGAGGGTTGCCTAGCACGATGTCGAACTCCTCCTTGAACTCTCTAGTAAGGCTATCCACAACCTCTACCCTCGCCTCGGGAACGATTTTCCTCGCTATTTCCGCAAGCTCGGGATCGATCTCCCAGCAGTGTAATTCCGGCTCTATGAAATACTCTTTCGCCGAGAGCAGGAACTCGCCGGTTCCGCAAGCAGGGTCTAAAACCCTAGGCTTATACAGCCTAGGTAGTTTGCTTAGAAGCTTCTCCCGAATACTCCTAGGCGTGAAGAACTGACCTAGCGAAGCCCTCTTCCTGGGGTCGGCTCTTAAAATATACGATGCAGTCTCCGGGTGGAATTCACTATATGGCTCTACAACCACTAGCCGTTATCTCCTCCTACAATATTTTAAGTTGGATTCCAACATCAGATTAAAGCTATTGCCCACGCCTATTAGAAAATCCTTGAAACCTAAAATTGTTAGAACACAACGTACTAGGTACTGATCAAGGATAAGTAGTGGATCGATTCCTACTAGATGGTATAACATGGAATAATAGGATAGCCCACGGCGGATTTAAGGTCTTCTACAATATCTCTTTTAATGAAAGCAGCTAGTACAGCGACTACAGCCCCATCCCTGTTTCTAACGTATCTAACCATGGCTTTGATTGTAGAACCCGACCATACAATACCGTCTACGACAACAACCCTGCTACCTGTCAAATCTACTTTCAGCGGGAAGGATATAATCCTCCTAGATTTCTCGACAGCAGTATAGGCAGGGCCTTTATCAAGCGTGAAGACCTGGCTGCCGTAGACTTTAACCTCTTTAATCCCGTATAATAGCCTCTTACCAGTGAACGCGGATAGCAGTGACGCTAGTATAAGGCCTCCTCCTTCAACACTAACCAGGTAATCGTAGTCTAATTCTCTAAGCCTTTCTAACGCCCTGTAGAGTATACAGTATAAGCTTAGCGGGTACCTGGATAGCAAATTGTTTAAATGGGGGAATGGGAGAGGCCCCTCCTGTATCGCTTTAACTATTTCTTCCTCTTCATTCACAGGTTCTAATATGCTAAGCAAGTCCTTTAGTTTCCTCGAGCCAACCCCTTCCCGGAGATGTATAATTCTGCTCAGCCTGGGGACTGAGATACCTAGTTTCCTCGCTACCTCGGTTAAAGTAGTTTTTCTAGAAGCAGCAAAGACCTTGCATAAAAACCTCGAGTATTCTAGAGCTTCATCTATTTTATTCATGCACCATGACCTATTAGACTAAGTATTCTCACGTATCCTATTATTTTGAATGTGGAAAATAGTAGGTGTACAATATGGAGATCATCTGCTAGGGTTAGGCTGGGATATTTTATCGCTTAACTCGTATAGGAGTTTTGTGACACCACTAATATATTCCCCATTTGGTTTCCACACCCCTCTCTCAATAGCTTCATACACTAATTTAACAATCCTGTAGTAAGCCCACGGGTTTTCGCGTAGCATCCTATCGCGTAATCCGTTATCGAGCAGATATCTATCTACAATACTCTTCCAAACCCAGTCTGGGACTTCTCCCGTAGTCGCAGATAAACCTAGCACGTACTCTACTCTCTTAGCGATTTCTCTCACACCGTCGTATCCGTGGGCGAGCATCCCTTCAATCCACTTAGGGTTCAAGAGCCTTGTCCGAACACTGAATTCTATCGCTTTTCTTACACCCCTATACTTCACCCTCTCACCGGTTGTATCAACCCATACCCCGTTAACCTTCGAGCCTTTGACTAATTCGACTGTTTTCATCAAACCCCCTAAGAACTCGTAGTAGTGGTCTAAGTCTATGATATCGTATTCGTGAGCATACCTAACCTGTGTTACAAGGCTGACCTTGCTTAGAAGGCTTCTAAACAACTCGGGTAGCTCAACCCCCTCGACATTCTCGCCGTAACCATACTTCATGTCTTCGAAGTACACCCTTGCTAAATCCCTGCTATCCGACCACGAAGAAGTTTCTACGACCCCGGGTAGCCTAGTACCGTACTCGCCTGGCCTAGGCCCGAATATTCTCAGAGTAGCCTTGTCTAACCCTTTCCTCTTCAACTCCTCAACATGCTTCCTAACATAGTTCATTTCAGGGGGTTCGTCGAGTGAAGCCACGAGTCTAACAGCTCTATCGATCAATGTGATTAGATTCGGGAACATATCCCTGAATATGCCACAGATAGTTACTAGGACATCTATCCTAGGCCTGCCTAGCTCGCTTAAAGGTATAACCTCTAAATCCCATGTCCAAGGACCGTGTTTCCTGACAAGCCTGACGCCTAGGAGACGGAGTATTTCACCAATAGTTTCACCACGTGTCCCAGCTGTCTCGAAACCCCAGAGTACTACAGCTACAGTCTCGGGGAATTGTCCTGTATTTCTACGGTAGGAGGCGACTACTTCCTCAGCTATCTCACCTCCTCGTTTCAGTGCAGCCTTACTCGGCACGAGCCTAGGGTCGAACGCGTACCCGTTACTACCCACCGGGAATACTTCAGGGGTCCTAATAGGGTCTCCGGCTACTCTAGGCCTCAAGTATTCTCCGTTGAGAGCTCTTAATATCGATCTAATCTCGTCTGATTCCATTATCCTCCTGTATAAGTTGCTAAGGTAGCTGACCGCCTCCCTAAATTCTCTGGCAAGATGCTTAGGCAGGTTCTTAACACCCAGCTCCTTTATGCTCCGGCCATTAACAATACCCTCTATAATCCTCCTAATCTCGCTATCTAACTCCTCTAGTATCTTCGAGGCTGTCAAGCCCGGGCTGACTACTGAACTAGGGTTTTCGAGGAGTTTGTCATAGTCAAGCCCTCTAGCTCCGGCTAGAATCCTGTAGAGAGATCTCGCTTCATCCCAATCATACCTAGCTATGAGAGCCAGGTATTCGATTACTTCCTCCCTCCCCCATCTACCGCCTAGTACGTGGAGACCCCTTGGTATAATAGACCTCTTAAATTCGAAAAGCTTCTCCTCGAGGTCGTCAACACTGGAAAACTCGATATTAAGCTTAGCAGACTTCTCTCTAATCATGTCTAGAACGATCCTAGCTCTCTCAGGGTCCTGTAATAGAGCCTCCCGGTACTCGTGGACTAACTCTTCGAGCTCAATATAATCGCCATACAACCCGGCTGTAGTAAACGGGGGAGTTCCGTGGGTGACTATATAGGCATACCCTCTCCTTTTAGCAATACTCATCTCCGATGGGTTGGTTACATGGTATACGTAGATATTCGGTAGATCGCCTAGGAGTATATCCGGGAAGCATTTCGAGCTAAGACCGACCTCCTTGCCTGGTAGAAATTCTAAAGTACCATGGGTTCCCAAATGTATTATAGCATCAGCTTTGAAAACGTTTCGAACCCAGTAGTAGAAAGCAAGATACTGGTGGTGGGGTGGCAGGTCCTTCGAGTGATATATTTTCGAAGGGTCTTCGTGAACACCCCTACTAGGCTGAACACCTATAAACACATTCCCTAAAACTATCCCAGGTATTACTATCCCGTCTTCCGCGACGTTAATAGTACCCGGAGGCGGGCCCCAGGTATCTACAATCTTCTTCCTAACTTCTCCAGGCAGGCTCTGGAAATACTTAAGGTACTCACCAAACCCTAATTTTATAGTATTCCTACCCCTATCCACATACTGAGGAGAATTGATTAAACCGTTCAATACTATGATTTTCTTTAATTCATCCCTACTCAAGGCATTAACCGAATAGCCAGAGTCTTTTAAGGCTCTTAATAGTGCTTCAAGACTCGAGAAGATATCCAGGTATGCAGCCGACCCTACATTATGTTCGCCGGGAGGATAGTTGTAGATTATTACGGCTATTCTCCTATCCCTAGGCTTCTTCCTCCTCAACTCAATCCACTTAACGATCCTATCGGCCCTGCGCTCTAACCTGTCTCGTATCGGGAGAATGCTTTTCCCAATATCATCGCTTAAACCAGCCAGGGGGATAGGCTCTATTGAGCCATCGGTCTCAGGTAGAGCTACAGCTGTTAAAACCTCTATAGGCGATAAGCCACGCGGATCCTTCTCCCACTTGCTAACTTCCCTCATATACATTATCAAACCATTTACGAGAGGGCAGTTTAGAAACTCCATTAACTCGTATGTTGGCTCATGTGGACCTCCGTAAGGGCCTCCGTTTATAAAGAACCACTGGAGGTTAACGAGTAAATCGAACTTAGCATTCGACTCCTTAAACAATTTCAGCAACCCCTTGCTCTGGTTGACCAGGTCGTTCGAGCCGGCACCGGTGAGTAGGATAGCGTTCACTCCTCGTTTAGTCAATTCATTGAATAGGGTTTTCGCCACGGGCTTGCAATCATAGAAGTGCATACCAGAGTACATTAGTACGAGTACTGTAGGCTTCGATGAGTCTAGTTGCCTCATGTATTCGCTTAGTTCTATGAAAGAATCCCTCAGGGGATTCCAAACCATGTAACTCAGTATTTCCTGCCTAGGTTCTTCATAGGCGACGTTTAAGCCGAAATAATTGTTGAGTAAGAGGAGCAACATATTCTTCAGGTTTTCCTTACCGTTGAGAGACCAGTATCTAGTACAAAGGATCCAATTCCTTAAGTGCTTAAATGGACCGAGTGGTAGGATTCTAGCTGCTTTATCAGTGAGATCTATTATCTTGAAAACCCTACTCATATCCACATATTCGACATCCATATCCAGTTCTCTAAACGCTTTATCTAGGAACCCTGCCCTGAATTCCCCGAGCTTTAGTAGGCCGAGTATGTCAGGAGACCCGCCTACTAAAGGTACTACTACCCTAGCCCTGCCTACATGCTTACCTATTTCCTTAACAAACCAGCTGGAGGGCGTCCTAACATCTATTAAGATAATATCTGATTTCTCGAGAGCCTCGTAAAGACTCTTCCTCTCTTCTTCACCGGCTTCGTCTAGGATGTGCGTGTAGAATAGCGAGAGTCTAAGACGTATAGATCCCAGTTGTTTATTAACGTCTTCTACAGCTTCCACTAGTGTCGATAGATTGGTCTTTGTCGATATTACGCATAAATTAACAACCCCGCTCTCTCCAACCCTCATTGGAGTTCACCATCTCCCCATGTTATACGTCTGCTAATCCGATAACAGCGGAAACGGTAAATAGACAATAGACCAGGCCTATCTCTCTGTCTATAGTATCATTACCCAATTCAAGCACCCGCTTCTACGTTTTCAGCCGAATACAATACACCGTACTGAAGAAAAAATAGAGTGGTATAAGGTAAAAAGTTATTCGATAAAAGGAGAATGAAGTTTCTGCGAGCCCTGTACTTCTATTCTTGACACAATTTCATAGGTGTATGAATAGGTCAGACACTATGTATTAGACGGAAATATTTATATTCTCAGACATTATGGATAAATCTGGTGTTGATTACGGGTCTGGTCAGGGAGGTAAGGGTCGGGAGAAAAAGGACTATTGTAATACCCAAGGATATTGCAACCATTCTAGGTATTGACGAAGGTAGTAGAATAATCCTGGAAGTGAAGGATAACGCTATCATCCTCAAACCGCTACCGGATGCTGTAACGCTATCGATCAGAGGCCGGAAGATTGCTAGAGTGAGTATAGAAGAATTAGAGGCGGCAAGCATTGAAGAACAGAAAAAGTACATTGGAGAAGCCTAAGGTATTAGTAGATACGACTTTTCTCTTGCCGGCGATCGGGTTCGAAGTCGAGGAAGAGGCTATGGAGGTAATCCCATTATTCCGAAAACTAGATGTATATTATCTAGAAATCGCGTTGCTAGAAGCAATGTGGAAAGCGGTGAAGGTTATCGATACAGGCGATATCGACATAGTGAGAGAGGGGATCGAAGCTATAAGGAATACGTATAAGTTAGTTACGCCTCCTCCAATAGCCTTTGTTAACGCTATGAAGATATATCATGGAGGTCACAGGGACCTGATCGATGCCTTACATTACGAGACTGCGAGAGCACTCGATATCCCGTGGTTGACAATAGATATAGAATTCATAGAGTTTTTGAAGAAGAGGAATCTCCCGGTCGATAAAATAGTCCTTACACCCAGCGAGCTAAAAGGATTAGTGTAACAAACTCTGCTCTATAACTCCATTAAGGGAACAACTATCGTTATGGATCGGGCCTGTGTATAGCAGTACTCGTAGTAGGGCTTATCATTCTGATACCATGATCTCAGTTTCAACTTCGATCGTCCTACCTTCACGAATCACCGTCAATACTACATGACCTTTGTCCAAGGATTCTTCGATAGCCTCCCTCAGATCGCTTGTCCTAGCCAACTCCCTCCCGTTCGCCCTAACAAGTATATCGCCCTCCCTGATACCGCTCCTCGCAGCCGGGGATCTCGGTATGACTCTTACTACTAGAAGACCTGTTTTAACACCTGCCTTATACAAGCCTGCCATCGTGGGATTGAGAGGTGCTACGTAAACCCCGATCCAAGCTTTGAGAGGCCTACCGTATTTTTCAACCATGTGTATAAATCTCTTCACTGTATTAATCGGGATAGCGAAGCCAATCCCCTGGGCGTAGGGTACTATAGCCGTAGTCACGCCTATAGCCTCACCGTTCAAGTTTACGAGAGGACCACCGCTATTACCCGGGTTTATAGCAGCATCAGTCTGTATCAGGTCTTCGAGAACTAGCTCTTCTGTGTATATATTCCTCCCGGCGGCGCTTACAACACCTAGTGTAACGGAATGCTCTAGGAATCCGAGAGGGGATCCGATAGCCAGTACTAATTCCCCAACTCTTATACTCCTCGAGTCGCCTAGCTGTATGGGCTGTTTATAAACCGGTGTCTCTAGTAGTGCCAGGTCTCTGCTCGGGTCTACTGCTATAACACGGGCTTCAGTCGAATAGCCGTCGCTGAATGTTACAGATACTCTCGAAGCCCCTCTAACCACGTGGGCGTTTGTTATTGCTTTCCCCCTCTCTACAATAAAGCCCGAGCCGAACCCCCTTAGAGATTCGTAACCGAAGAACAAAAGGGGTATCTTAACCTCGGTAGCAACTGTTACAACAGAGTCTTTAACTTTCTCTACAATATTCGAGATCTCTTCGCTCAGCTCCCGGAGCCTCAATACTATCCCTTCCCCGACTCCTTGTAGAGGAGGAATTTATCGTATAAGTCTGTCGATAGAATATCCAGTAGGGCTATCAGCTCGAGTTCTTTCTCAATATCGAGGTTTTCTAACTTGAGTAGTTCGATAGCCTTCTTTATAATAGCATCTGCTAACTCTTTCTTCTCGCTAGGATTCCATAGTGCTTCAAGGTATTTGGATTTTATATCATTATACAAATAGTCTAACTGGTCTGCTAAATCTACGGCTTCATCCTCGCTGAGCTGGAAATACCTCTCGACCGCTTTCACCAGGGCTTCTCTATCCATTGGATACACCTATGTTAGAGATGGCGTAGGGTGTTTAAAACAGTTAGGAGATGGTAGGCTGCCCTAACGTCGCAAACTATTTTTACCACTCGCCCAATGAATTTAACAGGGCTGTCGGCCTGATGGATTTACTCCAGCTAGTCTTCGCCCTAATATCAGCCCCCTACATAATAGCAGTACTACTATACACGTACAGGGCTGTCAGAGGGCCTACCATACCCGATATAGTTCTAGCTATCGACTGCGTAGCCTACGACCTAGCTGTTTTCCTAGCGATTATCGCTATATACTATAACTCGCCTATTATGATATCACCCGCCATACTCTTATCCCTATGGGCCTACCTCCTAGATGTTTTCGCATCAAAATACCTTGTCTCTAGAGAGGTGGGGGTGTAGTGAACGACGTATTATTCTGGGTTGGGGCGGCTATAGTATTCGTCGGAGGGATATTCGATATAATAGCAGGCATAGGGATGGTGAGATTCCCTAATTTCTACGTAAGGCTCCATGCTGCTACAATAGGAACCATATACGGCGCTGTCATACCGCTTATCGGGGCGGGAATACTCGCCCTAGGCCTCGACATAGCTGGTAAGTACGTTTTAGCAGGAGGCTGTTTTACGACTGCTCTAATACTATTCCTCGTCGCACCGATAGGGAGCCACCTCCTAGCTTACGCAGCACACAAGTCTAGGGCTGTTGAGTGGAAGCCAGTATACGATGCTCTAGGTGAAGAGGGTTGATACTAGTCTATTTGACCATCATTTTCGCGGGTCTATTAAGCACTTTATTCACATACCTAGCTGTTACAGAGAAAGACCTATTGAAAGCTGTCGCATACTCGGCTGGGCAGAGTATAGCATACAGCATACTCTTCCAGGTGTTTGCATCAACAGACATACTACTAGCCTATATAGCAGTCTCTGTAGGGATCTACTCGGCCTTCCTAATTTATGTTATTAGCAAAACCGAGAGGTATGAGAGTGCCTGAGATGAATAGGCGTTTACTCGGATTGGTAATCGTCTTCTCTTTCATAACAGCTCTCACTATTCTGCTAGGCTCAACCGGTATGATATCACCTTCTAGCACGATAAAACCTCTCGGCTTATTCTACATCGAGGAGACCTTCTTCGGCAATATGACCGCAGAAAGCCCGGAGGCTGTTACTGCTATAGTATGGGATTACAGAGGTCTAGACACTATCTACGAGACCACGGTATTCTTCCTCGCTGTAGTAGCAGGAATAGCTGTTTTCAGGGTTTCGAGAACACCCGGTTCAAGGAGAGGCATCGGCCTAACAGATATCTCTAGGACGTCGACGAAAATAGTATTCACGATAATAACCGTGGTATCTGCGTCTATAGCATTACACGGCCACTTAACCCCCGGCGGGGGCTTCCAGGGCGGTTCAACCCTAGCGGTTGCCCCGCTACTAGTGATACCGGTTTTCTCATACTACGCCCTATTATCGAGGAAGATTACGCCATCGCTCCTAGTAGGTTTGAGAGGGCTGGCTCTAACATCGATAGCCTTAGTGGCCATGCTCCCTGTTATAAGAGGGTTGGAGATAGTTACTAACGTCAGGTTTTACCCAGCCTACATCCTAGGCCAGTTAGTAAGCGGTAGCCTAATCTATTACAACTCGTTCGAGTATATTGCTGTAGGAACGGGTTTCGTAGCAATCTTCCTCTACCTATCCTATGAAGAAGAATTTTACAAGACGGAGATGGGTGGCGAGGGTTATGAATAGCACTGATTTCTTCTGGAGCCTATTAGTTTCTACGCTAGTAGCAAACCTTGTTCTATCAGCTTATGGGATAATAGCTGGTAGGAGTCTGACTAAGAAGTTGATAAGCCTTACAATATTCTCAGATACTATCTACGTGATCTTTATAATGATAGGGTATAGGCTCATATACCCAGCTGTCCCACCAGTCTACCTAGAGCTATCGAGAGACGAGATAGGTTTCCTAAAGGGCCATGCCGTAGACCCCGTGCCCCAGGCCCTAGTCTTGACCGGGATAGTCATAGGCATGGCTGTAAACGCTCTGATAGGTTTCGGGATAATCCAAGCCTACCGGTTGAAGAAGACTATAGACGCTAGGAGGCTCACAGGTTACGAAGAGGCTGGTTGACGTGATCAGAGAGATTGTAGTAGTACTAGCTCTACTCACGCTATATATTATTTATACCGGGAGTGCCTCCCTATACGATATACTAACAGGCCTAATGGTTTCGGCAGCAATAGGGGTTCCTGCTTCGAGACTATTGATATCTAACGAGAAGAAACTTGCCGAACCCAGAAGGTATGCCTACCTAGTGTATTATGCTGTTAAATACATGACGATCATAGAATTCAAGGCTCACATGGATGTTGTGAAAAGGGTTTTCAACATGAGGATAAACCCAGGGATTGTGAAAATACCTGTATACGCTAGGACGAAGTACGGGAGGCTCTTAATTGCCATCTCAATTACTAACACTCCGGGGACTGTCGTAGTAGATGAGAGAGACGGCTGGTTCTATATCAACTGGATCGATGTATCTAGCACTATCCCCGGGGAAGCATGGAAGCTTATCAGCGGCGAGTTCGAGTACTACGCTTCTAAAATATTTGAGTAGGGGTGTAGCCGGTGGTTGATAACATAGTTGGGTTAACGCCTCTACTCCCTGTTCTTGGCGCATTCGTAACACCCCTGGTATACATATTATCGAAGTCTCGCAGGATTGTTTTCGCAACAGCTATACTTGTAACGGGTATAGTCTTCTCCTTCACTCTTTTAACAACCCTAGAAGCCTACTCTAGAGGCCGGGTAATAGTCTATAATGCTGGAGGCTGGCCCGGCCCAGTCGGGATCGTGTATATAGTGGATAGGATAAGCTCTCTCCTAGGCCTTGTGACAGCAGGGCTCGTCCTAGCGATAGCAGTATACAGTTACTACTATATCGTAGACGATGGATACCCCTGGTACCTAGTTCTATTGCTAGGTGCCGAATCAGGGCTCCTAGGGGTCGTGTACACAGGAGACTACTTTAACCTTTTCGTAATGATCGAGGTTACTGCTGTATCGAGCTACGGGCTGGTAATGTACTATAGGTGGAGGAGTGAATCAATTGTATCAGGTTTAAAGTACTCATTTATAGGGGCCCTGGGGACATCAGGCTACTTGCTTGCACTAGCGATCATGTACGCTACATATGGGAGCCTAAACCTTGTTGACGTAGGGTTGAAGGCGGCAGGGTTGTTGGGAAGCAGTATCACGGGTCCTCCTACAGGAGAAATTGCTCTATCCACAGGCCTCATACTAGCCCTATCGCTATGGGCTTTCAGTATTAAAAGCGGCGTATTCCCCAATCACTTCTGGCTACCCGACGCCCACCCAGCTGCTCCAACACCTATCTCGGCTCTATTAAGCGGGCTCGTAGTTAATGCTGGTGCTATATCCCTCTATAAACTCTTATACCTCGGCTTCAGCGTATCCAGCTCCCCAGGGGTTAGGGTTGTAGTCTGTGCTATCTCATTATTCACTGTAGTAACCGGGATAGTCTCCGGCTTCATAGGATCTCTCTTAATGATGATCCAAGACGATGTGAAAAGGCTTATCGCGTATTCGACAGTTATGAACATGGGATTCATATTCGCCGCACTCGGCACACTGTCTCCTGCGGGCGTACTCGCATTCCTATACTATACTATCATCCACTCCGTAGCGAAAGCGACAATGTTCTTATCATCAGGCCTGTTGATTAAATCGTTGAAGTCGAGGAAGCTCGAGGTACTAGCAGGCTCCGGCTCTAGGGTTGCAGCAGCAGGGCTGGGTATAGCAGTCTCATCACTAACCCTAGCCGGTATCCCTCCACTACCTGGTTTCATCGGAAAGCTACTGATTTTCCGTGCACTATACGAGTACAATATCGCTCTAGCGGTTGCATTCATAGTATCGAGCGCGATAGCCATAGTATCTTACCTAAGGTTCTTCTACATTATCCTAGTAGCTCCTCCCACTAGGGGAATAAGCATGGTTTCTAGCAGGGGGATGAGGCTCGTAGTCCTAGCATTGAGCATTATCCTACTAGCTATGGGAGCAGTATTCACCTTCAGCCCTACCTCTTTCAACATTGTTTTCGCAGATCCAGTAGTAGAAGTAGGAGATGTCAAGAGATTCCTGGAAGAGCTTTCCAGATACCTAGTAGGTATGGGTTGAAAATGCATGCTTACAGCCTTATCGAAAATCCCACTAATCCGGTCATTTCTTAACGGTTCTTTAGGTGGGATTCATGTAAAATTTTGTTTGTATAATGAGCTTATAAGTCCTAGTTGCCATATCTTTAACTGGGTGTATGCTATTGGATTACGTTAACTTTGCTTTCATGTGCTCGGATAAACCGCCTTCGAAAGGGTTGAAGGTCGCGGTTATAGGGTCTGGCCCAGCGGGTTTATCGGCTGCAGGCTATTTGGCTTGCCATGGTTACGAAGTAGATGTTTACGATAAGCAGCCATTGCCCGGTGGTTTAATGATTTTCGCAATACCCCCGTGGAGGATACCTAGGTCTAGGATTCTAGACGGAGTTAAGCTTCTCGAAGAGAGATTCGGCATAGTCTTCCACTATAAAACAAAGGTTTTCGAAGGAGGTATGAAAATAGAAGAGGGGGATGAGTTCATAGAGAAAACAGTCTCCCTAGAAGAAGTCTTAACAAACTACCATGCTGTATTAATAGCGACCGGGACATGGGAGTCTAAGATACCTAGGCTGCCAGGGGTTGATTCGAAAGGGGTTTTCTCAGCCCTGGAATTCCTGTACAGGCACAGGGTTTACGAAATAGGGCTTTCAAGCCATCCCCCACCGGTGGGGAAGAAGGTTGTTGTCGTAGGAGGAGGCTATAGTGCTATCGACGCTGCGGAACAAGCTGCTAGGTTTGGAGGAGACGTTGTAATAGCCTATAGGAGGACTGTTAGAGAAGCCCCTGCAGGGCTCTTCGAAATAGAGAGGCTGAAGCGTGAAGGAGTCGAGTTCATGGAGCTCGTCTCGCCTATTGAAGTAGTAGTCGATAATGGAACCGCCAAGGGTTTGAAACTGCAGAAGATGAAGCTGGGCCCGCCCGACGAGACAGGTAGGCCGCAGCCGGTACCAATCGAAGGGAGCACGCTGATTATTGAAGCAGACACAGTAATCTTCGCTACTGGAGAAGTACCTACGCCGCCTTTATCTAAGAGCGAGGATATTGTAAAAAAGCTCGGGATAGCCCTGAAGAAAGATAGTTCGATACAAGTCAATAGGATCAACCAGACCGGGAACCCGAAGATTTTCGCAGCAGGAGATGTTGTAAACGGGCCTACGAGAATCGGACCCGCCGTAAGATCCGGTTTGTACACGGCTAGGTTCATAGACAACTGGCTTCAGACCCAGCTCTTGAAAACACCTCTTACCGCGAGGTGAGAGCGATGGACCAGGATGGCCAGAAAAGGTTCCTGAGGGTTATAGACCTAGGCGTTTGCATTGGTTGTGGTGCTTGTGAAGCAGTCTGCGATTTCCTACACGATGGTAAGCCGTTTATAAAAGTGTATAGGACTGCGACAGGCCTAGACATCCCCCTCTCATGCTTCCACTGTAGTAAAGCACCCTGCATCGAAGTCTGCCCGACAGGTGCTATGACAAGGGATCCCTCTGGCGCTGTATACGTTGAGAAAAACAGGTGTATCGGGTGCTTAGCCTGCTTGTATGCCTGCCCGTTCAGCATACCAGAGCTAGACCCTGTCTTAAAAGTATCGAGTAAATGCGATCTATGCCAGCCACTCAGGAGCAGAGGGCTCCAGCCGGGTTGCGTCTCGATATGTCCAGCAGGAGCAATATTGTACGGTGTAGAGGAAACAGTTTACGAAGCAGGGAAGAAAAGAGTCGCCGAAGCAATGGCTAGAGCAAGGTTTGAAAGCCTGGGTTACCGGTAATGCTGGGAGTAGAAGTGCCTATTATAGCCCTAGCCCTGTCTATCCTAGCCCTGCTAGCATCGGTTCGGAGAAAGAGCCTTGTTAATATAGTGTTGAAGACGCTGTCTATGATATTATTCACTACGGCTTCACTAATCCTGTGTAATACAGGCGTTGTAGACAGGTTTTCCACAGTGCTCTCAACCCTCTCCTACGCTATCGGCTTGGTTATCGTATTCTTCGGCGAGAACTACTCCGTACTCGAAAAATATCCTACCAGCCTCACATATTTCACCGCACTATTCTCAGCCCTAATATCGCTCACATACCTATCCCCGAATCTAATCACGTTTATATCCGTATGGAGCCTGATGGAGATCGCGGGGTTCATACTAGTTAGGCTGGGAGAAGAGTACTCTACTGAGGGTTCTCTCAGGGCCTCTAGAGGGTACATCCTGGTTTCAACAGCCTCCTTCGAATTAACGGCTTTCGTACTAATTGTAGCCGCTATACCTGTAATAGCCGGTTTTTCGCCTGAAATACTCTTCAGACCATTCAATATTTCCACGGGGAGACTCCTTGTAGAATCGCCTATAGTAGTATCTCTCCTAACAATAGGATTTATCGCTAAAGCAGCTTTATTCCCACTCCACTTCTGGCTCCCGGGAGCCCATTCTTCAGCCC
This sequence comes from Thermogladius sp. 4427co, assembly GCF_051933805.1. Taxonomy (GTDB): domain Archaea; phylum Thermoproteota; class Thermoprotei_A; order Sulfolobales; family Desulfurococcaceae; genus Thermogladius. The sequence continues at coordinate 1,175,561 of NZ_CP196893.1, read as the reverse complement.
CTTCGCCTGGTTCAGCTTTACTAAGCGGTTTGTCTACGCCGCTCGGTTTCTACGGTTTATACAGGCTGTTGAACATTGTCGAACTAGGCTTACCGGCAACGTATTTCGCTACAGCGCTTGTCCTAATGGGGTTGGCATCCATACTGTACGCAGGGCTACAGGCGGTGGGTCAGAGAGACGGTAAAATAATGCTCGCCTATTCAACTATTATGACAAACGGTTTCATATCGGTTGTCTTCGCAGATTACATACTCCACCCATTGAACCAGTTCCTCGAGATGTTGCTAATATTATCGATCGCAATGCAGATGTGTTATAAGACAGCATTGTTTACCGATATAGGGCTGATAGAGGCTTCGCTAGGAACCAGATATATTCACGGGTTGAGCAATCTCTCGGAGAAACTTAGGATATCGGGTATTGGAGCCTCTATATCTGCTTCAACACTCCTCGGCCTACCCGGTACAATAGGGTTTGTCGTAAAACTATTATCGCTATACTATATCGTCCTAGAACTCATCAGCAATGTAAGCCTTACAGGGGTTTTAGCCGCTGTATCAATAGTGTCCTATATCGCTTTATCAATGCTTATAGGCTTAAGATATTTAACAATATATATTCCATCGGCAAGGGCAAAGCCGACCTTCCTCGAATTTAAAAATCCTGGATTAGCACTTCAGGCCTCCGTGCTGTTACTTGGTTTATTGAACCTGGTTGCACCGTCTATGATAATAGCTGAGCTACCTGACCCCTCCTGGATTCTCTATCTGGCTATCCTACTTTTACCGCTACCCCTCCTAGTATTCACTCCCTTATACGTTTCTAAATGGGGCGGTGCCCCAGGATGATTTGGAAAGTTCTTACAGACGTGGTCTCTTTCAGCCTGGCTATCTCAGGGGGTGTACTATACGATTCACACCCTAGGCTTAGTAGAGCGGTAAGGGTCCTGGGGTTCACGCTTCCTGTCGTATACGTGTTGTTAGCTAGAGGAGACCTGTTATGGTTCCAGTACTATCTCACCTTAATAGCTGCCGCAATAGCAGTCGGGGTCAGCCTGCATAGCGAGGACTTCTACTGGATCGTCTACGGACAGGCATCCTATCCCCTAGTAGTTATCGATACAAGCCTGGTACTGCTCGAGATAGTTTTCTCATCATTAAACCTAATTGAGATGATGGCCGCATGGCTATCACTAGACATAATCCTCATACTCCTAATACTCCTCGAGAAAGGAGTTGAAAACTACCATGTCGCAGTAACCTACATGATCTTAAGCATGCTCCCAAGCGATATAGCATTATTTACGATATGGGCTCTGCTAGCAGATAAATGGGGTGATTACGGGGGCTTAATGATATCTCTGAGCGAGGCATCAAGCCATCCATTAAGCCCTGGCCTACTACCAAGCATACTGATCCTAGTGGGTTTAACAGCTAAACTAGCCCAGGTACCACTCCACATATGGTTGCCTATCGTACACCCCGAGGCCCCATCTCACGGCTCGGCTATTCTAAGCGGCCTGGTTGTGAAACTAGGGGCTTTCACACTCCTCGTATCAATGAGTATTTTCAACTTGCCAAAGGCCTTCTATATTGTTCTCCTAGGCCAGGGTATTCTGTCATCTGTATACGGATTCCTAGCAGCTACTGCTGAAAGTGATTTAAAGAGGCTTCTAGCGTATAGTACAATAGGGCACATGGGGATTATAACAATACTAGCAGGCTTAAACGGTGTTCTAAACCTCCCGAATTTTAGCATGCTACCTCTAATGGTATTCTACATCCTCTACCACGCTGTGACAAAAACCCTAGCATTCCTGAACACTGGGCTGATAGAGCAGATCGCTAACACCCATAACTTCTACGAGCTAGGCTACATAGATGCCTTAGCCCCCGAATTCACATTACCCGCTCTCATAGCATCGCTAAGCCTAACAGGCCTCCCTCCTACAGCTGGTTTCGCAGCGAAAATATCTCTTGTTATAACCGTTTTCCAACTAGCCCTAGGCTATTTCAGTAACGGGTTCTCCCTCGGAGCTGTTTTAATCCTAGCAGCGATATCTCTTGCAAGCATCCTATCAGTTATCTACAGTGTCAAGCTTATAGCATCCTACGTCTCCAACCCTTCGAGAAGGCTTGTTAAACATGTAGTTGTAGGCCGGATGGAGTTGTTAAGCGAATACTATCTAGCATCGCTGCTTTTGCTTCTGCCATTGGTGATACTAGGTATGGTGGAGACCCCTATATTCATTACTGCCTTAACCTATATACCCTCACCTCTCCTCCTCTACACCGCCTTCCTCAAGAGGCGTGTTTCCACAGAGGAGAAACCATGGTTTACGGGTGTAGAGGTATGAGCTCCTATTATAAAGCATCTTTCCTGAGAATTCTCGAAGAATTGAGAGAGAGGGCTTCGAAGAAACTGAAGTTTTCCGCAAGAAGTTTATCGAGCCTAGTAGGCTTCTTCATGGGTTTAGGAGACAGGGTTTTCGAACTAGTATCTAGTTCCGCGAACAGGCTTGCAATAGCTTTAAACAAGCTGCAGATCAGGATGATAGAGCCTATGATCATGGCTGCGTTCTGGTCTCTGATAGCAATCGTCTTAGTCGTAATATTATCTATGCTAAAGGTGGGTTGAATGGAGCCTGTGCTAGCAGCCTCCTCCCTTGCCTTATCTCTGGTGCTACCGCCTCTACTAGACGGTGTGGAGAGGAAGATCAGGGCTGGCTTGCAATCAAGGATCGGTCCTCCTATAACACAGACTATTAGGGACCTACTGAAGCTAGCGGGGAAGGAGACTAAGCTGGTTGGGTCAGTGCCTTTCGCAATATACCTGACTACTATAGCTTTCATATCGCTAGCTGGATGCGTGATAAGCCTAGCACTCTACCTGTACACACTCGACCCAATATACCTCGCATACATGGTCGCGCTCTACATGATTTCGCAAACAGCCCTAACATTATCCTCCATGCTGATCTCGAACCCGTATAGCGTGGTAGGAGGGTTTAGAGAAGCATACATATCCCTGGTCAACGAGCCTTTCACAATAATAGGGCTACTACTATTCTACTACACACTAGGAGCTACGATACCGAGACAGGGATGGGTTGTAACATCTCTATCCTCTATAGGCATCGTCTTCATAGCAAGCTATGTCTCAGCCCGGAGGACGCCGTTCGATATAAGCGAGGCCGAGCCCGAGGTTGTGTCGGGGGGAGGTATCGAATTGAGCGGTAGAGCACTCCTGTTATACGTCTACGCCAGCCTCTTATCCAGGTTCTACTCGCAGACGCTACCGCTAGCCCTCATAGCCCCGTTCATCAGGGTACCAGGCTATCTCACACCGGTCTTGCTCGCAGCATATGCTTCGGTCTCCTGGCTCGCCTACGGCTTAGTATCGATAACGGCTGGGAGGGCTAGGCTCGACCTGGCTGTGAAAAACCTTGCGGCAGTATACTCTGCCCTAGTGATAATTGGTTTAGTAGGGGTGTTTATAGCTTGAGTCAGGCTATCGAAGACTATGCTAGGCTCGCTAGCGAGCACGGTGGTAGGCTGGTTTCGGAGAGGGATCTCTTGACGATCATAGTACCAGCCGACAAGCTAAGAGATGCAGCCGATAAATTATTCAATGCCATGGGCCTCGATTACAGGACTTGTGTAGGCGTTGACGAGAGGGTTTTAAACAACCGTTTCTCCCTAATACATTTGTTTACAGACAATAAGAGAGGCCTTTACATTGCTTTGAAGACATTCCTCGACCCGGAAAATCCCACAGCTTACACGATAAGCGATATTATCCCAGCAGCCGACTGGTGCGAACTCGAAGCATGGGATCTTCTAGGTATCAGGTTCGAGGGCAGGAAGCTGAAGAGGCTAGTCCTGCCAGAATGGTGGCCTCAGGGACAGTACCCTCTCAGAAAGGACTTCGACTATAATAAGAGGCCTGACCTGTCTATTGCTAGGAGCGAGAAAGTTGGATCGGGTGCTGAGGCCGGCGTTATACCCGTGGGACCATACCACCCAGCTCTCCACGAGCCAGAGTATTTCGAGCTCTACGTTAAAGGCGAGAAGGTTGTCGACGTTAACTACAGGGGCTTCCACGTCCATAGGGGTATTGAGAAACTAGCAGAGTCGAGGATGAACTACCAGCAAGTGAACTTCTTAGCCGAGAGGATCTGCGGTATATGCGGGTTCGAGCATAGCACATGCTATGCTCTAGCCGTTGAGAAAGCTGCTGGTATAGAGGTCCCCGAGAGAGCTCAGTTCATAAGGTCTATAGTTCTCGAGATAGAGAGGATCCACAGCCACCTCCTATGGCTAGGGGTAGCATTCCACCTGCTAGGCTACGATGCTGGTTTCATGCACTTGTGGAGGGTTAGGGAGAGGGTTATGGTCTTAGCCGAGCTATTGACTGGGAGCCGTAAGACGTACGGTATTAATCTCATAGGTGGTGTTAGGAGGGATATTAGTGAAGAGAAGAAGAGCAGGGTTTTAAACGAGCTAGGAGAGGTTGCGAAGGATTTCAGGAGGATAGTTGACATAGCCTTGTCTGCCCCCTATGTTAAGAAGAGGCTTACGGGTACAGGAGTCCTCCCGAAAGAAGATGCTAGAAGGCTCGGGGTCGAAGGCCCTGTGGCGAGAGCCTCCGGCATCGATAAAGATGCTAGAAGAGACCTCCCTTACGCAGCCTACAAGCACGCCTACTTCAAGGTCCCAGTCTACACAGAAGGTGATAACATGGCTAGGACTATGGTGAGGGTTGAAGAAGTATTCGAGTCTATTTCGATAATCGAACAATTGCTCGATAAAATCCCGAAGGGGCCGTTACTAGCCGAGAAGATAGATATACCTCCCGGGAGGGTAGGTGTACAGGTGGTTGAAGCTCCGAGGGGAGGCGATATACACTTTGTTATCACAGGGGATGGTAGGCCCTACCGCTGGAGGGTTAGAGCCCCCACTTACAATAATATACCAGCCCTCAAGATAATGCTCAGAGGCCAGTACCTAGCCGATGCCCCGATAACCATTGCTAGCATAGACCCGTGCTTTTCCTGCACAGACCGGGTTCTGGTTGTGAGAGACGGGGTTGTAGAAAAGCTCGATCTAGGTGTAACGCTATGAGCGTTCTCAAACCGTTTAAGATCGTCTCTGTAGCAGTAGAAGAGGGAAGGGTTACCGTCAGATACCCGTATGAGCAACCGCTTTTAACCGAGGAATTCAGAGGGGCTGTAAGCATAGACGCTTCTAAATGCATCGGGTGCGGAGCTTGCGTGAGAGCCTGCCCTCCTAACGCCCTTGAGTTGATCGAGTTCCCTGATAGAGTCATACTTAGGTATTTTATAGGCCGTTGCATTTTCTGCTGGAGGTGCGTTGACTCATGCCCTGTAGGAGCTATCAGGGGGACCAGGGAGTTCGAGCTCGCAAGCGATAGGGTAGAGGATTTATTCAAATACGTTGTCCACAACAGGTCGAACTGCCAGGATTGTGGAAGTAGTTACTCGACGAGGAGGATGACCCAGTACGTGGTATCGAACTCTCCCGTCTCGGAGAACTATGCTAACACCTGCCCTGATTGCCGTAAGAAGAGGGTTCTAAACGCATTAGCAAGGGGGAGGGGAGGTGTCTAAGAGGGTTAAGGATAGTATATGGGTCTACCATCTAAATACTGGCGGATGCAACGCATGCGATATAGAAGTATTAGACGTGTTAACCCCATGGTTCGACGCTGAGAGATTCGGGGTCAAGCTCGTATCTTCGCCTAGGCATGCGGATGTAATCCTCCTCACAGGCCCTGTGACAATAGAGGCATTGCCTAAGGTGATCAACGCTATTGAAGCTGTGCCGAGGCCTAGGTACATAATAGCGCTAGGCTCGTGTGCTGTGGGGGGAGGGATATGGCACGACACGTATTCTACCGTAGGGGGAGTTCCCAGACTCCTCAGAATACTCGAGGAGAAAGGGGTTAAGGTAGACGGGGTATACTATGTCCCAGGGTGCCCTGTAAGGCCCGAGAGCATATTATACGCTATAGCATTGTTCAAAGGGATTGCCGAGAAAAAAGCAAAGAGCGAGGTCCTCTATGCGGAATAAGCTTGCGAAAATATATGTTTGCGAGCCCGAGGGCGTTGAACCACCTTTCCCAAGGCATTTCATCACAGACATCCACAAGTGCTCTGAGGCGAAGACTGTAGACCTTGAGGAGTTAGAGAAGATTATTGGTAGAGAAGAGGCCCGGAGATTAGTCGAAGAAGGCAGGCTAGTTATAGTGGATGAGGAAAAGGCTTTGAAACTGACTGGCAAGAGCCTGGATAACGGCTACCTGCTGATAATATTGTGTAGTTGGCTTTGAAAAGTAGAAAAGTTAGAAATTATTAAGTTATTTCTTGTAAAAACCAAAGAGATAGTTGATCGCTTATGATAACAGTCTTAGGAAGCATTCACGTAGATTTCGTCGTCAAAGTACCCAGGCTTCCTAGGCCTGGGGAGACTGTTCTCGGGCATGGTTTTAGTATCTACCCGGGTGGGAAAGGGGCTAACCAGGCGGTGGGATGCGGTAGACTGGGAGTTAGGACTTACATGGTAGGGAAGATAGGGAGAAGTTTCCGCGACATGCTTGTAAAGAATTTTGTTGAAAACAATGTTGACACGAGATATGTTTCTTTCACCGATGAAACTGAAACCGGGGTTGCTCTTATTTTTGTTAGCGATGAAACAGGTGAGAATATGATCGCTGTCGACCCAGGTGCTGATTACAAGTTGACGATTAGGGATGTCGATAACGCTTTTCATGCTATAGAGGATTCTAGGATTTTCCTTACACAACTCGAAATACCAGTAGATATAGTCGAGTACTCGATCAGGAGAGCGAGCCCTGTAGTAGAATATGTCATCCTCAATCCTGCACCAGCCCGGAGCATTAGCGAGGAAGTGTTGAAATTCGTAGATATCATAACACCGAATAGGACAGAAGCGTTTATGCTGACGGGGATAAGAGTTGAAAGCGTTAATGACGCTGTAAGAGCCGGGAGAGAGCTGGTGAGGAAAGGTGTTGACGTAGCTGTTATAACAATGGGTTCCCAGGGCTCGGTTCTAGTCGAAAAAGACTATGCATTGTTTTTCCCATCTTTCAAAGTATCTGCTGTAGATACTACAGGGGCCGGGGATGCTTTCAACGCTGGATTAGCCTATGGTTTATCAAAAGGATACTCAATCATAGAATCGGTTAAGATAGCGAATGCTGTAGCAGCTATCAAAACAACTAAGCCGGGGGCTCAAACAGGGCTCCCATGGCTACGGGAGTTAGAGGAATTCGCTAGTTCAAGCCAGTACCTTAAGTACAAGCCCGTCGAGGTGTAATAGATGGTTTAACCCATTGTAAATATGGTTAGTTCAACGAGGACAGTTATAGCTTCGTAGCGTTTAATTACATTAGGTTACGACGTATTCTATGAAAAAATATGATTCTCCCTTTAAGCTCATCGACTACTTTATTAGGAAAAAGAGCTTACTATTATTAGTGTTAATCCAGGTTGTTACAGAATGTCGCATCTGCCAGGCTTCTCCTCTAGGCGTAAGGGCGCTATTAGTGAGAGGATTGCTGTCAGGGTTCTCGAAGAACTGGGTTTCAGGGTTATTGAGACAGATAGAAAGATCGTTGTAAACAATATCGAGGTCGGCCAGGTAGATGCTGTGGTATCAGATGAGTCAGGGAAAACTTATGCGGTGGAAGTTAAAGCTGGGAAAGTTGATGTAGGAGGTGTTAGGCAAGCATATGTCAATGCCATCCTATTAGGTGCTAGCCCGCTAATTGTATGCAAAGGGTTTGCTGACGATGCTGCCAGGGAGCTGGCTGAGAAGCTTGGCGTGAGAGTAATCCAGTTATCCGATGTTTTCCTCGTAGAGAGCGAAGAGCTCTACGCTATAATCAGGGATGTTATCGAAGAAGCTCTCACAGACTACCTCGAGCTATTCTACAGTTACAGCCCGAGATTGAAACAGGAATATGCCGAGATCCTCAGGGCGATCCATTCTTCGTCGAACATAGAGGAAGCAGCTGGAAGCCTAGGCATAGAGGTATCCGAGCTGGTTAAGAGAATAGATGAGATGAAGAGGAGCGGGGTATTACCGAGATGGGCTTCGAAATACTCTAGTATTAAACGCGTGGCTACCATACTACTCCAGAAACAAGCGTTAGCTAGCGCACTCGAAGAGACGAGGAGGCTAGCCGAGCAGGTTAGAACGCTTGAGGAATCCCTTAAGACCATACAGGGGCTGGCACAAGCCTTGTCACAGCAGGTGAAGAAGCTTACGGAATATATTGAAAACCTTGAGAACAAGGCTAGGCAAGCAGAATCTAAACCAGGATAATATTACGCTCTACGGGCGGTCCGATGACTCGAGCGAGTACTACCTCCACCACGGTGTATTATCCTAGCTTATTCATCTAGCCGATACTATTTATATTCCTGCCGGGCGGATACATACTCAATAATATATGCTGCTCTTGAGAGAGGTATGACTACTATGCTTAGACAGGAGTATGTTGTTAGAAACAGATTATGGGAGAAAGCTAGAAAGCATTTGAAAACCTTTTCGAAAAACTTGCTCGAGATCGTGGCTGGTGTCGCCTTATTAACTGCTTCGAGTAAAGTATCTATCGTAACCCCCTTCAGCCCTGTCCCATTCACGTTTCAGACACTCGTGTTAATCTACCTGATCCTGCTGTATCGCGGCAGGGCTTGGAGGCCTGTGATCGCGTATTTCACGCTAGGCATGCTCGGCCTACCCGTTTTCGCGTACGGCGGGGGTCTCGCGTATATTTTCTCGCCTACTTTCGGCTACCTGCTAGGCTTTATACTGGCTAGTATCCTAGGTGGGAGAATAGTCTCTAGGAAGCCTCTGACTTACTCTAAGATTACTGCCGCGGCCTTGGTTTCAATGCTGGCAATATATACGCTAGGCTATATACACCTCACGGTATGGTTGACGACTATAGGCCGTTTATCATTCGGCCAGGCATTAACCAAAGCTTTCGTAGCCGGCGTCCTACTCTTCATTACATGGGATACGTTTAAAGCACTTATAGCGGTAGGCCTCATAGCATTAACTAATAGAGTAAACTCTATTCTCAACAAAGAGATCGGGGAATATTTGAAACCCTAGCGAATCCTCTATTTCTCTATCCACTATCCTAGCTCCTTCGCTTTAGCATACTCCAGGCTATGCCTGCTGAGCTCTTCTAATACTTCAGGATGTTGTGTAATCAGCTTGTTTACAAGGCTCAGGTACCTTGCTATTCTTACAGCGTCGGGAGATATCTTTTTCAGCTCTTCCCCATCGAGTACAACATAGTGTTCTCTCTCAACTCTCTCTCCTAGGATATATTCTGCTTCGTTAACCGATGCTTGCAATGCGAAGCAATGGGGGCTCCCGTCTATTGTGACAACAGTGATCTTCTTGGGTTTAACTGATCTTATCATACTAGCTATCTTACCGTAGTAAGCCGCGCTTTCCCTCTCAGGACATGCGAGCAATACTACCTTCCCCTTGCTGAGTTCCTCGAAGAGCCTGGGGTTGACTATTGGCAGGCATGCTGAGGCGATCAATATTTCAGCTCCTTTTAACAGAGTCGTCTTAACCCACGTGCTCCAAATCCAGGGTTGTTCCCGCATACGACCACCGTTTCTTATATTTTTTCCATAAGTTCCTCTAGGGTTGGCTTAGGCCTGGTCTTCATATACTTATCTAAGAGTAGGAATACACAGTATTGCCCGCACATAGTACAGGATTTGAGCGCTGCCCCACCAAACTGGTTTCTGATACTAATTGCCTTCTCTCTATCCATAGACATCTCTATCTGCGTCTTCCAGTCTAGTTCGGCTCTCGCAATACTCATCCGGATGTCTTCCACAGCCGCTCTACTACCTAGTTTAACCAAATCTCCGGCGTGAGCAGCTATTCTAGCAGCTATCAACCCTTCTTTCACCTGCTCTTCATTAGGAAGGCCCAAGTGCTCCGCTGGTGTCAGATAGCATATGAGGTCTGCTCCGGCAGCTGAAGCAATCGCCGCTCCTATAGCGGAAGAGATATGGTCGTAGCCTGCGGCTATATCTGTTACCAGAGGGCCTAGGACATAGTATGGGACACCGTTCGAAAGCGTTTTAGCCAGCTTTACATCAGCCACAATCTTATCCAACCTCATATGCCCAGGCCCTTCGATCATAACCTGGACTCCTCTAGAGACACTATAGCGGGCTAAGCGAGCGTTTACAACTAGTTCCGATACTTGTAGCTCGTCGAGCGCGTCTGCTAACGCTCCCGGTCTCAGAGCGTCTCCGAGGCTGATTACCGCGTCGTATTCCCTGAAGAGTTCTAGCAGGTGATCCCATTGCGTCAGATAGGGGTTTTCCTCACCTCTCTCAAGCATCCATACAGCGATCATGGACCCTCCTCTACTGACGATCGGCATTATACGTTTGCTTTTCACAGCTTTCTCAGCGAGCTCCCTGCTTATAGCAGCGTGGATAGTCATGAAATCGACACCGTCTCTTAAATGGCTTTCGACGACTTCGAGAAACCACTCTTTAGGTATGCTGGCGATATTGCCAAACCTCCTAACCCCTTCAATCCAGGCCTGGTAGGTTGGGACTGTCCCGAAAGGAGTCCCGTCGGATGCTTCCAACAATATTCTACGTATAGTGTTCAAGTCCCCTCCAGTACTAAGATCCATTATCGTATCAGTCCCGTATTTCAGAGCGGTCTCTACTTTCCTCTTCTCAAGGTCGATGTCTACATATACACCGCTCGTGCCAACATTCACATTAACCTTAGTTCTCAACCCTTCACCGATACCGATGATCCTCGCTTTACGCTTCTTTACATTCCTCGGTATAATCACCCTCCCGCTAGCAACAAGCTTTCTCAGCTTCTCGTAGTCTACTCCCTCCCTACTAGCTACTTCAGCTATAGCATCAACGTAGGATGAAGACCTGGCTTCAACGAAAAGGCTCAAGCCATGCCACCGCTGGTATCTATTGATTACTTTGTTATTAAACTTTTTATAACTTGGTAATCAAATAGACCAAAACAAGGTTTTAGACCCTGGTTCAAACCCCGGGTGATAGGGGTTGGATCTAGAGTTGTTGATATCAAGGTATATAATCCAGGAATCGAGTAGGGAACTCGCCGAACTACTAGAGAGCGATGTGGTAATAGTTGGAGCAGGGCCTTCGGGTCTTACAGCAGCTAAATACTTAGCTGATAAGAAGCTGAAGACTGTGGTATTAGAGAAGAGACTTAGCTATGGAGGCGGTATCGGTGGTGGAGGAAGCCTCTTCCATAAGGTTGTTGTCGATAAGAGAGTAGTAGACATCCTGAAAGATTTCGATATAAGGTATAGGGAAGTCGACGAGAGAGGAATATATGTTGTAGATACAGCAGAGTTGATGAGTAAGCTGGCAGCTAAAGCATTGGATTCAGGAGCTAAAATCCTGTTCGGTGTCGAAGTAGAGGATCTAATAGTTAGAGAAAACCCTCTCACTGTTAGAGGCGTGGTATTTAAGTGGAGTGCTATAAGCCTGGCTGGATTACACGTAGACCCTCTTTTCATGACCGCGAGAGCTGTTGTCGACGCTACAGGCCACGAAGCTAGCCTAATAAATATTCTCGTGAGGAAGAATAAAATCGGGGATATAACAGTTAGAGGAGAGAGATCTGCTTTCGCAGAGAAAGCTGAGAGAGATGTTGTAGAATATACTGGGAGGGTAGTCCCCGGACTCTACGCTACGGGTATGGCTGTAGCAGCATTACACGGCTTGTACAGGATGGGGCCGATCTTCAGCGGTATGCTTCTCTCAGGCAGGAAGGTTGCAGAAGTAATCGCATCTGACCTAGGGGTCTAGCATTGCCTAAGATCCCTACTGCTCTCACTATTGCTGGCAGCGATTCTAGTGGTGGCGCCGGTATAGAAGCGGATTTGAAGACATTTAGTGCTCTAGGAGTATATGGTGCGGTAGCTATAACGTGTGTAACAGCCCAGAATACATACGCTGTGTTAGGAGTATTCTGCCTCCCGGGGAGAATAGTCTACGAGCAGATCAGGTCTGTTTACGAAGATATCGGTATAGACGCTGTTAAAACGGGGATGCTTGGGAATGCGGATATAGTCGATAATATTGCTGACGCTATAAGCGATCTCCGTCTAAAGAATATTGTCGTAGACCCGGTTCTATCTTCTAAAACAGGCTTCAGGCTATTGGATGACGAGGGTTTAGAGAGACTCAGGAAAAGGATTCTACCGCAATCACTCCTAGTTACACCCAACGCGATAGAAGCAGGAGTATTGTCTGGTATGAGAGTTGAGAGCCTCGAGGAGGCGAAGCAGGCTGCTAGGAAAATAAGCTCTTTATACGGCGTCCCAGCAGTTCTAGTGAAAGGAGGGCATTTGAAAGAAAAGGATTCTATTGACGTACTATATTTCGATGGAGACTACTACTTTTTCACATCCCCTAGGATGCCCCAGGGTTGCTTCCACGGGGCTGGATGCTCGTTCTCAGCTGCTATCACGTCTATGCTAGCACGCGGGGTCAGGCTTGTTGAAGCTGTGGAGAAGGCGAAGGAGTTTATTAATGTCGCAATAAAATACGGGACGGGTGTAGGCAGGGGGTTTTGCCCAGTAGACCCGCTAGCATACCTGTATATCCCTGCTTCGAAATACCGTGCTATAGAGAGTGTTATGAGGGCTGTCGATATCCTGCTGGAGAAACAGGATTTACTACTCCCGTACGTCCCCGAGGTAGGTATGAATATTGCTGAAGCTATTGAAGCAAGATTTGTAAACAGCATAGAAGATGTTATCGCTGTTGAAGGGAGGATTGTTAGAGCGGGTAGGAGGCTGGTAAAAGTCGGCGATATTAAACCAGGGGGTTCAAGCCATTTAGCAAGGCTTCTGATAAGTCTGATTAAAAGAGGCTTCGACGTAAGAGGCGCTGTCAACGTAGGGTATAGCAAACAGTTGATAGAGAAAGCGATAGCGAAAGGTTACAAGGTTGTATTCGTAGACAGAAGGCGTGAGCCTCTAGAGATTAAACATGCCCTATCAGGTAGTATGGAGTGGATTGCAAGCCAGGTAGAAGGAAGCACACCAGACATAATCTATGATGAGGGAGATGTAGGTAAAGAACCGATGATTAGAGTATTAGGGAGTTCGGCTGTCGATGCTGTAGAGAAATTACTAAGCATCCTCTGAACAGGGTTTCAGCCACGGTATTAAGCAATTATCATAGCCTGGTCACAAGTACTTCCATAACGTTAAAGGGGAATATTTCGAGGGATCGGGTCTTGTAAGCCCTGCTCTTATCCTTTCAAGAGCAGTACTCAAAGGTTCAGCATCTAACGCTACTGTAGTATATAGGGCTGCAAGCCCGCTCCAATTACCCCATCTCTTAACATATTCTTCTTCAACACTCTCTTCCTCCACACCGTATACTACCGAAGCTATTTTACGCAACCATCTGTCAATAGGCGGTTTACCATAGTATCTGAGGGATAATGCTAGAACCAGTCTTTTAGTATACTCTCCGACACCTTTAACACTAGATAATTCTTCTTCTAGCTCAACGGGTCTAATATCCCAGGTATTCAAGTAGGGTTTTCTACTGAATAGCTCTGCTAAGCCGGTAACCGTCCTAGCCCTATAGCCTATACGGGTTGCTCTGAGAACCTCCGGGCCGGCTCTTAGTATTACTCCAGGCTCAGGAGGGATATAGGTTTCTAGACCCCGGATTCTCACCCTCTTCCCGAAAGCCTTAATAATGTTATAGTACATCCTCCAGCCCTGTTTGAAACTAGCATTCTGCTGGCATACTGCTACTAGAGAAGCTAGCCAGGGTGTGACAGCCCTGAAATGCATACCTGCGAGTACTCTAATAGAGTCAGATAGCAACGGGTCTTTAGATGCTAGTTCATAAAACCCTCTCAAGTCCTCGCTGAGACCTAGAACATGCTTGACAATATCCGGGCTTATCCCAACCCTGCTGGAACCTGGTGGAGAGTATATATCCGCTTTCAAGACAGGGTCGTTTTCTCTCACGAACAGGATGAACTCACCGATTGGCAATATGAGTGTCTCGCCGTTGAACCAGAAGGAGAAATTGTATACAGATGCCGTCAGATAAAAATTGTAATCAGCCGGCTTCCCAACCTCTAGATTACCCGTGTACGAAAGTTGCTCAACCAATGTGTTAAGCCTCTTCTTGTATTCAAATCATGCCCAAGCAGTTTATATGCACTAAGTTCAAAACATAATTCTACTATCCTCTGGCAAGCTATGCATTAACTCATCTTCGCCATGGCACTTCTAGAGGATTATTTGTTGAATATGTTATATTTGCTCATGTGATATTTTAATCAATAGTACCTGAGGTAGAGCAGAATAGAGCCTTCAGCTACCCGTAGCGAGGAAGATGTAAAGCATGTAATTGACGCATTCACTCAATTAGGTGGAAAAAGGTTTTCTTAGATAACTCTGTGTAGCCATGGTATAGGCTACGTAGTTAATTTCAAAGATTTTATCTCGTACGGCTCGAATAACACCTCGTTTCTCTTAACAAAATTTAGTTCGATTAGATCTGTTTCCTCGGCTTCTATCTTCAGAGATGATCTTCTCCCATAAGTCTCCCAAATCCTGGCTATGTATCCATGTCCATTTTCTGAGTATTTGATTGTTTCTAGAAGGAGATTGGGCGGGTCTATTCTTAAGAGGCTTTTACCTACAGTATATCCTCTAAAGGACCTTAATGGTCTATGATACTCTACGGCTCTCCTAGGGATCTCAGCATCCCTCCAAGTCCCTCTATGTGGATATAGAGCGAATTCGATATCTATTTCCCCATAGTCGAGCCGTGGGTTTGGAAATATCGGTGTCTTTAGGAGTGTTATACCCACGAATCTCCTATCTATACTATGCCCAGATCTGCCTTTGTTCATTATTGCTAATCCATAGTCTATTGAGTAGACATCTAACCATCTCCATACTGGAAACTCGAATTTAGCTTGATCCCACGTGTTCTCTGGCTCAATACTTCTCCTAATAACTCCATAGGGTATTTCAGCCTCAGCACTCACTGGATTAAATCCTAATTCGAATAACTCTCTGAATAACACAAATCTATCTCTCACGAAACCTGTTATCCTGAAATCTATTCTTCTACTCTCTCTCCACAAGCAGATTTTTTCTCTAAATTCTGTTTTTCTATATTTATATCTTCTCTCTATACATGATCTAAGGGAGCCTCTCTCAACGATCTCTGTTTCATATGGTTTTAATTCTCTACAATTTCTCTTATACCAAGGTTCAATATCCCAACCATCCCATTCAGCAGGTATATCTTCACAAGCTACTATAAAGCTTCTTTTAACAACCTCAACATCATTCTCTAGATCTCTTACAGCACCTCTGGAATCAACTTCTATGATGCCATTACTTATTTTGTCTCCCTCGATCTTCATAAGATCTGAGGAGAAGCCTTCTCCCTCTTCAAATACCTCGATACTCATTGGAGAAACCTCAACTAGTGAGTATATCTCTCCATCAATAACTTGCTGAATAGATCCCTTGACCCTGCCTCTTACAACATCTCTTCTCCTCCAGGGGAGTGTATTTATAACAATTAATTTGTCGCTAGATTGAGTATTTCTCTTGATGATTGAAGAAATCTCTTCATCAATTCTTTTGATAAGATCCGATAATTTATTTACATAGTATCTATATGCCTCATCAACTAATGTGGCAGAGGCTGTGTCGTGAAACTCGGCCTCTAATAATATCTCCCAGAGATCTCTGTAGCTCCTCTTCTCACCAAATATAAAGCTTATTACCTCAAGATCCTTTAGATACTCCTCAGCTAATCTAATAAGCTTCTTAATCTTGTGACCAGTTGAGTAAGTCCCTCTGTGAGCCTCTAGATACAGCTCTCCTCTCCACACTGGTAGCTCACTATTTCTCACCGTCTCATAATATCTATAGGGGTCTGATAGTATTAGTCTCGGAGCCCCGGGGGCCCTTGAGTATACTCTTAGTCTCTCCATCATAAGCCACGTAGGTCCTCCACCACCGTCTCCATGTCCAAAGGCTATGAAGCCCGGCAACTCTGGTGACGTATGATCTCTCCAAGCATTAATTATCTGTCTAGGCGATAGATCGCTTCCGTAGGTGGCGTAGTTAACAGCTACTACCTCACTACCATCGACACCAACCCATTTAAATATTGAGTATGGGAATCTATTCTGTTTATTCCAGTAGAGCTTATGCGTGAAGAATATCTTTATACCTGATTTAACGAGGATCTGAGGTAGCGAAGCTGTGAAACCAAAGCTATCTGGCAACCAGCCTATCTCCGTCACCCTGCCGAAAGTCTCTAGAAGAGTTCTCTGACCATAGAGGAATTGTCTAACTAGTGACTCACCACCTACTACATTGGTGTCGCTCTCAACCCACATACCCCCCACAGGAATCACGATACCTCTATTAACAGCTTCTATGAGTTTCTTATAGAGCTCCTCATCATCTTCTCGGATCCATTTTAAGAAGACTGCGTTTGACAAAACAAATCTCATGTCATACTTCTTCGATAATGAGAGAACATTATACAGTGTTCTCCTAACCTTATGTCTAGTCACATCAGGTGTCCAGAGCCACGCAACATCTATATGTGCGTGACCCACCGCGTAGAGAGCTCCTTCGGAGCCTCTCACCTCATTATATATTCTCGAGACCTCACTCCTAAGTGTCTCGAGAGCTCTTCTACTCATCTCAGATAATCTACTGTGATCCATAGGCTCTATAGAGGGGTCTATCTCGATACCGTAGTACTTCATAGATGCTATGTAGAATGGTGGTTTAGCTATTGAATATAGAGTTGAAGCCTTGATCTGCCAATCAGCCACACCCTCGATCTCTATCTGATCGAGGGCACTATTAATTGCTTTTATAAGAGCCTCATCTCTAGTAGCCTCAGCTAAGTCTGTTAATAGAGTAGCTTCCACAACAAATCTATAGCTCCAAGGCTCTTTAACATATAGATAAACCCCCTTAAGATCAAATAATTTCTCTCCGAAAGGGCCTACCACAGAGGGTCTGAGGACAATCTTGCTGAACCCCTTCTCAATAGGTATAAATCTGTTCTCATGACCTCCATCGGGTGTTCTATAGACCGCGTATCTATCTTCATTAACTTGTAGAGTACCTTCACCAACTAGATCTACTAAGATGAAGGGTTGCTCTATATCTACATATACTTCACCACATAATTCTCTCGAGCCTTCTCCACAGCTACCTAGATCCAGTTTTCTGAAGAGCATTGTTGAAGCAGTATCTATGTAGAAAAGTTCTGTTCTTATACCTCTCAAATCTCTGAGTAATGTCAACGAGACAACCTCATCACTGATATTTACCAGAGGCCTATAAAGTGTATCTGGGTAGTGGGTGTATATATTATGACGTCTCCGAATAGAGATCTTAGGTGTTTTAATTGAATAAGATACGTAGCCTGAGAGAGTCTATAGAGATATTATGCTACCATAATGAGGGTCTTTACGAGAGATGTCTTGAGAGATTTAATGCTTTAGAGAGCTTAGGTGTAGAGGGGATCATAGACTTCGGTGAGAGTCTAATAAGTGGGTTCAGGGTGGTTGGTGATGGGCATTCCTTGGTAGTTGTGTTAGCTATGCTATATCTCGTAAGCACACATACTCTCAACGGGTTAAAGACTTCTCCGACATCTCAATACGTGAGTAGGGAGATATGGTGCTCTGCGGATCCTAGGGTCTCTGTAGAGTTATCTTTTCATCACAGAAGATTCTTTTAGATCTCCAGATGTTAGAAGATTTGATCTTATTAGTAGAAGTATTAGCGCTACTATTAACATAGGGATCCCGATGAACACTATGGTGGCTATCCAGCTTATTATAATAAGATCTATTATCTTTATGCTCACTCAACATATAGTTACTTCAATTCTCGACAGAGATCTTCTCAATAGAGTAAGTATAAGAGCTACCCCTATGTAGAGTGTAGCGAATAGCTCTAAGCTCAAAAGAGATTTACTTAGAGAGAAAAGAGCTATCATAGAAATTATGAATAGAACCACAGATACTCTACCAATAGAGAGAAGATTCAGAGAGTATAGCGATGATACTAATAGAGCTATACCTGATAAACCCATTATTAATGTTGCTGGCGCCGCATCAATAAGAGCATTATAGAGTGGGTTATGGCTAGATACAAAACGCTCTAGTGGTCTGATATCGCTATATGATGAAAGCATCTAAAGTTATGTGTAGTAGCCATCCCAAGACATATGCGAGGATGTAGCTGAGAGGTTCTTCAGATCCTTGGGATAGATAATCTCATAGCGAGATGCTCAAGAGGATAATTGAGGATTTAGAGATAAATATGAAACAGCTAAGGATGGACATAGATAGCCTGAGGGATATTATTATAAATAGACTTGTGAAAGATATGGTGAAGACCATATATGTTGAATAGATCTGATCTCGATTAACTCCATGGATAAACAAATAGATCATCATATAATCAACTTGATTAGAATATTCAGCAATGATAAGTGTAGTCTTTATTCTCGAAGTCTCTGAATTAGCTGTTTCTAGCAAAACTACTCTGGGAGAGGATCATTCAGTGTTGGGCACAGTATAGCAAATTTAATGTTGATCTCTCTCTCGGAGAGATCTATGAGACACATAGATCTTGCTGTTGCTATGAGTAATTCACTTATTGAACTAGGGGTCAAGAAATGATTGTACTCGAAGAATTTCATATATCTTTAATGTATTTATGTCTTGAAACCAAAGGTTCAGAATGTTTATCTGTGTGGAGAGATTTAATTCTCTAGAAGAGGTTGAGAAAAGAGTAAAAGATTCTTAGAGTTAATGAATATTGAAGAAAAGATATCTCAGCTGTTCTCAATACCTAATTGGTGATTTATGGGATGAAGCTAATAATTTCTCTAAAGCTAGTACTATTGCTAGAACGGTTAGCGATACTTCTAAGACTATGGCTGGAATGGGTTGGCCGTAAACTGTCTGCGTGAAAGCCTTCGCTGCCCCGAGTACAATAGCGTAGTAGGTTGCTATCATCGCTCCAATTATGATTGTAGCAGGTGCAGCGATCCTCCCCAGGCTCCTCCCACGCTCTATATTGTAGACTCCTAGTATTGTAACCGGGGCTAGAGGGAGGAGGATTACGCTTGTTAGTACTGAAAGGTCTACTATAAACCCTGGTCTAAACCTTGCTATTAATGCTGCAACAGCTACTAGCAAGCCGTCTACAAGCCTAGCTACGTCGACTCTACGCTCTCCAATTGTAGTAAGCAAGCTACTAGAGACCGCCATGACAATACTATTAGCTGTGCTAATCGCTGCAGCTATGATAGATACAGAGATCAGCGAGCCTAGCCAAGGGTCTGTTAATCCGAGGATATACGGTGTAACGCTATCCCTGGATAGGTTTCCAGGTAAGATACCGTAGCATGCTAGGCCGCGGGCTACCAGCCCGCTTGCGACAGCTATCAGAGTGTATGTTAGACCGTAGACGAAGAAGAACTGGATACTCTTCCTATACGAGACACTATCCTTAGGCAGGTATAGCTTCATTACGACCTGGGGGTTGGTTATAGAGAAGAAGACCCATGGGATAGTGTAGGCTAGGAATACGTTTAGCGTCCAGAAAGGTGTTATTCCGAGGAAGCCGATTGAGGAAAGAGACCCTGACACCCGATCTAGGGAGAGGCCTTTTGATGAGGAGAATGCAATGAGCCACCCGATATATGATAAGCCTCCTGCGATCATTAGAGCCCCTTGTAAGAGGTCTGTTGCCGCTACACTCCAAACCCCTGCTATAGCGATCCACAAGTATGTTAAGAGGGCTGATAATACTATGGATTCTACATCTCCGAAGCCGCCGTAGTTGAATAATACTTTGAGACCGATAATCTGAGCTGTGAGATACGGTATCATAGCGTAGAGGTATATTACCGAGACCACTGCTCCTAGTAACCTGCTATTATACATATCCGTTAGCATCTGGGAGGGGGAGACCCATCTATATTCTCTCGACAGAGACCATATCTTGTAGCCGATCGTAGATAATATGATAAGCGTGGCCGAGAGGTAGGCTAATTCGAACCCTAGAGACCCTGCCCCCGTGGAGTATGCTAGACCTACGAGGCCGATCATCATGAAAGCACTATAGGTCGTAGTAGCGTATGTTAGAGCTGTTAGAATAGCCCCGAACCTGCTACTAGCAACATAGTAGTCGCGGAGATCCTTCTTGAAGAACCGTCTCGATAATACCGCTATCAGAGTGCCTCCTAGAATATATAATAAGAGAGTTGCGAGGAATTCAAGCCTCACAAGCCGTCACCTCTCTTTCTCCAGCCCGAGGAAAGCCAGCACACTGATCAAAATAATTATTGCCAGCCAGAACAGTACTAGCTCGAAGCCTCTGGCATCTTTAAGTAACGTGTAAGGTATCGTGTAGAAGACCGTCAGCAGGATGATTTCAGCCGCCAATAATAGTTTTCTCATACGATCACCGAACATGTGTTCGTTTTTCACAATATATAAAAGCCTCCCTGGCTTAAAAATATTGTGTGAGCGGATGGGCAGCGACTTAAGAAACAGAGTGGTTGAACTACTCAAAGCCTACCAGGGGAAGTATATACCCCAGTCTTTCATTCACAGGGCTGTTAACGCTTCTAAGAGCAGGGTTTCAGAAATCCTTGGGGACCTCGAGAAACAGGGTCTGATAACACGTATCACTGTAGGTAGGAGTAAGCTAGTATACGTCCACCCGGGACTAGGCGAGAGAACTGCTGAGACCCCTGTTAAGAGGATAAGGCTTGGGATCGTCTACTCTAGCGAATACCTTTTCCTAGGGGGTTTTACTAAAAGGCTGGAAAGGTCTGGGATCGGGGTTGAAGTAATTGTTTTCAGAGACGGTGCTAGGACAACCCTCGCCCTAGCCGGTGGATTCATAGATATAGCATTATCTCCTCTACCAGGACAGTTATACCTCTACCCGGCATACAGGACTTACTCGATTGTTTTAAAAGGTTTGAAAGGCGGGTTTAGAGTACTATCCGCGGGAGAGGGAGATGGGCTGATATACTCGAGTATGCTTAGTACAATGGACTACATTAGACACCTCATCCTATCTAAGAAACTCGTGCAAGCCGAGGGGACAGTTTATTTCAGAGATCCGGCTGAAATACTCGGGAGGAATTTGAAGAGAGGGGTTGTAGTAGTATGGCACCCGGTCTACCTCGAGCTCGAGAAGAAAGGTTTCAAGAGGCTGTACTCGCACGAGGAGCTAGATATCGGGTTCTGCTGCACGCTAGCAGTATCGAATACGTTGGGGACGAGGCTGAGTGAGAAGATTGTTAAAGCATACACTGAGTCTATCGAAGAATTCAGGCGGGACCCCGGTAAGTGGGTCGAGTACTACTCTAGCCTGACAGGGATAGATACCCGGATACTTAAGCAGGCTGTTAACGAGTACAAAATAGCCGACGATCTCGACCCGAGGGTTGTAGACAAGATCGTTAAAGCACTGTCCCCAGCTATACCCTCGGCAGAGGCGTATAGAGAAGCGATTTTTACAGAGAGTTAAAGCTACTGCGCTAAGTCAACGTTCTAATACTTAGCTCTCTAAGACCTATGAAAGAAACCATGTATTTACGTTAGGATATCCGGGATTTACAGATAAGGTTTATTTAAATCAGGATGTATATGCTTTTAAGATGGCTGGATAGCGGGGAATACGTGTACAGGTTGGTTCTATGGGTATTGAGCAATCGCTTGCCGTAGTATCGGTCTTGACAGGGTCTTTAATTGTTCTCTTACTAATATATTATTTGCCTAATATCCTCGGAGTCTACAGAAGCAGGATTACGCAACCGTTCACATCAGGAGCCGTGCTTCACAAAGAGAAATATAGTTATTTTACTACCATGATACTGTTTCTAGCGGTTACTATCTCGCTCGAGGGTTTAACCGTATCCCTAATGTTCACAGGTTTCTCTATCGAATCAGTTATTGCGATAATAGTTTACATTATCACAGTATTCCTGCTTGCAACGCTAACAGAGAGAGGGTGAGCTAGTTGAAGAATAGTGCTGGAACCAGGCTTGTGAGAAAGAGCATGTGGATCTTCCATTTCAACTCAGGCGGTTGCAACGGCTGCGATATAGAGTTATTCGCTACTCTAACTCCTCTCTACGACGCTGAGAGGCTCGGTGTCCAGCTAGCCCCGTCCCCGAAGCATGCCGACGTACTAGTTGTCACAGGGCCTGTAACATGCCAGACAGCCAGGGCATTAAAAGAAATATACGAGCAGATGCCCGAGCCGAAAATAGTCATCGCATTAGGGACGTGTGCTGTAAGCGGGGGTATTTTCGAAGGCGGCTACAATGTTATAGGTGGTGCTAGCAAAGTGGTCCCGGTTGATGTCGAAATACCCGGTTGCCCGCCTAGCCCGGCTAGTATCATGGAGGTATTGTATAAGATTTATAGAGGAGAAATACTGGGGAGGAGGTTGGATGGGCAGGATAACGATAAGAGAGAAGGAAGTAGTTGACGCTAGCGATATAGTTAAAGCTGTTAGCAATACTGTTATCGGATACCCCCATCTCTCAACTATCGTGGCGAGGCAGGATAAAGATAGTATCAGACTAATCTACCTATTCGACGATTTAAACGGTAGGACTAAGATCGTTGAGACATCTGTACCGTTGAAAGGCTCAATACAAAGCATTAGCGGAGTGGTACACGGAGCTTACATATACGAGATGGAGGTAAGGGACCTCTTCGGGGTTAATTTCGAGAATCACCCGGTACCGGCTTCGAGGCTATTACTACCAGAGTGCTACCCTGGGGACGCACCGCCCCCTATGCTCAAAGAGGTTAAGGCTGAAGAACTGAGAAAAATGGTAACCGAGAGATGCCTAGATAGGAGGTGCATGCCCTCGGATACTGGGGCAGCATTCAGGTATAGTGCTGAGAACTTCCTGATCCTACCTTTCGGCCCATACCATCCCGCGTTGAAAGAACCGGAGTTCTTCATGCTAGTACTCGAAGGGGAGAAAATAGTTGATGCTGTACCCAGAATAGGTTTCGTGCATAGGGGTATTGAGAAACTGGCTGAAACAAGAAATTTCCTCCACGACCTTTTCCTCGTAGAGAGGATATGCGGTATCTGCAGCTTCTCCCACTCATGGGCTTTTATGCTCGCCCTAGAAAACCTCCTCGGGATAAACCCGAATACGAGAGCCGAGTACCTGCGTACACTTGTAGCAGAGCTGGAGAGGATACACAGCCATCTTCTATGGCTCGGGCTACTAGGCTATTGGACTGGTTTCGAGAGCATGTTCATGTGGATATGGGGTGCTAGAGAGAGGATTATGAAACTTATAGAATTGATCACAGGGAACAGGGTTCATAAATCGTTTATCACCGTCGGGGGTACACGTAGAGATGTTGAGAAAGAGAAACTCGATATAGTCGTTAGAGAACTCAAAGTATTCGAGAAAGAATTCAAGAAGATATCCGAGGAAGTACTCAGCTACGAACCTCTTATAGAGAGGATTAGGATGATCGGAGAGTTCACTGCTGATAAAGCGGTTAAAACAGGTGCTGTAGGACCCTTGTTGAGGTCTGTGGGAATACCCTTCGATATAAGGAAGGTCGAGCCATACGGGGCCTATGGTGATGTTGATTTCAAAGTTGTTACATCTAAGAAAGGCGACGCATATAATGTAGCTATTGTCAGACTAGAGGAAGTATTCGAATCCATAAGGATAGTCGAGCAGGTTTTCGAGAAGATTCCTTCAGGAAACCCTGTGCCTCAAGCCTTCTTCCTAGGCAATGTAAAAGAGGGTGAGTCTATAGGCCGTGTGGAAGCGCCTCGCGGAGAGCTAGTCTACTATCTTAAATCGAATAATACGCGGAACCCTGAGAGACTGAAGATTAGGACCCCTACGCTACCTAACCTGGCTCTGGCAGCGGAAGTATTGAAAGGGCATACGCTATCCGATGTCCCAATAGTTATTACAATGATAGACCCTTGTTTCAGTTGTGAAGACAGAGGTATTTTCATTGATGTTAGTAGCGGAAGACCGCGATGCTACTACTTAAATATTAGAGAATTAAAGTGAGAGCCCATGGGCTACATCTATCTGGTAATAGCTGGTATAATCCTCACCTTCGCATATATTATGATAGCCCAGTTCCTTGAATGGGTTGAGAGAAAGACTATTGCAAGACTCCAGAGGAGGATAGGGCCTTTCTACACAGGACCGTTTGGACTACTACAGCCCTACCTGGATATTCTGAAACTATTGTTTAAAGAAGAGGTTTACCCTGCTGATTCAGAGCTAGCGTATCTACGTCTTGGCATTATGCTGGCTACGGTAGCCCCGTTATTCGGCTTAATGTTCATACCGGTTTTCAGCCCAATCCAGTTAATTGGCTCAAGCAGTGATTGGATAGCGATATTCATCGCCTTCGCCATACTAACCCTTAGCTTGGTTATAATAGGCTTGTACTCTATTACTCCTTTCACACTAGTTGGTACAGGCAGGTTGATCGTACAGTACTCACTATACGAGTTCATCCTACTAGCTACAATAACCCTCGCCTTCGTACAGGCTTCAACCACTAGTATCTCGGGACTATTGAGTTACGAGTTTGAGAAAGGGCCTATTATAATATACCAGCCCCTAGGCTTCATAGTATCTGTATACGCTGTAATAGCGAAACTCGAGAAACCACCGTTCGACCTCCCGCATGCTAAGCAGGAGATCGCAGCGGGATGGCTTACAGAGCTCTCCTCGAGGAATCTGGCTTTCGCCAAGCTGTCTAGGAACCTCGACATGCTATATACTCTTTCGCTGATAACACTAGTCTTCCTAGGAGGAGGAGAGGGGCCTTTTTCCGATACCCCCTTCTTATGGGGCTTCTACTTCATGTTAAAGCTCGTTATGCTAACTGTTCTCATAGCTGTGATAGAAGCTTTATCCGTGAGATCACGCTACGTACTACTACCGAGGAGGCTATGGCTTTTCTCAGCTGTTTTAATAATCATCCAATACGTTGGAGTATTAGCATTTAAATGGGCTGGATATGTATGAGTAGGTTCTTTAAGAGTATTAAGGAACTCTTCAACCTCCTCTCTGTCTCTAGGGAGGAGAGGGTGACTGAGCCTATAGAAAAGCTTGTTAGCGAAGAGTTAGAGAGGGTGCGTGGGGTACCAAGGCTTATCCCGGAGAAGTGTACAGGGTGTTCTCTCTGTGCTATGGTATGCCCTACAGGCGCTATCCAAATGGTGCCAACGTCTAATACCCCGGTCGCAGGGAAAACTAGGGCGGCGAAAATCCCTGTATTCAACTACGGCAGATGCATCTACTGCGCTATGTGCTCCCAGGCCTGCAGGTTTAACGCTATCGAGATGAGGAAGGAGATACTATATTACGTGAGAGAAAAGGGAAGTGAGGAATGATTATAGAACTAATAGCTCTATCCACGTTCGCATTAATTACATACTCGCTCGCTACTAGGAGTAATACGAGGTCTCTCATAGCCCTCTTCATATCAGGCCTGTTTGTCGGGGTCGAGGTATCGATTTTAACGAGCCCTGTGGCGGGAGGCGTAGTATTCTTCCTTTTCAGCGGGATGCTTATCGCGATAAGCTATATCACGTTAATGCTCGCCCCGAAGACTAGGATGCGTAGCCCTCTATACTTACCATGGATACTGGTATCAGCGACAATAGCACTATCACTAGCTGTTACAATATTCCTCAAAACGCCTATTCCAACTAATATAGGAGGCGTTCCAAAGCTTAGGATTTCAAGCGAAGACTATCTCAGCCTGGTGCTCCTAGGTGTTACTGCCTCTATCGGGATATTCTATATTTTCCACGGTGAGCAGAAGTGATAGACCTGGTTGTTTTATCTTCGATAGCGATAATCTTCGCCGGTCTATTATCGATCGTATTAAACAAGAGTATTTCCAGAATAATAGTATCGTTCCAGTCTATTTCGCTAGGCCTTATAATGCTAGCATCATACCTTATCAGCCAGACAATGGAGGCTTGGATTATCATAGCAATATCGTCGGCTCTAGCAATGGTCGATGCCGTAGTAATATCGTATGTAGCAAAAGTCTTGTATTACACGCAGAAAGACGATATCGGCTAAAGGGTTGAAACCATGGCCGGTAACATGTTAGTGTTCGTAGTTCTCCTCGCCCATTTTATAGCATCGCCAATTATCCTCGTATTGAGAAATAGGAGACTAGTCGAATACCTTGCCTTAACCTCTTCGATAATAGCCGGAGCCTTCTCGATAAGTATCGCATACAGTCTGAAAGGAGTGTTGTACGTAGAACTAACACCTTATCTTTCATTATACGTAGACAGGTTGTCAACGATTTTCCTGGTAGTAGTAAACGTTCTAGGCTCTCTCATAGTCTTGTACAGTATTGGTTACATGAAGAGTGAAGAAGGCTATAGAAGGTTTTATTCTCTAATGGCCTTCTTCCTAGGGAGCATGAGCCTGCTAGTAGTCTCGGGAAGCCTCCTATATCTTTTGCTCGCTTGGGAGGCTGTCGGAGTATGCTCTAGCCTTCTGATCTCCTACTGGTGGGAACGGCCTAAGGCTAGGCATGCTGGTTTGAAAGCGATCGTTATGACCAGGGTCGGGGATATGGCTCTAGTACTAGCCGTAGCATTAGCTATGCTAAGAGGAATATACAATATACCAGAAGTCTTAGATACGCCTCTACCGCCCGAGCTGAGGGATACGCTACCCTTCCTAATCCTGCTCGCGGCTTTCGCTAAATCAGCTCAATTCCCTTTGCACACATGGCTACCTGATGCCATGGAGGGGCCTACGCCTGTAAGCGCGCTTATCCATGCGGCTACAATGGTTAAAGCCGGTATATACCTTGTCGCAAGGTTCATGGGTATTATTGGAGCGAGTAGTCTAGCCCTAGGAATCCTGCTTTACACGTCTCTAGCTACAATGATCCTCGCAGCCCTAGGCGGTTTAGCAGCCTCCGATATCAAGAGGGTGCTCGCGTTCAGTACTATAAGCTCGCTCTCGCTCATGATGCTTTCTTTAAGCGTCGGCCAATACGGCCTAGCAATACTCTACCTAGTCAACCACGCTTTATTCAAAGCTCTCTTATTCCTATCCAGCGGTGTACTAGAACACACCTACCACACCAGGGATCTAAGGGTTTTAAGAGGGATAGGATTCGCTAGCAACCCTATCGAAGCATTGTCGACAGTAGTCGGCGTCTTCTACGCGGCTTCGATACCTCCTGCTACAACATGGTTTATTAAAGAAGGAGTGTTCGAATCACTGCCTTTCCCCGAGCCCAGCATAGAGTTCCTGGTTTCGCTAGTAACAATTCTGAATATTGCCTTCCTCATAAAGCTTGTCGCGATACCGTTTATAGCGAGAGGTAGGAGAGGCGGGTTGAGGCTAGAGCCATATATGCATTTTGCAGTGGTGATACTACTAGGTTCTACAATAGCCCTACCGGTAATACAGTATATTGTAGCCGGTTACCTAAGGATCCCGCCGGATACTAGGGCTATAACCTCGGCTACACTTACCGGGGTAGCACTAGTATCACTCGTATTATTTACTCTACTATACAAGCAGTATAGGCTACAGGATTTGCTTAGCGGGTCTACAGGATTACTCTTCGAGACGAGTATGTACATAGATAGATTCTACGAGTATGTCGGGAGGCTGATCGCAGAGCATGCATCCCGGGTTCTCTCGGAAACAGACCGCCTTAAACCCTACCTCCTAGTCCTAGTGTTGATCGCGACCCTGATTACGCTCCTAGGTGTATTGAGCCTATGAGCCCGGAGGCAATCTACTTATGGACTACTCTATCAGGCCTCGCCTTAATTCTATTAGCTCATAGACTAGGCGGGAAGACACCTATCCTATCTTCAATAGGGTACCTAAGCCTGCTCCTCACACTATCGATCATTGTCAGAGGAGTATCCGGCTTAGTCGGGCTGGGTTCTTCGGTAACTGGTTTAAGCATTCTACTAGTCTTCTACATGAAGGGCAGGCATAGTATTTTCGAAGACCTTATCGTAGACACTCTTGCAAGCATACCCCCGATACTTGTCTCAACCACGGATATCGTCAGGCTATATATATACTGGGAGATTATGACAGCGCTCCTGATATCAGCTATCTCGGCGCGTGTAGAGAGAGGGAGCGTGTCAGCAGGGTTGAAGTACCTGCTATTCTGTGGAGCCGGCTCCCTGATAGCTCTAATAGGGCTTGTAATAGGGGTTCAGGAGTCTATGTCTACGGATATCAGAGTATTCCTGGATAAATCGAGTATTACCGCTAGGATCCTGCTTCTCACAGGCCTAGGTGCCGAGGCATCTATCTTCCCACTCTACATGTGGCTACCCGACTACTATTCAGAGGTGAATCCTCTGCTAGCCGCTATGATCTCTTCGTGGATAACCCCTGTATCCGGGTTTGTAATAGGGGAGTTAGCTAGTTTCAACCATGGATCGGCTGTTGTAATAGCTACGCTCGCATCCCTATCTTCGCTAGTAGGCTCTATAGCAGCATACTCCCAGAAGGATTTAGGGAGGCTACTAGGCTATAGCAGTATATCCCATACGGGCTATATTACTACTGCTAGCGCCCTAGGCGGCCCGCTGGGATTATCCTCGTCTTTACTCCATGCTCTAGCGCACTCCCTCGCTAAGAGCCCAGTATTCCTGTTAGCTGGAGCCTTATCGGAGAAGAGTATCGATGTCGACACCTTATCCAGCATAGGGGGTAGGGCTTCCTCTTTCACGGTTGTAGCATCCTCACTAGGGCTACTAGGCCTACCGCCAGCGCTAACATTCTGGAGCGAGATCCTAATCCTTTCAAGCCTCGGCAACAGCCCTGCTTACTTCACCCTCCTCGCAGTGTCAGTGATTGCTTCAGCAGGCTACTCTTTCAAACTACTATATACTCAAGCAGGGAAAAAGAGTATTATAGAGCTAGGAAGGTTATCAATTATACCGCTAGCTCTAGCTGTTTTATCCATCGCTCTATCAATAGCCCCCTTCAATATATTAGGCTACTTCCTCAAGTAGACAACCCCGTATGTTATCGCCTTAATATTTATATATTTGGTTATTTGTATACTGTGAAACAGTTGGGAAAGCCTACGGGATGCCGCTATTGCTAGCCCGTGCCCATAGACTCCCGGGTATGATATTAGCGTTCGCTACCCTAGCACTAGTCTCCGTAGCCAGCTTCTTCGACTACTACCCTGTCCAGCTACAGGCTAAACCTGTGCCTCCACCATTAGTGCTCCAGAACCCTCCAAGCACGTATTGTATAGGCTTATATAGGTCTAGTAGGAGTGCTCTAGCATACACGGATTTCGAAACACTTCCTTCAAACTGGACTAACCTAGGAGGCGTCTGGAGTCTGACCACCGGGTATAAGGGGAATGGTCTCCAGGGTGCCGACGACAACGGAGGCTTAGGCGGTGAATCCCAGTATTACTATAATTCTGATCTAAGAACGTATACAAGCCTATGGGTGTCCGTTAAAACCAGGTTATTAAGCGGGACAGGATGGTATGGTATCACTCTGCTTAATAGCGGGCTGTACCAGTTATATGGTGTCGAAATCTATTCAACCGGTCGTCTTGATATCTGGTGGTTTAATTATTATTTGTGTTATTATTTGGGTATCTGTTGGATCCTGCTCAATACTACTACTATTACTAATTATAATCCTAGCAATTGGTATGTCATTGTCGTCCAATACATTGTTACAACCACAAGTGTCAATATTTATGCCTGGCTATACAACCTCGATGGCAACCAAGTAGCCGTTCTTTCCGCACAGATTACTACATTCTATATGATGTTTACACCGGCCTACATAGGTGTCGTTGTTGATGATGCAGTCGCTGTTTTCGACGATTTCATTATTTCGAGAAGCGACCCGAGGTCGATTGTGTTCCAGAATATAGTGCCAGGGTATAGTGTTAGTATCATAGATAATCTAGGCAATCTTGTTAGCAGCGGGACAGCTACCTCTCCAACCCTGAGCCTTAGTGTGGTGAGTGATATTGTGGTTGGAACAGGCGTAGACGGGAGTATCAGGATCGCATACTCTGACGGGGCAACCTGCCTAGTGTATACAGCATCCGACTCAATACTGGGAGGCGACGTATACAATGTTATAGCCCGCACACTGAGCTACTCGATAGGCCTTAACCAGACCTCGACAACGGTGTCCGCAACTATTTCATCTAGCAAAGCTAATACAACAGGATTAATCTTCCTGTCTGCTAAAAACACGGATACGAAACCATACTATGCCAGGCTCGTCCTAGATGTTTCATCTAGTAGTTTAACAAGCCTCTCATGTAATATAACGCTTTACACTGGGACAGCGTATTCTACGCCTATAACTATTAGCAACGGTAATATCGTATACGTTTCAACAAGTTTCATAACGGTAGGGGCTGGAGCAGTTGTAAACGCTAGTTTCACAGGATACTTCCAGGGAGCAGGATACTCGGCTACTTTGAATATGCTACTAGAATACTGCTCGTTAACCGGTGAGCAAGGAGTATGCGTATACTACCCGATACAACTCACCCTGAGTTCGTGAATACAACTTATTAGAGAAACCTACAAGTAATCACCAGTATTACCAGGCTCGGACCCTACTCGTTAAATAAGTTATTAAAGTATAGAGTAGTCTTCGGAGAGGGCTTCGCTTAGGTCGTATACCCCTAGTTATTCCATGGCCAGGGCATAGGACTTGCCATTGAGCGTGTAATAGGTTGAAGCCAGCTATTAAAACGCTTAGGCTAGTCAAGGATCTTTTTGATCAACAAGGAGAGCTAGAATTAGTAGAGTAAAAGCTTGATATCATCGAGGTTGAAAATGTATGGTATGATGGTTGCTCATGATTTGCGATAGATATCCATAGCCGAAGTATATTTGTAAACCATGGGGACACCGCTTTCCTAAGGCTAATAAACATTTAAATAGTGAAGTACTGTGGTTTTTCCGAGTAACGGACGAGTTCGGGAGGGTCGTCTATAAACCTCCATTTACCGCTAGCTAAACCTAGTAGCACAACCCTCAGTTCTTCGCCTAGCTTGTCATTGACTATGACCTCTTCCTCTATATGGGAGATAATGGCGTCACATACCACGGGACCTTTAACCTTATCTGGTGTAATAGCGTATACTTCGAGCGCATAGGGATGAGATAGTTTCTAACAGGCCCTCCTGCCGTGCCTAATTCTACGATATAGGCGTCAGGAGGCGGAGGCCAAAGTTCGAGTCTCCTAGCCAGGGGGACAGGTATTAGTAACTGGGCGTTCCAGTCTCGAAACCAGAGTTAACCAATGCTACTACATCTATGCTATTTCCTCCCCTTGTTTTAACCCTAAACCTTTATTCTAACAGCCGCTACCTACACCTGAAAACCCTCAGTATTTTTATACGCCCAATCCTCCTTTTACGCAGGAATATATGGCCTACTCTCCCAACTAGCCTAGCCAACCACCATACCCCTGTTAATGTAATTGTGAAAAACTATTATATATCTAAACCCGGAAAGAGAAGACTACATGATATTAGAGAGGCTTGGGAGTAGATATAGCGGCCTATTGTTCGTACCGTACCTCGCTGGATCCCGCTCACCCGATTGGAATCCGAGTCTACGTGGACTACTGTACGGGTTAGACCTTGGGGTAAGCAGGGAGGATATAATACAGTCAGTACTCGAAGGTGTAGGCTTCTGGATTAAACATATGATTGAGATATTCGAGGAAACCGGAAATAAAATCGAAGAGGTTAGAGCTGGAGGAGGTGGAACATGGAGCAGGGTTAAAGCTAATGTTACCGGAGTCAGGTATGTTGAGACAGTGGATAAAGATACATCCGCTCTAGGAGCTGCTATACTTGCAGGTGTCGGTTCAGGTATATTCAAAGATTTTGAATCAGCTGTTAAAACTATGGTTCATATAGATAAGATTTTCGTCCCAGACCCGTATCTAGCCGAGAAATACAAATCGTATTACAAACTATGGAGGGAACTAGTAAATATCATATCCGAGTTCGCCCAAAAGACTCACGCATAATCTTCGTATTACTCATGTTAATCAGGAAGATTCCTAATCGAAGACGAAATAGTATGAAATAGGGTATTTAGTAAGGGTTTTTATCCTTTGCCATGATAATAGTTTAAGGTGGTAGCATGTCTATTCAGGTTCTCGAACAGGTAAAGAAGGATCTTGGAGACTTACTGGCTAAAACACCTGAGCTAGGCTCGTTCCTCGAGTATGTCGAGAAGGCGGAAGCTGGGAAAGCCCTGGATAAGAAGGTTAAAGAATTGATATCCCTGGGTATTGCTATCGCTGTTAGATGCGAGCCCTGCATAATATGGCATTTGAACGAGGCTGTTAAAGCGGGAGCAAGCCTAGAGGAGGTGCTTGACGTTATCAAAGTAGCTGTATGCATGGGAGGCGGCCCGGCTCTAATGTATGGTTTAAAAGCCTATAAGATTGCTCTCGAAATTCTTGAGAAGCGGGTTTGAAAAAGCTTTTCCACCACGTTCTTTTCCCGAAACCATGTGCTTTAACCCCCATGGGGGCTTTTCAGCAAACAAACCCAGTGCCGGGTTACAGCTTTTATTCCATGTGTAAAATGCGGGTAGGGTATTTAAACCTGGTCGTAGGATAGTTTAGAATGTGTTCGGCGACCCTAATGCGGATCCTTCTCGTCAGGCCTTACCCGGGTAGGTCTAGTTATACAAACGCGTACGGTGTTATTACCCCTCCTCTAGGCTTGCTCTCCCTGGCTGGTTCTGTAAGGGATATCGCTAGGGTTGCAGTCCTAGATGCCGAAGCCCTCCGCCTGAGAACTAAGACGGTAGCAGATATCGTTACGGATGTGCAGCCGGATCTTGTGGGTTTCACATCTATATCCTCAGTCTACTACCCGTTCACAGTAGAGATAGTTAGGAGAGTGAGGAGTAGATTGAAAGATACAATCTTCGTGATAGGAGGGCACCACGCGACTTTCACCTATAGGAAGGCTCTGAGAGACGGGTTCGATGCTGTTGTAGTTGGCGAAGGAGAAGAGACTTTCAGGGAGATGGTTAACTCTCTCGAGGAAACCGGGGATTTCAAGAACGTTGAAGGAGTAGCCTACCTCGATAACGGGGAGGTTAAGTTTAAGCCGAGAGGTTTTATACAAGACCTGGATAGCCTCCCATTTCCGGCATACGACTTAGTAGACCCTTCATTGTACAAAGTCGAGATATTCGGTGGAGACCCTATAGCATCAATAGAGACTTCGAGAGGGTGCCCTTACAACTGCGAGTTCTGCAGTGTCTCAGCTATGTGGGGGCATAGGTGGCGTTTCAAAAGCCCGAAGAGGGTTATCGAAGAAATCAAAAGGCTGATCAGACAAGGCTATAAATGGGCTTTCATCGTAGACGACGATTTCATCGTCCCCTATAAACTACAGGAGAGGAAAACCCTCTTGGAGAGCCTGAAGGAGTCTGGGATAGGGGAGAAGATGAAATTCATAATCCAGATTAGGGCTGATATCGTCGCAAAACACCCTGAGCTAGCGAGGGAATTGTATGAAGCTGGCGTGAGGGTTGCTTTCGTAGGGGTTGAATCAGGAGACCCAATAGTATTGAAGAATATGAGGAAAGGTCTGCTTCTATCAGATACGATCAGAGGAATAGCTTATCTAAGCGCTAGCGGTATAATTGTTCACGGAGGCCTTATAATAGGAGCCCCGTACGAGTCGAGAGAGCAGAGGAAGAGGAGCCTGAGGTTCGCAGAAGAGCTTATGTACTACGGCTTAGACAGCCTCCAGGTATCAATCTATACTCCTCTGCCGGGGGCGGACGCATTCTATAAAGCTATCTTAACCGGAAGCCTCTACACGACTGACTGGAAGCTATACGACGCTCTAACTCCTGTAATGAAATCCAGTGAGAGACCCTGGAGGCTGTTCTTCGAAAGCAGGCTCTCAATGTACATGTACTATTTCAAGAAGTGGCTTAGAGGAAGGCTGGGGTTGATACCCAGATTCAAAGAAGGTAAACGCGAGAGCATAGAACTCGTATCTAGAGCAACCAGGTACCTGGCTCGTAAAGTACCAGAAGCCTTGCTCAGTTTTATCGGTTTACCACTGATATCGCTAGTCATCCACGCTAGGGTTGTCAAAGGTGTTAAAAATATAAATAGAAGGGAACTCGCAGAATATATTAAATCGTATTACCCGCCTACGCTGAAGAATCTCCTCGCGATATCTTCAAACGTGGGGAAAATCTGATAACAGGGAAACAAATATGGTATTTCAATCTATGAGAATATACGATATATATCTCTAAGAATTTATATATTCGTAATGACACACCGTATTTTCTTAAAGTAATTCTTAAAAACCCGGCTTAGAGTAATCCACTATGATAGCTTAGGTGGAGATTGTTATGAGCAAACCTAAGGGTGAAAGATTCGTAGTATGGCTAGACGAGGTTAGGAAAGAAGACACGCTCTTAGTCGGAGGCAAGAATGCTAACCTAGGCGAGATGATAGCAGCGGGAATACCGGTGCCACCGGGATTCGCTGTCACGTCATACGCTTTCAAATACTTCCTCGATAAGACAGGTCTCGGCGAGAAAATATACTCTATGCTCAGCAAGCTAGATGTTAACAATACTAAGGAGCTGGAAGAGACTACTGCTAAGATAAGGCAGATGATCCTCGAGCAGCCTATGCCTCCCGAAATTGAAGAAGAGATAAAGAAGTACTACAGGGAGCTGGCTGCAAGGCTCGGGATGGATACTTCGAGACTACGTGTAGCTGTTAGAAGTAGTGCTACGGCAGAAGACATGCCCGAAGCTAGTTTCGCAGGGCAGCAGGATACATACCTCAATGTATACGGCGAAGACAATGTCGTCTATTATGTTAAGAGGTGCTGGGCAAGCCTGTTCACAGCTAGAGCGACATTCTACCGTGTAGCACAAGGGATACCACACGAGAAAGCCCTGATGAGCGTGACGGTTCAGAAGATGGTGAATAGTAAAGCTGCTGGTGTAATGTTCACGCTTCACCCTGTTACAGGAGACGAGAACGTTATAGTAATCGAGGGCAGCTGGGGGCTCGGCGAAGCCGTTGTAGGAGGCAAGGTCACGCCAGACGAGTTCGTAGTTGATAAGGCTAGTATGAAGATCGTTGAATCCAAGATAAACAACAAGACTCTCGCTATAACATTCGACCCTAAGAGAGGCAGGAATATCGATATGCGTTGGGACGAGAATAAGAAGGCGTGGGTGTACGAAGGCGAGGTCGTAGACACCCCGCTGGCTAAGATAGCCAACCCGGAGAAGCCTGCATTAACCGAGGAAGAAGTCAAGAGGCTTGCCGAACTCGGCCTCTTAATACAGAAGCACTATGGGAGGCACATGGATATCGAGTGGGCTATCGACATGGACCTTAAGTTCCCGGAGAGCGTCTTCATCGTCCAGGCTAGGCCTGAAACCGTGTGGAGCGTTAAGAAGGCTAAGGAAGCCGAGAAAAAGACTGAAGTAACTGGGGCAAAGAAACTCGTGAAACTTGCTGAAGCAAAGATACTTGCTAAAGGACTACCCGCCAGCCCGGGTGTTGGAGCAGGCGTTGCAAGAGTAATATTCGACCCGAAGAGCAAGGAGGCTATGGAGTTCAAACAAGGCGATATATTAGTAACGAAGATGACAGACCCTGATTGGGTACCATTGATGAAGAAGGCTGCAGCGATAGTGACAGACGAGGGAGGTATGACAAGCCATGCTGCAATAGTTAGCAGAGAGCTAGGTATACCCGCCGTAGTTGGAACAGGGAATGCTACTAAAGCAATACAATCCGGGCAGGAGGTCACGGTAGACGGGTCTAGGGGAGTCATATACGAGGGTATTGTCGAAGACCTTGTGAAGCCTAAGGCTGCCCCGGAGCAGCCTGTGGCTGGTGCTGTTGTAGCTGCTGTAGGGATTAGCCCTGAGCAGCTCCTACCACTCTACCCTGTTACAGCAACCAAGATCTACATGAACCTAGGCGAGCCGGACGCTATCGACAAGTATAAAGACCTGCCATTCGACGGAATCGGGCTGATGAGAATCGAGTTTATCTTCACAGACTGGATTGGATACCACCCGATGTACCTTATAGAGAATAAGCAAGAGGACTTCTTCATCAACAAGCTAGCAGCAGGCATAGCCAAGGTAGCACAGGCGATCTACCCGAGGCCAGTCGTAGTTAGATTCAGCGACTTCAGAACCAACGAGTTCAGAGGGCTGAAGGGAGGAGAGAAATTCGAGCCAGACGAGAGGAACCCGATGATAGGATGGCGTGGAGTCAGCAGATACATCCACCCCAAGTATGAAGCAGGGTTCAGGCTAGAGGTTAGAGCAATAAGGAAGGTTAGAGAAGAAATGGGATTGACAAACGTCTGGGTAATGTTCCCATTCGTTAGGACACTGTGGGAGATCCAGAGGGTTGTAAAGATACTTGAGGAGGAAGGCTTGAAGAGGAGTAAGGACTTCAAAGTATGGGCTATGGCTGAAGTACCTAGTGTAGCGATACTAGCAGATAAATTCGCCGAATACGTCGACGGGTTCAGTATCGGGAGCAACGACCTCACCCAGCTAGTCCTTGGAGCAGACAGAGACAGCCAGATACTTGCCGAGATGGGATACTTCGACGAAAGGGATCCAGCTGTATTAGAAGCTATTAGAATGCTGATCGAGAAAGCCCACAGCAAGGGCGCTACCGTCAGCATCTGCGGCCAGGCCCCGAGCGTATACCCGGAGATAACAGAGTATCTTGTGAGACTAGGGATCGACAGTATCAGCGTGAACCCTGACGCAGTAATATCGACGAGGAGGCTTGTCGCTAGCATTGAGAGAAAGATTATGCTGGAGAAACTCGATGCTATAATGAAGAAACTTGGAATATAGCTTTTCCTATACAATCTGAAAAATACTTTTTTATACTTACCGTATATATTCTTCATAGGGGTATTTATGGCGAGGAAAGTCGTAATACTCGGGGCTTCTGGAAGGGACTTCCACAACTTCAATGTATACTTCCGTAACAACCCAGAGTACAGGGTCGTAGCCTTCCTACAGACGCAGATCGAAGGGTTAGAGCCTAGGCTCTACCCTCCTGAATTAGCTGGAGAACTGTATCCTAATGGAATTCCAATACTTGGAGTAGGCTATCTGGATAAGCTGGCTGTAAACCCGGGCTTTGATGAAATAGTCCTGGCATACAGCGACCTGACATTCCAGGAGCTTGGCGAGGTATTATCCAAGGCTATGTCTACTGGCGCGAGCTTCAGGATCCTGGGGTTTAAAGACACGATGCTAGAGAGTATCAGGCCTGTTATAGCGGTAACAGGGGTTAAGACAGGGGTTGGGAAGAGCAGTGTCTCGAGGGAGATTGCTCTAGAGCTTAGGAGCAGGGGTTTGAGAGTAGGCGTTGTCAGACACCCTATGCCCTACAGCCGCGAGTTCTATGCCGTCCAGAAATTCGAGAAGCCGGAAGACCTAGGCAAGTATCCTCTGACAGTCGAAGAGAGGGAGGAGTACGAGCACTATATCAAGCTAGGCTTTACTGTGTATGCTGGTGTCGACTACGGTGTTATATTAAGGGATGCCGAGAAAAATAGTGATGTAATACTCTGGGATGGTGGTAATAACGACTTCCCATTCTATAAACCAGATTATTACATCACGGTAGTAGACGCTATGAGGCCTGGCCTCGAGACATCGGCCTTCCCCGGCATGTTGAATTTCATGGCATGCGACCACGTTATAATAAACAAGGCTGACCAAGCTGATAAGAAAGCCATAGACGATATAAAGGAGAGAGTTAGGAAGCTAAACCCTAAAGCAGAAGTAAGCGTCGCGTATAGCGATGTGTATATTAGCGAAGGGGATCTCAAAGGGGTTAGGAAAGTTATAGTTGTCGAAGATGCTCCAACAGTCACCCACGGGGGAGCTAGCTACGCTGCAGGTTTCGTAGCCGCTAGGAAGTATGGTCTCGAGGTCGTCGACCCTAGGGAGTATGCTAGAGGCTCGCTGAAGGAGGTGTATGAGAAATATAAGCACATAGGCCCCATAGTACCGAGCCTAGGATATAACCCGCAGCAGTTAAAGGATCTAGAGGAGACACTAAACAATGCCCCGGCAGACGCTATACTGCTCGCAACCCCTAGCGATATCACTGCCCTAGTCAAGCTCAATAAGCCGGTTATACGCGTATCCTTCAAAGTTAGGATTGTAGAAGGCCCTGGTTTCAAGGATATAATAGATAGGTTCCTGGAGAGGGGTTGGAGGAAAAATATTTTTACTTTCTCCTAACGAGAAGAATAGCTAACGCCACTACTATAATAACTACTATTACAACTACGGCAATTACTGATACGGTTATCCCAGTCCCGCTCACCGGTGTTGCAGTAGCCGTAGTAGCAGGAGTCGTAGTAGTTGCCGTAGTATAGTAGGTTGTAGTAGTCTGGGCTGTTGTAGTAGGTGTTGTAGTAGTTGTTACAATAGTTGTCGTAGTAGTAGCAGGTGTGGTAGTAACCCTTGTTGTCGTAGTAGTTGTAGTAGTTTTAGTAGTGGTAGTGGTTGTAGGCAGCTGTTGCACTACTATAGGTGGCTGCTCTGTCCTAGGAGACCCAATGCTGAAACCGCTTAAATCGGCAATACCGTTGGTTACCGGGATTACTGTTGCGTTAAACGGGTTGTCGACTGTTTGGACGTATACGTAAGCGTCTGTTAGATTAGTCTCTATTTTCCTACCGACATTATCCAGGTTAGCGTATGCTGAAGAGCCCGCTTTCACAAATCCTACGAGGTATATTGACAAGCTTGTATCCCTCCATACAAGCCTGACTGGAACGTCCACAGGATCGCCAAACACTGTAACCTTGGTATTGTAGACTACGTATGCCGTCTGGTTTAAAGCGTTCACGGTTAGATTACCTGCTCCAGCACCTG
The DNA here is from genome assembly GCF_051933805.1 of Thermogladius sp. 4427co. Lineage (GTDB taxonomy): Archaea > Thermoproteota > Thermoprotei_A > Sulfolobales > Desulfurococcaceae > Thermogladius. The sequence goes on along the minus strand of NZ_CP196893.1, from coordinate 1,136,411 downwards.
CTTTCAGAGGAATATACCTGTAGGATCCATTAGGGTATAGTACGAAGATTAGGTAGTTGTATACTGGAGCACATGGGAAAGATGGGTTCGAAGGACACTGGTATAGAGGTGCTCCTCCACCACCTGTGATAAGCCATAGAGTCGTATTAGTATTGTTCCCGGCGTAACCATGCCAATGGCTCTGTATTATAATCCTCGGGGGAGTGGTGAGATTCGTTATAAATCCCAGTATAATACTTGCTTTATCCGGCTCTTCATCCTGCATATTATGTCCTACATACGGGTAGAGGGGTCTGTGGAAGGCTAGTATCAGGTTCCTGCCATCTAATGCATCCACAGCCCTGTTCAAGCCAAATAATAAGTCGCTACCCGACCCCTCATCGTTCAATGAGACTATCCTCCAGTTGCTTATACTATCAAATACTACCGTTGTATTACCTATGTAAGTAGCATAATAGCCCCATGAATCCCCTCCGTAGGCTACATCATGGTTCCCGATAACCGGGATGAAATTCTCAATCCTCGCCTGGGACACAAGGTTGTAGAATGCTCTATACTGGTCTAGTGTTCCGAACGAGACGAAATCCCCTCCGCCGATGACCGCATGCGGGTATAGCGACCCTATCTCGTTCAATATATCTATGAATACGTTAGGGTAGATAAGAGAGTAGGGGCCCGAAGTATAGGAGGGCCTGTTATCGCCCCATACTGCTACAATATAGTAGGGTAGGTTTAAGGGTATTGGTCTCGTTGTAGCCTCCTGGAGTGGTCTAGCTTGCTGGGCGTTAACCGGTGTTATGGCACTCAGAGTAAGGATGGCTAGAGCTATCAGGATAGGAAGGATCCTAGACATAGCAACCCCGCTCGTTGAGTATTGTATGATATTGATATTTAAAACCTTTATCGGATAAACATGGATTAAACCGGTGGAGTAATTGGCAGTGAGGCTAGCAGGGGAAAAAGTCTTTATACCAGACCTTACAGCAATCGTGCAAGGCCTTGTATCAAAGCTTGTCGAAGAAGGCTTTGTTAGAGGTAGGATTATTGTTAGGAAAGAGATCATAGTATTCCTAGAGAATGCTGCTCTAGGAGACAGAGCTATTGGATACGCTGGCTTGTTAGAGTTAAGAAAGCTTAAAGAACTAAGCGAGAAAGGCTTGGTCAGGGTAGAGTTTGTTGGAGACGAGTCTTCTTATGCTAGGAGAGAGCTAGATGAGAGTGTTATAAATATAATTGTCAGAGATTTCGCAGCTCAGGTCGGCGGAGTAATCGTTACAGGAAATAGGATACAGAAGATAGTGTCTGAGGCGATGGGTATCGAAGTACTCTACCGCGAGAGCGAGGGGAGAGAAAGGCTGTCCTTTGAAAAATTCTTCGACGAATACACTATGAGCATCCATTTGAAAGAGGGTACGAACCCGGTGGCTAAGAAAGGTAGGCCGGGCGATTGGACTTATACTAGAATAGAGAACATTGTCCTGGATAGGAAGCAGCTCGAGGAGTTAGCTAACGAGATAATAGAGGAAGCTAGGAGAAGGAGCGATAGCTTTATCGAAATAGATAGGCCGGGCTCTTCGATCATCCAGCTAGGCTCCTACAGGATCATTGTTACCAGGCCTCCCATGAGCGATGGATGGGAGATCACTATTGTAAGACCTTTGAGGAAGCTCAGGCTCGAAGACTACAATCTTCCTCCAAAGCTTATCAATAGGTTGAATGAGAGGGCTGAGGGGATCCTGATCGCAGGAGCGCCGGGTATGGGTAAGACAACCTTCGCACAGGCCTTAGCCGAATACTATTTTAGGAAGGGGAAAATTGTTAAAACGATAGAGAGCCCTAGAGACATGATCCTCCCGGAGGGTATTACACAGTATAGTAAGACTTACGCCGACCCGAAGGAGTTGCACGATATACTCCTCTTATCTAGGCCCGACTACACTGTATTCGACGAGATGAGGACGGATGAAGATTTCAAACTATACGCAGACCTCAGGCTAGCGGGTATTGGCATGATAGGCGTAGTCCATGCTACAAGCCCTATAGACGCCATACAGAGGTTTATCGGCAGGGTTGAGCTAGGAATGATCCCTTCGCTAATAGATACTGTGATATTCATTAAGAACGGTTACGTGGAGAAAGTCTACGATGTTAGGATGACGGTTAAGCTACCGACTGGTTTGAAGGAGGAGGAGTTATCTAGGCCTGTTGTAGAAGTAAGAGATTTTCTCACAGACGAGCTCGAATACGAGATATATACATTCGGCGAGCAGACGGTAGTAGTGCCTGTGAGGAAGCTTAGCGTAGCACAGGGTAGGTTTGGGAGGCTCTACCACCAGCTCGAGAAACTCTTCCCCGGGGCCAGGGTCGAGGAATCTAGCGATGGAGTCGTGGTAATACTGCCGAGAGATTCCGCCGACAGATACGCTAAGTCTATGAGGAAGATTAGGAAGCTTATGGACAAGTACAAGGTCAATATTAGGATAAAGCTCGAGTAGCCTACTTCTCCAGAAATTCTCTAAGTGTTTTAACCCCTAACGCCAGAGATACTAGGTTATCGATCCTTAGAAACCTGGATCTACTCTCTTCTCTCAACGTGATCTTATAGTTCCCTCCCGGTGTTACAACGAGCTCGCTTACAGGTATGAAATACCATTCCCCTTCGCCGACTACTTTAACCGCTATAAAAGCTTCCCCTCCAGCTCTCTTCGAGAATTCAATAAGCTTCTCAATCTGCTCCTTCTCAATATATATATCCCTACTAGCATTGCTTGTCGTCTTGATTTCGAATGCGAATACCACCCTGTTCCGTATAGCTACTAGATCAGGGTATCTAAGCCTCTTAGCCTTAGAACCGCTTGCTGGAGCCCTCATTACAGCAAAACCTTTCGCCCACAGCTTTCTAGCGAGATCTCTCTCGTGGGCAAAACCCCTACGCCTAGCAGACATAGGCTTCGCTACCGTAAACATTTTAACAGTCACGGAGTATTATAATCTATTGCCTAGTGGTGAAAAATATGAGTACTAGGATCCCTATAATAGCCTTCTCAATAGTACTCTTAGCAATATTCTCATCCCTATCTATATCAGCACCAATAGCCTCCAACCAGCCGCCTGTTCTACCGGGGATAGTGTACAACCCGTGGAAGACGCCGTCGGCTAATGTATCTTTGAACAAACCAGCTATAGCGTTCCCAGGTGATACAGTATATGTGCAGCTGAAGAAAGACTACGCAAGTGTAACAGTAAGCGGGGGTTATATATGGACTGTTAAACTAGAAGGGAGTAGTCTCAAGTTATACAATTACACAGTGACAGCTAGCAACAACGGTGGAGTGGTCTCCCTGAAAATACCACAGAACGTAGTCGGGGGAGTATACGATATCGTGTTAACAGGGAGCCAGACACTCTACCTCCCTAGGAGCCTGTGGGTGATACAGAGCGTTGGGGACGTGCTGAGGATTGTCCACGTGTCAGACCAGCACTACGGCGCGGGTCAGCCGGATATCATGACAGGCGATAAGAATAGGTTCTCAGGCTATCTTGTAACAGCATTATTATCGCCCGACCTCGTTATCGACACGGGTGATCTAGCGGATACAGCTTCAGGGCCACAGTATGAGCAGGCCGTATCGTTCGAATACGCTTTCCTATACAATTTCCCGATACTAGGCATACCAGGCAACCACGACATGCCTAACGACCAGTACTTAGCATACCTTGGAGACACCCAGTGGTATAGGGTTATCGGGAACAAGGTATTGGTGATCGGTCTAAACACTAGGGAGGCTGGCTACCTAGACTGGGATCAAATAGTCTTCCTCGAGAATACTCTAAAACAGTACTCTAGCATACCGATTAAAGTAATCCTAATGCACCACCCTATGTTCTACTACCAGGGAGAGCTCTACACTAGTAGCCTGGACAACCAGACTCTGAAACCCTACGTGTCAGGAGGCCCCTGGACTCCTGTAAGCAGCTACTGGAGCGGTAATATGACTAGCTTCTTCTATACTCTGAAGCTTATCGAAGACTATAATGTAACCTTTGTCCTAGCAGGCCACGTCCACAGGGATCTGTTCGTGAAATACACTAGCACAAGGACTAATACGACAACCTACTTCATAACTATAACGACCCTTGGAATGGGTTCGGCAATATACGATGGCCTAGACTACTACTCTATAAACGTAAACAATGGTTCACTAACATTCCTAGCTACACCGCCTACATTCATAGGATTCAGCAATATATCGGGTGCTCTAGCACAGAAATACAAGCCTAATCTAGCTATGAACTCTCTCCCGATAGGTATCTACCCGCCTCTAAACAATTATAAAGTAGCCAACCAGTCCTTCATACCAGCTGTACTATATCAGAGCCCGCACGCGTATATCGCAAGCATTTACAATAATCTTTCCTACCTCAACCTGAACGGGACAGTTGTCTGGGCACTCCCCTGGGCCGGCGACTTCCTGTTTAAAGTCGTCAACGTTATTGGAGACGCTAGCGTCCAGGTCTTAGATAAAATGCTTGTCGGGGACAGGCTATTCATAGCTCTGAAAATGAATATCCCGTACGGCTCCGGTATTACTTTCGCACTGGCTAATATGGATGATAAGACGCCTCCAAGCGTATCGATTAAGCTAACCGTCCCGAAGACACCGACTCTAGGGAGGCCGCTAATGGTGTACCTAGACGTCTCCGATAACGAATGGGGGCCTAAGAACATTACTGTAACATATACCTATGACGGTAAAACAATTGAGATAATACCGGGCATCAACAGCCCGGGTACTCTAGCGTATAGTTTTAATACGTTCACATATCTATTAAACCTGCCTTCTCCATCGGATACCCAGCCGGTTTCAGCATACCTGAATGTGACAGCATGGGATTGGGCCGGTAATCCATCAAGCGTGGTATTCAAGATAAACTTCTACCCCTCAGGCCAGACCCCTCCGACTCCGATAGAGATTCTTACAACCACGACTACTACGACGACAACTACTACGACTACCACTACTACAACTACGACAACTACCTCGGTAACACAGGTTGCTACCACAGCTGTCACTACTACGATTACAACAGCGGTTCCAGCTACTACAAGCCCGCCCGGCGTTAGCTCTACTACATGGATTGTAATAGGCGTAGTAGTCCTCATCATTGTGATAGCTGTAGCGGTCCTCTTACTACGTAAGTAGTTTTGTAACTGGAAAGATTTTTTAGCTCAGCCCCCTAAATATAATATCAACCATGTAAAGGTGTCTTGATGAATAGATCTCTATTCCTCCTACCTCTCCTAGTAATAGCTATTATAACACCGTTAATGACACCGGTAGCATTATCGCAGACGGCTAAAAAAGTCACTGTTATGGCGGATCTAGCGCATGGAGAGAGCGATAAGTATCTCAACTATATAATAGGCAATATAACGTTTGTAAACTGGGTTGTAAACAAAGATCCTATAACCCCGGATAAGCTAGCTAATGTAGACATACTCCTAATAGGGCAGCCTACTGTTGCCTTCAGTGCTGACGAGATAAATGCTATCATAAACTGGTTGGATACAGGGAATAAAGCCCTATGGGTTGGAGGCGATAGCGACTACGGTAACGGCTATCAGACTATACAGATCGTCAACAACCTTATGGCTGCTATAGGCTCTAAGCTCAGGCTAGAGCAGGGAGCTGTATACAGTAACTACAACGGTACCTACTCCTACGGCGGTAGCGATTGGCCTGTTACTGCTAAAGCATACTATAGAATGCTCGCATTCGTAGAACCCGATAACAGGCCAGACTTGTTCACGCAAATACTTACAGCCGGGATCACGAAGCCGATACTAATGCATGGACCCGACTGCGTGATATGGGTTGACTCGAGCGGTAAATACCACGATCCTGTAACAGACATAGCCCCCGACCTTATAAGGCTCGTCCTATACCACTATGCTCATATCGGGGTTAACTACGCAAACTGGGCCCCCCTAGTATACGACCCTCTCAAGTACTCTAATGACAACAACACGTTCGTAGCCTACATGGCCGAGTACTGGAGCGATAAGAACGATATAATTGTATTATCGGGCGAATCCATATACGGCGACTACGAACCAGCCTGGTCTTCAATGTACTACGGTATACCCTTAGATGGGCCTAGGTGGGTTACGAACTTTATAGCATGGCTTGCTACGATAATAACTTCTAGAGTCACTACAACAGTCACTGTTACCCAGACCGTTACTTCAACAACGACAGCTACTACAACAGTCTCTACAACTTATACAACGACTACTACGAGCCCTGTTACAACAACGATTGTAGACTGGACTACTACAGGCATAATATCGGGTGTTCTAGTCCTCGTAATCATAATTGAAGCCGTTCTCCTCGCAACCAGGAAGCCCAAGAAGTAGAGTTGGGTATCGGATAATAGTGTAAAATAAACTTTTTTTAACCATTTTAAACATTTATTCTCTAGAGCATGGTGCGCTATATGAATTGGAGAACAGTTTCTATCCTCTCCCTACTACTAGTCTTCTCCTCTATACTAATTCCTGCAATACCGGTATCCTACGCTGAATGGCCGTGGGGTAGTGCTAGCGAGCCATTTCCCTGGCTTAACTATCTCAAGAGCCTGCCCCACCAGGAGGGTGTAACCCTTTATATTCTGACGAGGCACGAACAAACCATCCAGAGCGCTGCTAGAGTAGCCTTCCTCAATAGCCCGGTAGCACAAGCCCTTGGGGTGAAAGACGTAGTATTCCTCTACGTTGGGAGCGCTCAGTGGCCTACCTACATCCAGAGAGGCGAAATCGATATAGCGTGGGGAGGCGGCCCAACACTATTCAACTGGCTCGACCAGCAAGGCCTTCTCCAGCCCCTTGATAACAAGACCCACCCCGAGTTCAATGCAATACTCTACGAGCTGACGAAAATACCGCCTACATACGCCGGTGCCCAGTCATACCTTGTAGGCAGCGACGGGCTAGTGCACTGGATAGGGGCTAGCTTAAGCTCTTTCGGGTTTACTATCAACAAGAACGTGTTATCACAATATGGTGTGCCAGCACCGCAGACCTGGGCTGACCTAGGGAGCCCTGTGTATGCCAAATACCTGCCTGCTAAGCCGCTGATAGGAACAGCAGACCCGACTGCTAGCACTAGTAATACTAGAATGTTCGAGATAATACTCCAGGTCTATGGATGGGATAAAGGCTGGAACGTACTTACAACACTAGCTGGTAACGCTATCATATACGGTGGGTCAAGCGATGTAAGAGATGCTGTTATAAGAGGTGATATAGCGGCTGGTACTACGATAGACTTCTACGGTTATACAGCTATGCAGCAGAACCCGGCATGCCAGTATATTATCCCGCCTAACCAGAGTATAGTAAACTACGACCCTATAGCTATAGTAAAGAACGCTCCCCACATGGTTCAAGCAGCTGCTTTCGTAGCCTGGGTTCTCAGCGAGTACGGTGGGCAGCAGGTATGGTTGGATCCCAATATCAATAGGCTACCCGCCAACCCCAGGGTTTTCGATACACCTGCTGGAGCTAAGAGGCCTGACCTGAAGCAGGCATACCTAGCAGCAGCCCAGGCTGGTTCGATACAATTCAATGAGACGCTTAGCTCTATGTGGGTGTACTCAGTAATATACTACTTTAAAGCAACACTAGTAAACGCGCACGACCAGCTACAGTCTACTTGGGCTGCTATAGCACAAGCCTACTTGAATAATAAGATCACAAAGGATCAATTCAATAAACTCGTAAACGATCTGTCGGCGTTCTTCCCCTTCAAAGACCCGTTGACAGGCAACTATGTTACTTTCACCCTAGACTATGCCCTTAAAATCAACGGGTACCTAGCGAATAGTACAACAGTATACCAGACTCTCATGAGCGAGTGGACTAGCGGGGCTACAGCTAAATATCAGTGGGTCTACCAGGAGTTGCAGGCTATTCTCTCAGGCCAGACCCCGCCACCACCGCCGTGGTCAACCTTGACAACTACAAGCGCGCTGACTACAACTACGACTACAATGTCTGCTGTAGCTATAACTACCACCACTACCTCAACAACCACTACGAGTATTACGACAACTACAACCACAAGCCGGCCTACTACGACTACGCCTATAGCAACAACACCGCAGTCAAACACGTTACTATGGGTTAGCATCGGAATAGTTGTCGTCCTGATAGTATTGCTAGCAGTCTATCTAACTACTAGAAGGCACTAGTCTATTTGTAAAAATGTTTTTTATCCCTTTCTCAAATCCTTAATTAGAACCAAGCCTCTATGGGAATACAAAGGAGTGGTCTTTATGAATCTAGGTATGAGAGAGCTGTTCCTAGCCGGGCTTCTGATAGCTATAGCATATTACATATTATTGGCTACAAGCCAGAGCCAGGTCATCGCTACTGAGATCCTTTGGATTATAGGTGTTATCGTAGGAGTTGCTAGCATTCCGCTAGGCTTCGACTACGACAGGATAAGGTTTAGCTCGGTTCTAAGCTTCCTCGCCATAGTATTGTTCATGTATGTTTTCACGATAGCGCTGACAGACCTTGAAGGAGTCCCGATGGCGATAGCGCTCCTTGTACTACCGTTTGTTTCATCCGCTTCAATAGGCGCAATATTATCTTGGGCTAGGAGAGAAAGCCCTGCTGGAGAAACGATTGTGAGGGCCGGATGGTATAGAAGGTTTAGGAGCCTCTTGTACGAGTTAGACCCTATTATGTGGGTATTCCTAGCAGTTAGCATCATCTACTTAACACTCTTCCTGCTACTACCAATAGGGTATATGCTCGGCTACTCGTTTATATCGCCATCCGGCCTACTCGGGAATTTCGTTGCAGCACTAAGAGACCCTAGCCAGGGTTTTGTAAGGCCCTATCTACTACCAGGGGATGATAAGCCTTACATGGCTATACCGTCAGAAGGAACTACTCTAATAAACTTCTACCTGATGAATTACGGCTACGGGACGATCCTTAACAGCCTTATTATCGCGAGTATTGTCACAATATTCGCTACGTTACTAGGCATACTGGTCGCGTTCGTGATCGCCAGGTTTAATTTCAGAGGGAAGGAGCTGCTGAGGATAATAGCCTTGATACCATTGTTCGTGACACCTTTCGTAAACGCTTACGCTATAAAGCTGTTATTCAGCGATACAGGCCCGTTATCACAGCTAATATATCTGCTAACCGGTAAAGCATTTAAACTACAGATATCGGGTATGGCTGGTGTCATAATAACGCAGATAATAACATTTTACCCGATAGTATACTTGAATGCCTACGCGAGCTTTATCAACATAGACCCGTCGATGGAGGAGCAGGCCGAGAACCTTGGTTCAAAAGGGTTAAAGCTGTTCCTAGACGTTACCATGCCGCTGGCTATGCCTGGGATCGCGGCGGGAGCGATATTAGTATATATCTTCAGTTTAGAAGACCTTGGAGCTCCCATCATATGGAATTTCGATAAAGTGATGAGCTATTATATATTCAGGAACTTTATGACTGAACAAGCAATTATCTCGCCTATGGCAGCTACGATCGGCGTTATAATGTTGTTCTTCGCGATAATGGGGTTCCTCGCGATAAGGAACTATGTTAGTATGAAGTCTTACGCTATGATAAGTAGAGGCGGTAGGCTTGTTTCGAGAGCTAGGAAGCCGGGTATCCTAGCGAGTCTAGCCATTTACTTAGGAGTGTTCCCTCTCGTAATATTCACTTCCCTACCTCAAATATCAGTAGTGTTACTTGCTATGAAAATACTCCAACCGTTCGGATGGTCTTTTATACTATCGACAAGCCCGGGCACATACCTTGAATCCTTCAAAATGATCCTGTCGGACCCTCAGGTATTCAACGGTATCCTCAATACGTTGAAGTATGCTACCAGCTCAGTAATAATAGCTGTGATACTTGCTATAATGGTAGGTTATAGCGTCAGCAGGATTAATTTAAAATGGCTTACTAACATACTGGACTCGATTGCTACAATGCCTATAGCGATTCCAGGACTAGTTATAGCACTAGGATACTGGTTCTTCTTTAAAGACTTCGCCAGCTACACAGGCTTATCCATTTTAAACCCGCTTGATATTAGAGCCTTCCAGTTATGGGCGATCCTAGTGATCGCCTTCAGTGTTAGAAGGCTACCTTACGTAGTCAGATCGGTTTACGCAGGCTTCCAGCAGGTTCATATAAATCTAGAGGAGGCTGCTATGAATCTCGGTGCTAGCAGGACTAGGGTGATATTTGGAGTAGTATTCCCGTTCATACTATCCTACGTTCTAAGTGGTGCGCTACTAGGGTTCGTATATATGGCTACAGAGGTTACGACAAGCATAACCCTCGGCGGCCTCAAAGCTGACCAAGCGCCTGTGACATACTGGCTGTATATGTACACGCTTAAAGCAACAGCAACAGGTATACAAGAGGCTGCTGCTATAGGAAGCTTATTAATTTTGATACAGCTAATAGCAGTCTTAATAATTATATTCGTATTCAAACAAAGATATGCATTCATAGGGGTGTAAGGCATGAGCCTGGAGATACACCCTGTTAGCGTCAGGTTAGAGAACGTCAGCAAATACTTCGGCAGCGTTGTAGCAGTGGATAACGTTTCCTTGAGTATTGAGAAAGGCGAATTCTTCACTATACTAGGGCCAAGCGGATGCGGGAAATCCACTACTTTAAGGGTTATCGCAGGTTTCGAAGTACCCGATACCGGCAGAGTCTTCTTCGACGATGAAGATGTTACTTTCAAGAAACCGTACGAGAGAGATACAGCAATGGTTTTCCAGAACTATGCTCTATGGCCCCATATGACGGTCTATGATAACATAGCATACGGTCTACGCGTGAGGAAGAAGAAGTATAAACTAAGCGAGGAGGATATAAGGAGGCTGGTTAAACAAGTCCTCGAATTAGTAAGACTAGAGGGACTGGAGAAACGGTATCCTCTCCAGCTCAGCGGTGGCCAGCAGCAGAGGGTTGCTTTAGCGAGAGCGCTCGTAGTAAGACCTAGAGTCCTCTTATTAGACGAGCCTCTCAGCAACCTAGATGCTAAGCTAAGGATTGAGATGAGGGAAGAGCTAAAGAGAATCCAGAGGAGTCTAAAGATTACGACTATCTACGTAACCCACGACCAGGTAGAGGCTCTTAGTATGAGCGATAGGATAGCCGTGATGAACGCTGGAAGGGTTATGCAGGTTGGTAGGCCTGATGAGGTATACTTCAAGCCTAGAAACCTCTTTGTAGCAGAATTCCTAGGTAGGAGCAATATTTTCGAAGGACATGTAGTAGGAGAATCAGGCGACTACGTGATTGTAAGAATCCCTGAATTCGACGTAGACATACCCGCAGTACCTGTTGAGAAAGGAGTTAGAGGCAAAGTAGCTGTTGTGATAAGACCGGAGATACTGAGTATAGGGGGGATACGCAGCAGTGATACAGTTGTTTTCAAAGGTGTAGTTGATTTCAAGATGTTTATAGGAGATAAGTTAGAGACAAGGGTTAGAGTAGGCAAGACCACTCTCCTAGCATACCTACCGAATTACCTAGATATCCAGATAGGGTCTCCTATAGAATTAAGCGCTTCGGCTAGAAATATTATAACGCTACCTCTCTCCAAATAGTTTTCCTCTCTAGGTGTATTATCACTTTGAAAATCCTACTTATAGGAGATACACATATACCGGACAGGGCTTACAGGGTTCCGAGGGTTTTACTAAGTGAGATAGAGGGGTACAAGTGGGATATAGTTGTTTTCACAGGCGACCTAACAGGTAGAGAGGTATTAGACTGGCTAAAGAAGCTGTCTAGCAATACGTACATTGTGAGAGGAAATATGGATTATCTCCCCCTCCCAAAGAACCTTACATTTGAGGCTGAAGGCTTTAGGATAGGGGTTCACCACGGGGACGGCGTATACCCGAGAGGAGATGTGAGAAAGCTCTCTAGTATAGCGGAGAAGCTTGGCGTGAACATCTTAATGTCCGGCCACACCCATTCCCCGTTTGTAGCATTAGACAAGGATAGAAATATCCTCCACTTAAACCCCGGTTCATTAACAGGCGTGTGGGGCGGTGGAGACGCGTCAATGATACCGAGTATGATGATAGTTGAATTACGGAAGCCATACGTCTACGCAACCCTGCTAGAGCTGATCGATGAAAACATTAGTAGGAAAAGCTATTGCTTCGAGTATCAAGCCGGGTTTTTCAAACCCTGCCATCTCTAATTGCTTCAAGGAATATCCTGCTGTAGGGATGTGGTAACAGGAGAGAAGCGAGGAGTCTGATCTGCAGACTCCTAGCTGCCTTAGACAAGGAATTCCTCTCAGCATTCCCCTCTAAGTAAGCAGATAGGAATGAGAGCATCGATTTCCTAAACAAAGGGTATTTGCTAGGGGATTCTAGGAATGAGAATAGGTATGTCGATAGAAATACGAGTAGATCCCAGATCATCATCTCAGATGTGGCTCCTCTCACGGCTTGCTCGGCGTCTATGATAAACCATTTTCCTTTTCCCTCTTCGTATATGAAATTACTTGTCTTAACATCTCCTAGGGAAACCCCCTGCATATGGATTGTTTTCAAGGACTCGCCTATAGCGTCTATCTTACTATTCAAAACCTCTAGATTATTCGACCCTCTGATATACTCCCTGATCATTATAATATTCTTGTAATCGACTAGTAGTACACGAGGCGTTTCAAAACCTCTAATATACTTAAAGGCCTCATATTCTCTTACAAGCCTTTTGAAAGGGTCTATCTCGAAAGGGTATATGTTGAAAGGGAGTGTCGAGGCTTTTACGAGAGACCATTTGATTATTCCTGGTTCGCTTCGGTAATCCTTGTATACGAGGAATAGGTCCCCGTGTTGGAAAACCTTTACCTGGGTATGGATTTCTCTAATGCTCCTAACGTATTCTTTAATGTTTACAGGCATTATACCACATGACCGGTTATCTGAGAGATGCTATATAAATGAGGTGCCCAGGGGAGTCACCCTTGCTCATCCCAACCCTTCACAGGGGTGTTGCAAGGGCCGGTTCAATTAATATATTTGTTAACTAGCTTTAAATCTATTAGTATAAAATTTCTACAAGAGGCAAATAGGCAGCTCATAGATTCTCTATCTGTTTCTTAAAAACTTTTATTGCGGAATATCCTGTCATCCGTAGTGTAACATTATTTATTGTAGGAGGGTAGAACGGATATTGCACTACTAGGAGGAATATCCATGGCTGTTAATGCGGTTGACCGCGGCGTTATCGAAATTAGCCTAAGACAGAAGAAGAAGGTTATCTCCGTTAGAGCCGAAGAGGTTGCTGTAGATATAATAGACAGATACCTTGTCTCACACGGTCTTCCAAGCCGCACGATGTTACTTGGCAAGATCGTTGAAGCTATTGCGAAAGGGTTGGATAATGCGAACGGGAGACTAAGAGAGATTAGGATTACGCTCGTATTCACATCTCCCAGCCAGGAAAATAGTAGGGAAGTCGTTATTAAGCTAGCTGGCTAGAGCTTGCCTGCCTTTATTTTCTCGACAATGAATCTCACAATATCCGCTGGCATACTAATCTGGTGGGCGAGCTGCTCAATATTAACATCAATCCCATATCTAGATATAGCTTCTTTAACGGCTGTCACCGCTTCAATATAGACTACTTTACGTCCTTCTCTAACCTTAGCTACTATACCCATCCTATTCAGCTCGGACAAGTACTTCGACTCTATCGTCCTAGGTCTATTAGTCTTCTGGGCCACCACGTCGGCTGTTACTTTCTTCATTTCAAGAACCGTCTTCAAAGTCTTCAGTAGGGTAGGCCTGATAGTAACCTTCCTGTTCATTAGGAACCTTATATCGTATATAGAGCAATACTCTTCACTAGACAATTTAACACACCATTATGAAAATTCTAACCTCAAATATCTACTTTATATTGAGAGTTTATAAATATTTTGAATAACTATTATTCAAAACTAGACAGTTTAAACACGAAAACTATATTTTACAAGCCCTTGTATATCCCTATTATCGGGGTTCACCTACTGGTGTTCAAGAAATGAAAGCCCTGGCTCTCCACGGAGGTGCAGGCTCCTGGCGGGACTCGGAGGTAAAGGATAAGGCAATGAATGCTGTAAAGAATTGTGCCGAGCACGCATTCAAAGTTCTAACCGAATTGAATAGTGCTGTAGAAGCTGTTGTAGAAGCTGTTAAATGCATGGAGGACTCGGGGTATTTAAATGCCGGGGCTGGTAGCGTACTAGATCTATTCGGAGGCAGGAGTCTAGACGCTGGCCTCATGTCAAGCAATGGGCTTCTAGGAGCTGTGGCAGCAGTGAGGAAGATTAGAAACCCGATCCTCCTAGCAAGGTTCATCGCCGAAAATACACCACATGTACTGCTAGCAGGCCCGGATGCCGACGAACTAGGGTTAACAATTGGACTACCAAAGCTTGAACAACCTCCTCTACACGTCGTTAAGAGGTATAAAGACGCAATTAGAAAGCTACTAGCCGGCGAGTTGAAAGACGTATACTACTCTAAGCTAGCTGTTCTCATCGGGAAAAACGAGGTTTTGAAAGAACTTATAAGCAGTATCGGAAGAGCGGATACTGTTGGTGCTGTAGCCCTAGACGAGAATAACATTCTAGCTGCGGCTACAAGCACTGGTGGTGTAATTCTAAAGTACCCTGGCAGAGTAGGGGACACGCCTATCCCTGGAGCAGGTTTCTACAGCAGCGAGAACTTGGCCTGCAGCGCGACAGGTTACGGCGAGATCATTATACGTGAAATGCCATGCCTCAAACTCGACTACTATATTAGGAACGGGTTAGATCTCCAGACTGCTGCAGAAAGAATCATAGCTGAAGCAACAACTAGGCATGGACCTGGCAATATGGGTTTCATAGCTGTAGATAAAAGAGGAGATATTGTAGCTAGATACAATACCGAGGCAATGCTTGTAGCTATAGTAGGTGTAGATGGCAGCATAACCGTAACAGACAAACCCTAGTAAGCATTGTTAAAAACTAATATCAAAATTCTACATGCTAATAGGGATCCAGGTATTATGGACGGTTTACAACGAGACGAACTAGTTTCTTTCAGAGAGTCTATAAGGTTGAATATATGGAGGATGCTGGAAGAGAAGGGTATCGCTAGGTTTCCACGACCAGTATACGGTAGGATACCGAATTTTGAAGGAGCCGAGGAGGCTGCTGCTAGGCTCTTGAGAGAGTTGAAGATAGGTAGGTTCGAAAACGTTTTTGTAAACCCTGATTCACCCCAAGCGCCCCTTAGGAGGCTGCTATTAGAGAAGAATATTAAAGTTTTTGTATCCACGCCCAGGATCAGACAAGGCTTTCTACTCCTAGACCCGTTTAAAATACCTTCGACAGAGGTTTGGAAGGCTTCTACGATAAGTGGTATGTTCAAGTACGGAATAGCTATTCATCCAAGGAATATGCCTCAAATCGACTTATTTATAGCAGGCTCAGTAGCTGTAGACCTTAGGGGTGGAAGGCTTGGTAAAGGCGAGGGCTACAGCGAGATCGAGTACGGGATACTAACTCACTACAACTTAGTAGACGATAGAACACCCGTAGTGACTACAGTACACGACATGCAGATCGTCCCTTTCGAAATACCTTTAATGCCCTGGGACGTTCCCGTAGACTACATATCTACGCCTACGAGATTTATCGAGGTGAGAGAAAAACGGATAAAGCCCCGTGGCGTAGAATGCTCGATCATACCTCGTAGTAAGATTCTAGACATACAATTGCTTAGAGAAATATGTTTGGACAAGAGGACGTAGCATTATGAACCATATGGAAGACCGGCTCTATAGACTACTCTACCCTATGAGAGTATATCTAGTTACCTCTGGCGTATATCCGATAGAATATAATGTTATGACAGCTGCCTGGGTTACAGTCGTCTCAGGCAAGCCATTTCTAGTAGCTGTCTCGATATCCCCTGAGCGATACACATATAAGCTGATGAAGAAGTATGGTGAGTTTACAATAGCCGTGCCTTTAATAGATCAGCTGAAAGAATTATGGATAGCGGGGAGAATAAGTGGTCCCGGTAAACTCAGCAAGTTAAAATTAAGCTTTGCTAAAGGCGTGAAAGTGAATTCTCCTATTGTAAGGGAGGCTGTGGCAAACCTTGAATGTAAAATATTGGAATCTAAATTATACGGCGACCACGAACTCTTCATTGGGGAAGTCGTCTACACGCATTATAACCCAAATATTTACACACCGGAGGGTCCCTCGAGCAAGGCAAATTTCGTACTCCACCTAGGGAAAAACAAATTCACTACTAACTCCTCGGAGGTATACAAGATAGAAGATGATCGATAATGCTTAATACAAACATTTTAATTAGGTGGCTTCTAAGGAAACCCTATGTGTTATATGGGTTCTTAAAGAGGATTGTTCATAAAAGGAAAATTTGTATTATGGTAAACGAAGAACTTGGGCTAGAAATAAGAGAACGCGATTGCAAACATATTATTAGACAAATCGAGAAATATATCGAATCCCTCCCTAATCTAGACGAGACATCGATAAGTAGACTCCTCGCTAACACTAGTGTAGAGTTAAAAACCGATCTAGCCGTAGCGAGCGTTAGCCTTGACGCATATAACGATGTTATCAGCTCTATCTCAGCTATTAAGCCTAAAGCGAGATTTCTCTCTATAGTCTATAGTGCTTCAGCTATTACAATTATCATAGATAGAGAGCACTACGGTGACTTAAGCAGTCTACTTAAACCGAGGATCCTCTATGAAAACACAAATATCTCAGCTCTCATACTTATCAGCCCTGAAGACGTTATCTCCACCCCTGGGTTTACAGCATTTATTACATCGCTACTCGCAATCCACGGCATCAACGTTCTCCAATTACTCTCATGCCATAAAGATACTATCCTCATTGTGGAAAACAAGGATAGCTTAAGAGCATTCGAGTTACTGAATACTCTTGTATCGAGGAATTCGTTGCTACGAGAATATTAAAAAATTAAATATAGGCCTCGTGTAATATAGATTAAAGAGATGACTACAGTGGATAACGACTACCTTCCCTCCCTTCTTGAGGTGTTCGCAGGGGTTTTCTACGGCCTGGAAGCAGTAGCCGTATATATTGGTCTCACATATATCTCTATGCTGCTTCAGCCTACTGGCTTATTCGTCAACCTCATAGAGGCCATGAAATGGATTGTAATATACGTAACTACAGGCTCGAGCATAATCTCGGTCTTAATAGGTCTGGCTATTAGAAGGGCAAGTCCGGAAAAGCTGAGGGTGGCTTCAATAATATCATTATTTGTAACAATTATCTCTCTACCGGTAGGGGGTGGATTTATGATAGGAGCAGGCCTATCGGCTCTCGCTACAAGTATTATTCTAAATAGAAGCTATGAACTAGCTATCGAGAAATCAGAGTGACGACAGCTTATTCTTGAGTACTTTCCCTTCTTTCATCACGAATAATATTCTATCCTTATCGAGCAGTATCCTAGGGTTATCTAACGGGTTCCCGTCGACGATAATCAGATCCGCTAGCTTCCCTTTCTCCAAACTACCTGTTACATGGGATAAACCAGCTACTTCGGCAGCGTTTATAGTAGCCGCTTTCAATGCCTCAGCAGGGGGCATACCTATCTTCTCGACGAATAAAACTATTTCCAAAGCGTTATCACCGTGCCTGAAAGCTTTCACACCACCCCAGAAGTCTGTTCCCGTCGCTAGTTTAACCCCCGCCCTCCACGCTTTCCTAGCTCTCTCGACATGGTATTGGAACAGGAAACTCTCTTTCTCGAGAGCCCAATCCGGTAGACCGAGCTCTCTACCGTAGGTTAATATATGTTCTGAGACTGCTAGAGTCGGGACTACTACAGCATTCTTCTCGATAGCAAGCCTGATGCCTTCATCGTCGATCATATCAGCGTGGGCAATAACCTTGACCCCTCCTAGTAGCGCGTTAATAATCCCTTTATCCCCTTCAGCATGGGCGTGGACGAATCTACCAGCAGCCTTTGCTTCTTCAACTATTGCTTTAATCTCTTCGAGGGTGAACTGCGTGTATTCCGGCCTATCCCTCTGTGATAAAACCCCTCCAGTCGTAAATATCTTGATGAAATCAGACCCCATTCTAAGTGCGTATCGCGCAGCCTTCCTACACTCATCTACTCCGTCACATATGAGTGAGCCGAAAGGCCTCATTACAAGCCTCGATCTCACGTCTACGAGGTCGAGCGGTAGATAGTGTGTATCGCCGTGGCCGAATGTCTGGGATAATGGTGCTCCCGCTGCTACGATACGCGGCCCTTTCAAAGTACCTTCTTCAACAGCCTGCTTCAAACCCAGCGCAATCAATCCTCCTGCGTCTACTATAGTCGTAAAACCTGCTTCAGCAAGTGCCTCTAGGTCTTTAACAGCTCTCGCAACCATGGTCTCGTAACTAGTCAGCAACGGCTCTTTAACTACATCACCCGTCCTCAAACCAG
Organism: Thermogladius sp. 4427co; assembly: GCF_051933805.1. Taxonomy (GTDB): domain Archaea; phylum Thermoproteota; class Thermoprotei_A; order Sulfolobales; family Desulfurococcaceae; genus Thermogladius. Next base: position 1,117,847 of record NZ_CP196893.1, on the reverse strand, counting down.
ATAAGTGCATATGAGCATCTATTAAACCAGGCATTACAAGCTTTCCTCTCGCATCTATTACGTCAACAGCTTTAGAAGCGTCAACAGAGCCTGAGGTACCTATATCAACAATATATTTCCCGTTTACGAGAATCCTAGCATTTTCTACGATAACACCTTTCCTTACATCGAGAACTCTCGCATTATCTATTAATAGCATGTCTCCCACCTAAAACCACTTAAATGGGTTTTAAATAAAAACGTTTTCATCAAAAACATAATTGGATTTTATAGGTACATTTGAGGAGGCTTCTGTTCTTTAGGCTGGGGTAACACGGGATACGCCTCGTTAAACATTGAAACAATAATAGAGTATGAATTAAGGATTTTCATAATTGTCTTTACGAAAACGTGTTTACCCCCTTTCTCGACTTCTTCGTCGAAAAGCACAGACGCGATAGTTAAAGTCTGTGGGTCTATAAGATTCGGTTGTATAGTCAGCTGGCAGTCGCTGCAGGCTGATAAAACTATCCTTGTAAGCCTGCTCATAAACCTCAAGACTTCCTCCTGTCTTAGAGATGATAGGAATTTTCTGTGTTCAGGGGATACCACGATACCTATTAGTATAATCAATCTATCAGGCTTCTCGGATGATTTGAAAACTTTAAAATTAACCTGGAAAGGAGGAGGTGTGTTGACGTCGAGACCCCATGATATTTTAGCTTCGGGCGGTGCTTCTAGTTTTTTGACGATAAATCCCTCTTCAATAAGCCACTGGTTGACTCTTTCTTCGACACCGTGCTTACTCAACCGTATAGCACCCTTACAATAGTTATAATTGTAACTTAAAAATAAAAAATGCAACTAACATAATCACTATTACTCGTACCTTAAGGCTTCTGCCGGAGGTATTTTCGCCGCTCTATAAGCCGGTAGAATCGACCCTGTTATACCTGTAAGCACTGTCAGCAGGACTACTTCCGCTATGAGACCTATTGTTATCTTCGGGCTTGTTCTTATAACGATATTGAAGAACCCGCTCGATATAACAAGGCCTTTGGAAGCTAGTATGTGGGCTCCTATAACACCGAGTATTATACCGACAAACCCCCCTATAAGGCTCATAATAATCCCTTCCGACAAAGTGAGTATTACTATCTGGAGATCCGTGAACCCAAGTGCTTTCATTACTCCAATCTCTCTGGTTCTCTCCATAACGCTGGTAATCATAGTTGAAGCAACACCCGCAACTGCTACCGCGAAAGCCGATAAGCTTGCGGCAAAAGTCATGAAGTTCACGGCGCTAGTTATTGAGGAAGCTATCCTAGCAATACCTATGAAGGAAACAACGTTGACGTTGTTACCATACATATCGTTGATACTGCCTACGATGCTATCAACGTTTTCGGGAGAGTCTGCGAGAACCAGTATGCCGGTCCAGTTGCTGACCCCTAGCAATAGTTTGGCTGCTGAAAACGGTACAAAAACCGATTTATCAGGATTGAGGAATAGTGCTCCACCATACTTAGCGAAAATAGCTGAAACCATGACGTTAAGCCTCCTCTCTGATACACCGCTTGAGGTTGAAACGAATACTGAAACCGATACTACATCACCTATATCATAGACCTCCCTACCTGATTCGTCGAAAGCTATATCGTATCCGAGAATACACTTGCTTGCATCATTAGGCGAGGGGGCTACTCCCTTGAGTATCTGAAGAGATGAAATAGCTTTTGTTAGGAAATCGGGATCTACGGCATAAACAAAGACTGTATTACTCGTCTTGCCCCCGTAATAGCCTTGCGTACTATAAAATGGGGCAGCTGAGACAACATGGGGTATTTCCCTAATCCTGTTTAAGTCTCTATCCGAGAGCTGGTAGCCCTGGCTGGGTGTTACAACAATAAGGTTTTGTCCAAGTCCCTGGATTTGGCTCACTATATAATCGCTGTAGGATGATGTCACCCCGTAGATCATAGTTATCGCTAGAGGGCCTATCGCGATCCCTATAATTGTGAGTATAGCTCTCACCTTTTTTTCCGATAGTGTTTTCATACTCAGCCTAATGATATCTGTGAGCCTTAGCATAAATAGTCATCACTTTCTAGCTTTCTTGTATACAATGTAGAATACTCCTGCGAGGAATAATGCAACTATGATTGTTACAAGCATGTAGAATGCTATAGGCTGCGACTGCTCGCTCTGCGTGAGCGTTGTAGCCGGAACACTAGCTATTTGTATTGGGACATTAAATGTCTTCTCGAAGAGGTTGTTGAAATCATCTCTGTACACTAGCTTTATCGTGACATAATTGTACTTCAGCTCCTGGATATTCAGTTCTAATCTAAACCCTGTCTGAGTAGCAGAATCTATATCGCCTAGGAATTCGAAACTAGTCTGGTTCCCATAGCTACAGTATACTACAACGCTCCTGGCTTTAGAAATACCCTCGTTCAAGACGACGCCGTTTACTACGATAGTGCCTGCGGAATATTTCACAGTGGTATCAGGGGTTAAGACCAGGTCAACAAACGGTTTTACCTGGAACGCCACCGTCTGGTTTAGCGTGCTAATGTATCCGCTAGCATCCCTATATATAAGTGTTACTGTGAAAACAGTAGCTGGAGATGTAGCTGTAACACCAGCGGATACAGAGAGTGTTATAGGGTTGTATACTATTGTGAAAGCAATGCTCACGTTTGATTTCGGCGGTAGCACATCTAGGTATTTGACATTACCTAAGGGTATCGCGTTGAAGGACTGCGGGATTAGTATTATATAAACATCGTATGCTGGGCTATCATATTTGTTAGCTACCATGATACTTACAAGCCCTGTCCCATTCATGAAGTCGATGGCTATCCTGTCCGTAGAGATTTCTACAAGTGGTGGGGCGCCTTCTATAGTAAACGGTATTGTAATATCTAGTCTGTACGTAGAACCCCAGTGATCGGTGAATTCTATCTCTGCGGGCAGGCTACCGTTGAACAATGTTCTCCCAATATTTATTACGAAGAATACGTCGATGAAATCTCCTTCTGAAAACTGTTGTGCTTGAGGTATTTGTCTGACGATGTCTAGGATATTCGACCCTCCCCGGAGCAACTGGGCGTATTGAGATACTAAGCTAGGGAGGCTACCCGTGAAACCTTCTGCCTCGCCCGCTAGAGTAAAGGAATCGCTGTATCCCTCTGGCAAGCGTATTTTCACAGATACCCCTCTAATACTTGGGAAATCCCTATTTACAAACCTAACATAGTATAAAGCCCCTTTTTCGCCAGGATACGGTTGCCCTGTTAACCAGCCATATGATACTATTCCTATAGCATCAAACGGATTGCTAATGTTTAAGACGATTGTATATGTCTTATCCTCAGTATACTCCGCATTGTTCGTTACAATACTATACCTGGCTTTAACAAGCCCAAGGTAAATACCCGGGTTAATACTACCTATGTCGAGAACGAACGATGCTGTAACCGTCCCAAATGGGTTGACAGGGCCCGAGATATAGTAAGTTAAGCTATAATATCTGGACGCTTTTAGTCCCTCGGGCGGTAGGAGCTCGAGCCATATCCCTGTAACCTGGTATGGGAGCGTGTTTGCCAGTGTTACAGTATATACGGCGTTAGAGGAGTTGGGGAATGCCGGGTAATTGTTCTGCCAGCCTGCTGAAACCAGTACCAGCCCTTCGCCAGCCCCCCACTTCTCGAGGAGTATTTGGATCCTGCTAGTGTAATTGAAGAGCGAGTATGATCCTGCTCGAACCCCGTAAAGGATATATACGTTAAAAACTTTTACCCCGTGTGTTGCATTCCTTAGATCCAGGTAGAATGTTAGGCTTACCGTACTGCCAGGGCTCAGTACCCCAGAATATGATATATTGTTATTCAATACTACTATACCTGGATCATTTAGCGGGGTTATGCTCACGAACAGGGGGCTTATTGGTTGAGGGCCTGGATTGTACAGAATTAACGTGAACGGTGCCCTACTATCCCCTGGATAAACATGCTGGGGCGTGGTAGTACCCCAGAAGTAGCTGGAGATCTCGGGTGTTGATGTAGAACTATACAGTATGCTCAATGATTCGATCCTGAGTCTAGAGCCGAGCACGATATTGATTAACCTGCTGGAGCCGTCGCTATTCACGATAAGGCCTCTCACCACTAGCTGGAAGCTATACGAGCCTGATTCAGCCCATGGCTTGATAGATATACCTGTAAACTCCAGCCTGGCTATCCCTAGAGACGGTATCGAAACCCCTTGTATGACTGTTTGAGACGGGTAGAAGGGGTCTGGGAGAATCAGCTCTACGCTCGCATCCCTGATATTTGCGTTCATACCATTGTATACTTCAACTACTAGGCTATTTGATGCGCTATTCGGGTAGGCCAGCCCGTTTGACCAGTAAACGTTGACTACTGTCAGATTTAACATAGGTGTAGGCACCGGCAGGACGAGGTTTATCTCGAGGCTAGCGGGGAATCTTGTGCCCTGCGAGTCTACTATAGCGTTCATTGATAGCGTTAATCTTACAAAGCCGGCTTCTTCATCTATGTAAACCCCTGTTAGAGTAATCGAGAAGACGTCACCGTAGTTAACAGGGTTGTTTACTACTAGGAAAGCGGTATTCGACCCATTGCTGAAATACCCGTTTTGCAGCCTAGCATATATAGCGATATTGCTGATAGTATACGTTGTATAGCTGCGGAATCTGATGTTAATACCTGTGTTATTCAGTCCCGGCATAACAACATTTGATGTGAAAGAGTAGTCTAGAACCTGCAATTTGATATTAGGTGCTGGATCAACCGTAATGCTGAATACCGTCTGGGCAGAAGATGTGTAGACAACCCCATCGCTTGTTTCCAATGTAGCGTTAACATATAGCGTGCCGTTGTAGACGCCTGGTTTAGCACTAGGGTCTATCGCTATATTGCTGAATGTTAGAGTAGTTGTATAACCAGGCTGCAAAGCCCCTGTTGAAGACCTGTTGCTCGTTATAAACGCCCATGCTGGTAGGCTGACCTGGGCGTCTAGGTGTAGGATCGTAGTATTCCCATCATTCGATAGTTCTAAGACAAGGCTGGTCGGGTAGGAGCCGGGGTATCCTATAGGAGTCCAGTAGGCGTCTCTAACAGATACCGAGAGAGGCGGGTATGGTTTGACTTCTATAGTGCCGTTGAGTATTTCTGTTTTCAAGACGCCTTGCTGGACATACGTTATATTCAGTATGAAACCATATACTCCTGGTTGAACGCTTTTGTCAACATCTACAATATAGTGATATTCGAGTAGGGAGCCGAGAGTAATCTCGCTCCCGATAGTGTAGTTAGATGGTAGTACGCAGGAAGATGATCTCAGGGTGAATCCGGATGGTAGAGATAAGCATGCTGATGGGTTAATAGCTGGTGCCGTAGAATTATAGGCTAGGGTAATGTCTAAACTAGCTCCAGAACTCCCGGGGTATACATCGCTTCTAGTCCTCGATACGAAAGTAATACTTACAATACTCCACGAGTTATCCGCTAGTGTGATCAGCGGGCTTAGGGATATTACCATTATAATAATTGAGAGAGCTGATAACAATTTTTTCATAGGCTATCACCCTCCAACAGTTTCCAATATGCATCTATCTTTCTCGGGCTCCACAGTATTCCATATCCTCCCGTCTCTTAACAGATATATCTTCTCGCTGCAATTTGCAACCTCAGGGTCGTGAGTCACTAGCATGATTGTAAGCCCGTTCCTATTTAGTTTAACAAAAGTCTCTATCACAGTCCTGGCAGAAGACCTGTCTAGATTCCCGGTGGGCTCGTCTGCCAGTAGTAGAACCGGACTAGTTACTATCGCTCTAGCGATTGCAACCCTCTGCTGCTGGCCACCGCTCAACTGGTTGGGCTTCTTATAGAGCCAGCTTTCTTCTCCTCCAACCATTTTCAACGCTTCGACCACGAGCTTATACCTCTCGCTTTTCGGCATCCCTCTGGCTATGAGAGGTAATTCAATATTCTCTCTTACGCTGAGCCTATTCACTAGGTTGAACCGTTGGAATACAAAACCTATGAACTTATTCCTGTAGAAAGCCATCTCAGTACTCGACATGCTTGAAACGTCTCTACCAGCTAGCCTGACAATCCCCGAAGAAGGCCTATCCAACAACCCTACGATATTAAGGAGTGTCGACTTGCCGGAACCGCTTGGCCCCATAATAGAGATGAACTCCCCCTCGTCCACGACTAGGTCTACGCCTCTTAGAGCAACTGTCTCTACACTACCCGTTTTATAGATCTTCCAGACATTCACCAACTCCACTGTTCTACCCATTATAACCACCGCAATACTTCTTGATCTCTTCAACCAAGCCCTCCTTCTTCACGAAAATACTACCGAACACGGATGCTATACCTTCTGATCCAATCATCTTGTCTACAGCCTTATACGGATTACAGCCTTCTCTCTCCAATTGTTTAACATAGTTTAACAAGTATTGCTGGAGTATATCCCCTATTCTAGCATCCAGTGAGTCCGCCAAGTGGACGATAAGGCCTTCAATAGTGGAGAACGGTTGGAGCCCGTGGACTTCAGCCACAGCCCTTATTAATCTATCTGGCGCACCCCTCTTAACGAGCTCTGCTACTATAGCGTAGTCGTGGGATAGGAACCAGTCGTCACGTACCTTGTAACCTCCTTCTATAATATCCGGCTTGTACTGGTAGTATTTGAATAAGTCGTGTAGTATAGCAGCTGCTAGGATGAGGTCTGGATCGGAACCTATACCGTAAACGTTCTCAAAGACCTCTCTTATCTTCAGCGATAATAATGCTACGCTAAGCGTATGAAAGCCCAGCCCGCCTGTGAAGAAATGATGTTTTCTAGGGGCAGCAGGCGAGTCGACTAGGTTAATCAATGGCTTAACGTCTGCGAATGTTAAAACAGGGTTCTTCAAAAGGTCTACAACTATATCTCTAAGCTTCGTATCGCGTATTGATTCCGCTAACCGAAATATTTGCTCCCACACGCTGGACATAAACATCTACCGATATATCTGCAGATATTGATTTCAATTATAAATATTTCAGAGTATAAGGAAGAACGTTAATATTTATAAACGTCTTTATATCTGCAGATATATCGGTTGAAAACTATGGATAGGTTTATATTGAGAGGAATGCTGGGAGTGATAGTGTTGAAGACACTCTCTGAAACCCCTTTACATGGATACGCTATAATGTCTAAGATTGAAGAAAAATACGGTTTCAAGCCTAGCCCAGGCGCTCTATACCCTCTTCTAAAGAAGATGGTTCGCGAAGGTCTTGTCAGCGTTGAAGAGAAACGTGTCGGGGATAGGATCGTTAAAGTATATAGCTTGACTGATAAAGGCAGAGCCTTCCTAAACGAGAAGAAACATGTTTCTGAATTCGCGGATTTCATATCGCAGAAGTTGAGGATCGCTAGAGAAATCGGTTTAATAAGCCTGGTTAAAAACCTGCTGTGGCTATTTAAAAACCTGGATAATATGCCCAGGGATAAATTGCTAGAGCTTAGAAACAGGATTGAGGAATTAAATAATCTTATATCATCGATGAGAGGCGTGTAGTATATGGATGTTATCGTAGTCGAAAAACTCGTGAAGAGATTTAAAGATGTTACCGCGGTAGCGGGTATAGATTTTAGTGTTAGGAAAGGTGAAATATTCGCTCTACTAGGTCCCAACGGGGCTGGGAAAACTACGACAATACATATAATCGCAACACTACTAAAACCAACGTCTGGTAGAGTCGAAGTATACGGATACGATGTGGTTAGAGAGCCGGATAAAGTGAGGAGGGTTATAGGGATAGTATTCCAAGACCCAAGCCTAGATAACCAGCTTACAGCATACGATAATATGTACGTCCACGGACGCCTATACGGTTTGAAGGGGAGGCAGTTACACGATAGGATCCTAGAACTACTCGACTTCGTAGAGCTGAGAGAATACGCTTACAAACAAGTTAAATACTATAGTGGCGGTATGAGAAGGAGGCTTGAGATAGCTAGAGCACTCCTCACCAACCCCGATATCCTGATATTAGACGAGCCGACTATAGGTCTAGACCCCCAGTCTAGGGCTAGGATATGGGATTACATCCGGAAGCTAAAGAAGGATTATGATATGACTATACTCCTTACAACCCATTACATGGATGAAGCTGATGAATTAGCTGATAGGATTGCTATAATGGATCACGGAAAGATCGTTGCAATGGGGACTAGTAGCGAGCTTAAAAACATGCTTGGCAGCGATGTAGTATACTTGAAATTCGATAACGGAGTGAGTAGTGAAATATGCTCTTATTTCGAGGCAAAAGTGTGTAAGGCCATTGATCCAAAAACTATCGAGCTTGTTGTCGAGAACGCTAACAAAATCCTACCTGAAGTATTCGATAAAGCGTTTAGAGCGGGTCTAAGGATTTCCGAGGTAAGCTATAGGAAGCCTTCTCTTAACGAGGTATTCCTGCATTTAACTGGTAGAGAGCTAAGGGATTCGCTTGAATCCCCACAGCCCTTGGCGAGGTGGCATAGATGAGTATAGAGCTATCTCCTCTAATAGCAATGGTATACAGGCAGGTGAAAAGGTGGGTTGGGGCTAGGTCAAGGCTGGTATCGACATTCCTGAACCCACTGGTCTGGATAATATTCCTAGGCCTGGGCTGGGGCTCTATATTCTCGGCTTCCAATATTAAACTACCCGGGCTACCTAGTATTCCAGGATTCTCGATAACGGATATGATACAAAAGTATTTCAATACTATCTTCGGAGGAGTAGACTACCTGACTTTCATGGTTAGCGGGATGGCTGCTATGACGGTTTTCATGGGTAGTTTTATCAGTGGTATAAGCGTTATATGGGATAAACAATTCGGCTACCTGAAGGAAACTCTGGTAGCACCGGCTTCGAGGAAGATCATTATAGCAGGGAGGATAGTAGGCGATGCTATCGTAACAAGTATTCAAGGACTAATAATAATCCTACTAGGCTTCCTACTAGCCCCGGGTTTGAAACCACTGGGGGTGCCGGTCGCTCTCGTATACCTATTTGTCTCAGCAATAGCATTCGCATCTCTAGGAGTAATCATCGCGCTAAAGCTTTCAAGCATAGAAGGGTTCCAGATGCTGGTAAACCTTATCACTATGCCCCTAATGTTCATGAGTGGGGTGTTCTACCCGTTTACGACAATGCCTGACTGGATGAAGCTTGCAGCCCAGCTCGACCCGTTGAGCTACAGCGTCCACTCTGTGAGATACTGGCTTACAGGCGCGGATGTAGGGCTTTACCCTATGAGCCCCGCTAACGATCTGCTAATTCTCTCAATACTAAGCATAACACTACTATTATTAGCAGGGTTAATATTTGAAAAAACTACTGTTGAAGAATAAACTTCTTCGGGTATAATACCCCGACCATTAAGAGACCAGTAAATCTACTCCCGTTTACATACAGGTTTCTAACGCCCCTCTCCTTCAGCCTTTTATCGAATTCCTCCGGCTTTACAGACCTAGGGTCGTAAACGTCGGATGCTATAATGAAATTAACGTTTACAGCAAAACTCGGTATCCATGTCCAGTATTCTCCAATGTATTTGAATACCTTGGCCAGGTTGTCTCTAACATAGAGGTATTCACTAGTGTAGAAATAGCTAGATCCAGCCTGTGTTACAACAACCCCGTCGCTCTTCATAATACTTTTCAGCCGGCTATAGAATTCAACGCTATACAAGGGCTTAGCAACTGGTCCTGCGTAAGGGTCTGTGAGATCGAGTATTACAACATCGAAATCCCTATCCCTTGCTTCTTCAACATATTTGAGCCCATCCATGATAATTATTTCAGCTCTCGGGTCGTTGAAACTGCCTTTATGCATTACATCCAGGTATTTCTTAGAGAATTCGACAACTTTCTCGTCGATATCTACCATTACTGCTTTCTCAACGGTATTATGCTTCAAAACCTCTCTGAGAGTTGCCCCTTCACCTCCTCCAATTATTAACACCTTCCGAGGGTTAGGGTGAATTGTCATCGCGGGTTGGACTAGCAACTCGTGGTATATGAACTCGTCTTCTTCAGTACTCTGTATGAAATTATCTATGACCAGCGACCTCCCGAAGCCATCTATTTCTACAAAAGCTATCTCCTGATAGGGGGATTTCTCTATAGCATACACCTTGACTACTCTCAGGAGGTGTTTTGTGAATCTACCAGCTGGCTCTAGTAGGAAGAATCCTCCTTCCTCGGTCATAATAATCCCTTTTTCAATCTATCGAATTCCTCCATTATTTTATCACCTGTACTAGTCCCTATCCTCGAAGCGCCGGCATCGATCATAGCCAGCGCGTCTAGCACATGCCTTATCCCTCCTGCAGCTTTAACGCCGATTTTTCCTTCTACAGCATTATATAATAGTCTCACATCATATACTGTAGCACCCTCTCCCAGAAAGCCCGTACTAGTTTTCACGAAATCTGCCCCAGATTCGAGGACTAGTTTTGCTGCTTTAATTTTTTCTTCATCAGTCAAAAGACCTGTCTCTATAATGATTTTAACCACCTCGATCCCCCTATCCCTCGCTTCTCTAACAATATTTTTCAACTCGCCTAAGACGTAGCCGTAATCCCCGGATTTAAAAGCGTTGATATTCATTACAGCATCTATTTCCTTCACACCTAACTCGGAGGCTTCGGAGATCTCAGCTATCTTCGACCTCGTGGAAGTATTCCCTAGTGGGAAGCCTACTACAGTAGCGATCCGAACACTTTTACCCGAGATCTCTATAGCCTTCGGTACAAGGCTTAGAGGTATCACAAGCGCTTTAAAACCATACCTCTTGCAGTCGCCGATATATTTCTCTAGCTGCTTATAATCCGCCTGGGGCTTTAGCATCGTATGGTCTATGTAGCTAGCGAGCTCGCTACTACTAATTCTATTTAAATACTCCATCAATCTACTCATACTATCACCATTTAATACGTTAATCAACTGCAAATTATTAATGTAAGGGTTGAGCTACTTGGAGATTTATGTTGGAACCAGCGGATGGCTCTACGATTGGAACGAGGAGGCGACACTAGACTGGTATATCCGGGAGAGCGGTCTAAATACTGTAGAGTTAAACGCTAGTTTCTACAGGTTTCCATTCAGGAACCAAGTTCTCTCCTGGGCTAGGAAAGGGTCTTCTATTAAATGGGCTGTTAAAGTACACCAGAGTATAACACATCGGAGAAAATTTGGAGAAGGATCCCTAGACATATGGTTTAAGTTCAGGGATCTCTTCCAACCACTCGATAAATACGTTGAATTCTACCTGTTCCAGCTACCGCCGAATCTATCTTGTAAGAAAGAGAACCTGGATAAAATAGAGAAATTCTACGAAAATACAGGGCTTGGAGAGAGGTTTGCAATAGAATTCAGGAATCCTACTTGTTTTAATAACGATATTGTTGAATGGGGGAGGAGTCTTGGACTAACTATTGTCTCAATAGATGCCCCGATAGCAACCTGGATAGCTTATTCTAGCAGATCTCTTTATCTGAGACTCCACGGCCACCTAGATTGGTATGGCTACGAGTACTCGGAAGGGGAATTAGCTGAGATAGCAGACAAAGTTATCTCACTTAAACCACAAAGGGTATTCGTCTATTTCAACAATAATCATTACATGCTTGAAAACGCTAGGACGATGAAGAAAATACTAGAAGCTAGAGTAAGTGGTGGAATTGGGTAAAGGGGTTACCGTATCCGACATCTATAGAGAGATCTATATTGAGCCAGGCGATAAAGCTAAAGAGCTTGCTGCCACATACGGCTATTTACCCTACATGGTGCAACGCTACCTAGTAATGCTCGGCTTAAACGAGACAATAGCCCTTCTCGAAGCATTCGAGAAACCTGTTAAGCCGGTTGTTAGAACTAATACGGTGCTAATAGACCCGGATAAACTAGCCCTACGCCTAGAGCAATTAGGTTTCAGGCTAGAGGAAATTAAATGGTGGAAGGGGGCGTTCAGGGTTGTTAATCAACCGGAGCATCCTACGATCGGTTCAACACACGAGTATCTCAAGGGCTTATACTATGTCCATAGAGATGCCTCCGCGTTGATACCAGTAATCCTTTTACTGCACGAATATAGGGGAGACGTGTTAGACGCTTGTGCAGCCCCGGGTGGTAAGGCGACGTTCGCCGCCCAAATAGTATGGGGTTCTGGCAGAGTATATGCTAACGATATCTACCTACCCCGCTTGAAAGCATTAGCCGGCCATGTTATGAGGATGAAGCTTTCAAATATTACTGTTATGTGGAACGATGCCAGAATACTCTACAAGAAGTGGAGTAAGAGGTATGAAAGAATTATCCTAGATGTTCCTTGTAGTTCTGAAGGAACCATTATGAACGACCCTTCTAGGAAGACTAAGACTAAGATAAGAGATCTCGCTATCCTGGTTAGACGCGAGATAGAGCTATTGAAAGCAGGCATAGAAATGCTCTCTAAGGATGGTGTTCTAGCATACATAACGTGCAGTATTGCGCCAGAGGAGAACGAGTATGTTGTATCCAAAATCCTCGAATCGAGGAGCGACGTAGATATTGTAGAACCACCTCTCAAATTATTTGATTGGAGTACCGGCTTAACTAGGTTCCACAGGCTCGTATTCGATGATAGAGTAAGAAAGTGTGTTAGGATTTGGCCGCATAGACACAGTATGTTCGGGTTTACATTCTGCCTACTTACGAAAAACAGGGGGTAGGTTTGCGCGAGACTATTAAGTTTAAGCAGATAAGGGTTAGCAAGGAAACCATAGGATCCCTAGCCTGGTACGCGTGGAAGGCTTTAGGAGTTGACTTAGGAGAATATGTTGATTTAAGCCGGGTCTATCAGACTTGTTTCGACGATACATGTTTAATATACGCTTTGAGCAGTAGGGCCCCGAATACCATTTTCGATGGAGCCTGGATCGGGGTTTCTCTAGGCGGGAAAGCTGTTCTATCAACATTATTGTATACAGAGGTCTTTAATAGAGTAGGGTATAGGGCTGCAGTAATAGCATCTGAGAAAGGGGTTAGAGCATTCCTGTATGGAAACGACCTACTATACGAGAGCATAATCGAGATCTATGAGCCTATAGACAGTTTTATCGCAGTAGTAGATAGCTCGGATAAAACTGTTATAGGTGTAGCAGAGTTAGACCGGGAGAGAAGGGTTTTCAGGAATATCTACGACCTAGGGATTTTTCTCAGGATCCTAGGCTAGTGTAATAGTTTAAATATTTAACCATGATATAATAATTGAAAACAGGAAGCAGTAGTTGATTATCTAAAAATATTGCTAAGAGAGGTATATCATGCCTAAGAAAATAAGGGTGAAGACAGTCTATGGCCATACGTTTGAGATGGTGATAGACAAAATCGGGAAGGATAGAGCTAAGGTAATACTGCCAGACGGTAAGGAGATCGAAATCAAAGTCGTAAAACAGTCTCCAGACAGGATAATACTGGATTACGACGGTGTCACCTACTCGCTTTTCATCGCTGAAGGACAGGCTTATATCAATATACAACCCCTGCTAATAAGCGATGTGGTTGAAATATACGAGTCCAAAATCGCTAGAGAGAAAGCGCAGGAGCAGAAGCCGGTTGTAAGCGGTAAAGTAATCAAGGCCCCTATAGCAGGGAGGATTATCGAGGTTAAAGTAAACCCAGGCGATAAGATTAAGCAAGGAGATGTAATCGCGTTAATGGAGTCTATGAAAATGATTATCGAGATCAAATCCCACCTCGAGGGCGAGGTTGCTGAAGTCTACGTGAAGAAAGGGCAGAGCGTTCAGAAGGATACGCCGCTCGTCTCGCTAAAATAGGATAAACATAGTGTATCTTATAGAGGTATGTTCGAATGCTTCTTAGGTATTATTCCTAAGTATTCCTCCCTCTTCCTATATACTACCTCCAGGGCTGCCGCAATCTTAGCCCGTGTTAGAGCCGGGTCTATGACATCGTCTACGTAACCGAGCTCTGCGGCTAGGTAGGGATTAGCGAACAATTTCCTATACTCGGCTGTTTTCTCCTCGTAGAATTTAGCTGGGTCTGGGTGGGATTCTGCTTCTTTCCTATACAGTATCCTAACAGCCCCCTCTGGACCCATTACAGCTATCTCGGCTGTAGGCCAAGCATAAGTTATATCTGCCCCGAGAGACTTACTCCCCATAGCTATATACGCTCCTCCATAGGCTTTCCTCATTATAATCGTGATCTTAGGGACTGTTGCATCAGCATATGCGTGTAGTATTTTAGCACCGTGTCTTATAATACCCCCATGCTCCTGGTCTACTCCAGGCATGAAGCCAGGTGTATCTACGAAGGTTATAATCGGGATATTGAATGCGTCGCAGAATCTCACAAACCTAGCTATTTTATCCGAAGCATCGATATCGATAACCCCTCCTTTGTCCGCAGGCTGGTTGGCTACAATGCAGACAGATCTACCGTTTATTCTCGCAAAGCCTATTACAGCCGATTTCGCGAAATCCGGCTGGAGCTCTAGGAATTCGCCGTTGTCAACTACTCTGACGATAACCTCTCTTACATCGAATGGTTTGACAGGATCTGTGGGGATCAATGAGTATATATCGTCGATCTTCCTATCGGGCGGGTCTCCGGTCGGAAGGTACGGTGGTTCTTCATTAGAATTACTAGGCAGGTAGGATAGTAGCCTCCTAGTCACGTGGAATGCTGATTGCTCGTCTTCTACGACAATATGGGCGACACCGCTTTTAGTAGCGTGGACGTGCGCTCCACCGAGCTCTTCGAAAGACACCTCGACTCCGGTAGCAGCCTTAACTACCTCGGGGCCTGTGATAAACATGTATGCGTTTTTAACCATGATCACAAAATCCATTAGAGCCGGGCTATAAGAAGCTGCTCCGGCACAAGGGCCGAGCATTAGAGCTATCTGGGGGATTACACCGCTCGCTTTCACGTTCGCAGCAAACAACAGACCAGAGCTATGGAGGCTTGCAACACCCTCTTGTATCCTCGCGCCGCCCGAGTCGTATAAGCCTATCACCGGTGCACCGTATTTAATAGCCATCTCTATTAGGTAGGCGATCTTCTCCCCGTGTATCTCCCCGATACTCCCGCCGAAGACTGTGAAATCCTGTGCGTATACAAAGACTGGTCTGCCATCGATCCTACCATACCCTATTATTACTCCATCGCCGTAGATTTTCACTTTGTCCATGCCGAAGAAAGAGCTTCTATGGGTTCTCAACCACTGGATCTCGTTGAAACTATCCTTGTCTAGTAGTAGATTGAGTCTATCCCTGACCCATAGCTTACCCTTCTTTCTCTGAGCTTCTATCTTGTCTAGCCCGCCCCCTTGAATACTCTTCTCTCTCAACTTATTCAGTTCTTCCAGTAGCTCACTATGGTCACGAGCCATACCTACCTATACCTCTTAAGTATTGCTATTGATGTAAATGTAGCCACCCCGCCGATGTTATGGGTTAACGCTGTCTCAGGCGAAGAAGCTTTGAAGCCAGGGAAGTCGCCTCTGATCTGCATAAATGCTTCCGCAACCTGGTAGACTCCGGTAGCCCCAACAGGGTGTCCTCTCGCCTTCAACCCACCGCTGAAATTTACCTCCGGTTTATCACCTTTACCAAATCTCCCTTCTTTCCATAATCTAGGCGCTTCACCCTTAGGCGCAAAACCTATATCCTCAAGAGCCAGGAGCCCTGTAATACTAAACGCGTCGTGGACTTCAGCATAGTCTATATTCTTTAATTCTAGTCCGGCTTTACCCAGGGCCTCCCTGGTTGCTTTAACAGTAGACTCCATAGTTAAAAGGTCTCTTCTAGAAGCAAGATCGACGCTATCTGTAGCCATAGACACTGAAGCGAGCTCTACTAGGATATCTTTCCCTACCGCCTTAGCAACCTCCCTGGCTCTCTCCTCACCCCTAACTAGGAGGACTACAGCCGCCCCGTCACCTATCGGGGATGCGTCAAATAGCCTTATAGGGTCTGCTATAAGCGGGCTGTTCAGGATAGCGTCGAGCGTAGTCTTCCTAGGCAGCTGTGCGTAAGGGTTGTAGGAAGCATACTCGTGCATTCTCAGAGGCCAATAAGCGAAATCTGACCTATCGTATTTGAAAGTCTCCATGTAGAGTCTCATGACGAGAGCGTTGAGGCCTGTGAAAGTAGTTCCGTAGATTAATTCGTATTCAGAATCTGCGGCTTGAGCAAGTGCTTTAGTAGCCTCGCTAGTAACTCCCTCTGTAAGCTTCTCAACACCTCCTACAGCAACAACATCTACTAGCCCCGATTTAACTAGTGCGTAACCTGCGTATACAGCCGCTCCTCCACTACCACACGCTGCCTCTACCTTGAAAGCCGGGAGCCCTCTAAAACCCGAGTAGTCTGCTAGTAGCGCACCTAGACTATCCTGCTCCATTAAAACACTTGAAGTCATATTCCCAACTACTATAGCCTGCGGCCTCAGTCCCCCAGCGTCGTCAATAGCTTTCCATAATGCTTCCCGGAACAGATCCCTGGCACTCCTCTCGTAAAACCTACCTATCTTAGTCATACCAGCGCCTACAACAAACACTCTCTCCATAACCGTCTCCACGCCTCCACTAATTTATCGAGGGCGTGGTTTATAAGAATAATAGTAATAACGCTAAAAAATAGACTGCCATCCTGCTTAAAAGTGTATTATCAATAATGATTAAGAACAGTAATGGCGAGGTTCTTGGATAGAGCAAGTGAAACAATGATAGCGAGATACGCTATAAGAAAAGTGTTGAAGCTAGGGGTAGACGAAGACTCTATCAACATTAGAGACTGGCACAGGATTACAAGGTTCGTTAAGGAGAAGGGTAATAGTATTGTTAAATTGAAGAAAGGCATGTACTACTGCGGTTTCTGCGGGAAAGGTCCTTTCACGAGAAGAGGGATATACCTCCATCTCTTGAGAGTTCATTTAGACGAGGTACTTGACGCCATCCTGGAATAAATATCGTGTCGCAAAAAATTCGTGTAATACCTTGAGAGTTGTCCTACTAGAATACCGAGTATAAATAAGGCCCTGACCTAGTATACTACAAGGTGCTGGTCTTGGATGGCAAGTATCTAATAGCCGTAGCCTCTCTGACTTTTATACTGTTATTATTCTACCATATCCAAACAGTGAATAACCTTAATTCGACAATAGCCAATCTATCCAGGAAAGTAGATGTATACAAATCCGAAATAGCTCGTTTAAACTCTACTATAGTAGGGCTTAAATCAAATCTTACAAGCCTGGAAAGCCAGCTCGAAAGCTATAAGAACGCTTATAATAAAGTATTGGAGTGGTTTGAGAGCAACATAAGCTATTATAAGAGCCTTGTATCAATGTACGAGAACCAGATCTCGCAACTCAATAGATCGCTTGAAGAGAATAGAACTTATTACATACAGCTAATAAGTAATCTTACAGCTGAACTCGACTACTACAAGTCGCTAGTGGAGAAACTAAATAACGAGCTACAAACCCTGAACAATTGGTTGAAAGGTAACACGGACTTACTAATAAATCAGCTAGTGGTTCTACAAGACGAACTGCATTCGTTGAAAGCCTATTTGTCGACTCCTATCGGCGTGATAACGCTTATCACAAATAATATCTCTTTCATTAACTCCTTTCTATTAATTAATATAGAATTAATACGCGGGCTAGAGCTCAACCTGACCCCGGGAAGTATCCCATTCAATATTGTGAACTATACATTGTTGAACTTCTACTACCAATTCGACCCTGTCGCGTTAAGAGACTATTGGAAGCCTGTAAACGAGACACTCCTAGATCATGGAGGCGATTGCGAAGACCTAGCTCTTTTCATCTACTCATATCTCTACGCCCAGGGGTTTAACAAGACATTTCTAATAGCTTTCCAAAGCAATGGATACGGTCATGTAGCTGTAGCATCATATATAAATAACACCTGGTATTTGATCGATCCCGCCGGAAACTGGTTTAACGGGTATAATGCTTTCATTATAATCAATATCAAAGACAGCTACACTATTAGAATACCCCCACTGCTAATCTACCCCTCTGTGAAGAAATGGCTCTTACAAAACGGTTTCGCAGTTTTAGATTTCATACCGTTTAGACAGGGAGCCCCAAGTAATCTCCAAGACTTAGTCACCTCGTGGAGCCAGTACTGGAGTAGCCTAGGCTATCCGCAAGAAAGATACTTCATAATCTCTTTAAACGTATTCAAGGTTTCAAATAGCTTATCCGATTTATACTATCAGCTGGAGAGTCTCGCCTCACGATAGTTCTTACTCTCTCCTCCTCAAACCTATCTGCAGCCCTGTAACAATTATTTCACTGTTGTACAATTTGATGATTGCTACAATCAGAGCAATGATTTCGAGAGCGCTCACAATTAACGATAAGTAGATGTAGCTTGTAGCTCCAAGTAGTATGGAGATGCTTGCTAGAGACGGTATTAATATGAGTGCCGCCCCTGAGACTAAGGCAGAAGCTATACTCGGGGTTATACCAATGAATTCGATCACGATTGAGATCCCGAAGAATATCATGATTAGCGGTGCGACTATAATCCCCGCTGTCCTCTCGTCGCTTACTAGACCACCTATGAGGGTTCCTACGCCCCCTGCTAGGAGCATCCCTAGTATGGTCGTTAGAATAGTATATAACGTTGTATTCCTCAGAATATCTAATGCTTGATAAGTGGCTTGAGGCGAGACGAAACCTGTTGGCGGAGCCGTAGATACCTGGAGGCTCGATGCGAAGAGGATTATGAGGCTCGCGAAGTATACTAACCCCATTATAAGCGATGCTATCATTGAAGCAAGTATTTTGGCTAACGCTATACTACTCCTCCTAACCGGTTGCGCTAGCAGTAGTTCAAAAGCTTTCTCGGATTTCTCCATCGCACTAATCTGCGTCGCGAAACCAATCGTGAAAGCCATCATTATAGATACTACGAGAGACGATAGGAAACCGATCGTGGTCGCACTATTAGCTACAATATAATCGATCTCTCTCCCTCCATAAATAATCCTATTGGCCACGTTTAGAGACGCGTTGAACAGCCCCGGATTAACCCTCCCTCTATAAGTAGCTAGAGCCATCCTGTAGGCTTCGGTGAAATACCCTTGGGATATAGCGCTTGAGGCAGCTCCTATACTAGCGATCGAGAACCCGTTCACTCTCGAGTAGACGATGAGGTCTGGTGTCGAGTTAAAGGCTTCACTACTAAACCCTCTCGGTATCTCGACTATAACCGGGTAGTCTGACGCATATATGTCCTCTTTATCTACATAATAGATTCTGCCATTCAACGTATTGTTCAGAACACTGATGAACCATTTAGAGAAACTAGTGTTATCATTATCTACAACCCCTACCAGGCCCGTGAATTGCGGCATTGACTGTCTAATGCCTACGTTAATCGATAACCCTAGGCCGGTGTAGAATAAGGGGAGTAGTATCAGTGTTAGTATGAAGCCAGGGTTTTTGAGGAGCGCCTTTGTCTCCCGAATTAGGAGTGGTTTAAAAACCATGCTCCGCCACCGTTTTAACAAATACTTCTTCGAGGTTCCTAGCTGAGAACCTTTCTTTTAAATAATCGATACCTCCTTCAGCAATAATCCTCCCCCTATATATTAACGCAACCCTGTCGCATACCGTCTCTATCTCAAGCATGTTGTGGCTGCTGAGAATTATTGTAGCTTTCTCCTTCTCCCTGTATGCTCTTATAATACTCCTTACTTGAAGGCTTTTCTCCACGTCTAGACCGGACGTTGGCTCGTCAAGTACTAGAACCCTTGGGTGGGAGGCTAACACAACGCTGAGAGCTAGCATCCTCTTCATGCCTTTACTATAGGTTTTAATAGGTTTTTCGATAAACTCTCCGAGACCACTCAGCGAAATAGCTTCATCAGTTCTCTCCTCGAGGTCTAAGCCTTTGAATCTAAGGGATAGCATGAGCCTTATGAAATCATACCCCGAGAGATCCTTGTATGCACCAGCTTCTTCAGGCAGATATCCTATTATCCTCCTAACCTCCAACGGGTTTTTTATAATGCTATAACCGGCTATGAAGACATCTCCGCTTGTAGGTTTTAGGAGAGTCGACATTATCCTAAGCGTAGTGGTTTTACCGCTTCCGTTCGGCCCGATCAATCCAAAAATCTCTCCTTCACTAACGGTAAAGCTTATGTTATCTACTGCTCTCACACCACTCCTGAAAACCTTGGTTAAATTCACGACTCTAACCATGGGGTTTGTATCCAACCGATAACACCAGGCATCTATGCTTAAGCTCTTTTACGAGTCCTGGACTAAAATATATTGTAGTGCTAGGTTATGATTAGAGCGAATATAGCTGGAATACCTGTTGGAGACGGGGAACCCGTAAGGATAATGGGGGTTATCAATACCTCCCCCGAGTCATTCTATAAGCTAAGCGTTAAAAGGAGGGTTGACGAAATCGCTGAGACAGCTATTAGATTCGATAAAGCAGGAGTCGACTTCATAGATATAGGGGGAAGGTCTACAGCACCCTATCTGAATACAGATGTCCCAGTAGAAGTCGAAGCCAAGCGTGTTGTTGAAGCTATTAGGGTAATAGTTGAAAACACTAGTGTTAAAAAGCCTATATCTGTAGACACCACTAGGTATTATGTGGCTGCGGAAGCTTTGAAAGCAGGGGCCAGGATAATAAACGATGTCTCAGGGCTTAGGGAAGACCCCCGTTTAGCAGACTTAGCTAGGGAATACGATGCTCCTATAATAGTAGTCGCTAGGGTTAAAACATACGATAAGAAGAAGCATCCGATCGAGCACGTTATCCAAGCTCTCAGAGAGTCTATTGAAATAGCCCTAGAACACGGAGTTAGCGAAGAGCGGATCGTGGTAGATCCTGGTATAGGATTCAATAGATTTAGCGAAATACCCTGGTACATATGGGATTCTGCTATAATAGATTCGCTAGATGAACTAAGATCACTCAATAAACCTATTCTAATAGGAGTCTCGAGGAAATCGTTCATAGGCGCTATCACAGGTAGGAGCGATCCTGCGGAGAGATTATACGGTTCATTAGCCGCTACAGCAATAGCCGTCTACAGAGGCGCCCATATTGTTAGAACCCACGATCCTTCCGAAACGGTTGATGTTGTGAAAATATCCCAGTTTATAAGGAACGTAAATAGTATGCTAAAAAGCCTCTAGTATTCAAAGACTATTCACTCATACCATCGATCTCTCTAATAATTTGTTTAAATGTAGGCGGCTCAGCTTTTCTCGGCACTACCTCAATATACACGTACTTAAACCTTGGCTCGACCGATTTAACAATCCTTTCTATATTGTCGGAGAGCGCTTCCGCTTCTTTAACACCTATATGCTCGGCTGCTTCAACCTGGAGGATTAGAAGATACGTGTCCTCCGTTAACATTACTGCTTTGAAGAGATTAACGTCTACGACGCCATTTATATTAAGGATAGCGTCTAAAACCTTCTTCAATACTTTCTTAGGCGGGGAACGTCCTACTAGAACCTCGTAGAATCTCAGCCCAGTAGCGATCGAGAGGGTGATTATAATACCGACGATTATTATGCTACCTGCAATATCAACGAACCTGTCCCTGGTATATACGGCTAGAAACGAGACAACTCCTGTTAAAGAATCTGCCGACGTGTCAACAATCATACTCCTAATACTCGGGTCATGGTCTCTTCCCATCCTGGTATAGAAGATTAGGACGTATCCAAAAACAGTAAGATTCAGCATCATAGCTAGTAGTGTGCTAGTAATCGACAAATAATTGGAAGAAACGTGGAAATCCTCTAGGTTTGTATACATTATTTTGTTCACGACATAACCTACCACAGTCCCAGAGAATATCATTAGCGCGATAAGACTAGCAACGTATGCTCCTCTCTCTAGTCCGAAAGGATACCAGGATATCTTCCTCTTAGCATTCCTCCTACCAATTAATAATATAGTTAATCCTAGCGTGTCGGCGAGATCGTTTAGAAAACCCGCCCCTACGCTTAGAGATTGAGAGTTTAACGCACCTATCCCGAGCAGGATCATTGACACGGTATTTAAGAAGATGCCTAGTTTGACAGGATGCAATCTACTCTTTCCACCATATACGTTATTAGATCAATAAAAAAAAACTTTTAAACTTAAGATTTTCAGCTCAAGTATTTCTCTTTGAGGTACCTAATAAAGTATTCCACTGTATACTCTTCGCCGAAAGCTTTCTTCAACAAGTCTTTGGGAGTATACGTCCTTCCAAACCTGTGTATTTTATCCCTTAACCACTTCTTTACTTCTTCGAAACCACCCTCTGCGATCTTATCCTCTAGCTTGAACTCCCTCCCTATATGATACTTCATTTGGGCTGCAACAAGGTTTCCTAGCGTGTATGTCGGGAAATACCCGATCGAGCCCATACTCCAATGTATATCCTGTAGTACTCCCTCACTATACGTCTTCGGCCTCACGCCTACTAGCTCCTCCATTAGATTATTCCATAGCTCGGGGAGGTCGCTTACCTTTACAGAACCCTCGATCATCTGTTTTTCGAGAGTAGCTCTTACCACGATATGAAGGTTGTAGGTTACTTCATCTGCTTCTGTACGTATCAGGCTAGGTCTCACAGTATTGAAGTAGAGGTAGACTTCTTCCACCGTATACTTGCTTATGAAAGGCAGGTTCTCTTTTAGTACAGGATATATTAATGCTATAAACTCCTTACTCCTCCCCACGATATTCTCCCAGAACCTACTCTGGCCCTCGTGAATACCTAGGCTCGCCCCTTCTGCTAGAGGTGTGAATTTAAGCCCTGGGTCGATCTGGAGTTCGTACAGTGCGTGACCGAATTCGTGTATAGTGCTCAGAAGGCTCCTCTTGAAGTCGAATCCCTCGTATCTCGTGGTAATCCTGACATCGTCTAATCCTACGGATATTGTGAACGGGTGTGCTGATACATCTAGTCTAGCCCTTTCGCCTAAAGGATATCCAAGGATCTTTAATACTTCATGATTAACTTTCTCCATCCAGCTCTTATCATATTTCTCGTCTTCTAAAACATGCTTGTCAGGGAACCTCCCGAGAGACCTTACTTTGTCTAGTATCGATTTTAATTCTTTAGCCAGGGGGTTCAATATACTATCTACATCCCTAGATGTCAACCCTTCCTCGTAGAGGTCTAGTAATGCGTCGTAAGGGTGTTCTCTCCAGCCTAGGTAATCGGCTTTCTCCCTTGTTAACTTAACGATCTTCTCTAGGTAGGGTTGGAATTTGCTGAAATCGTTGGATTCTTTAGCAATCCTCCAAGCATACATAGCTTCCTGGGTAGTCTTCTCTAGTTCAGCTAGTAGCTTCGGCGGAATAGATTTCATAATCCTTATTTCTCTCTCCAAGACTCTGACAACCCCTCTCTCATAATCGTTTAACCCCTCTACTCTACTAGCTTTCTCAACTAACTGGACGAACTCTGGTTTTAGAATAAGTTGTTGCACTAGGAGGCTTAGCTCGGCCCTTGCTATAGCTCTCTCTTCTAAACCCTGCTTAGGCATGTTTGTCTCGCTATCCCAGCTCAATAATGATAGAGCGTGGCCTAGCGCCCATATCGTCCTATACTTCTCGATAACTTCTTTCACGATTTCATTCGTAAAATACATTACTACCGCCAATTATTCCTGTAAAAGTCATAGTTTAAAAAATTGATTACGATAATGATAGGTGTAGACGGGATGCGGGTTAATGGGTGTAAGCCTGGTCATACTAGCCGGAGGGCTTGGAACGAGGCTTAGACCACTGACAGAAGTTTTACCCAAGCCCATGGTACCTATAGCTGGAAAACCCCTTTTACATCACTTGATTGACTGGTTTAAGGGTATGGGCTTTGACAGGATCTATGTCTCAGCTAATTACAAGGCCTATGTTATTAAAGATTATGTTGAAAGGAATATGCTTAACGTAGAGGTGAGAATTCTAGATTCGAAAGATACCATTGATGGTGTAAGGCTGATAATGAACGAATTAGGGGATGAGGTAATAGTGTCGATGGGCGATATCGTCTCAGACATGGATATCAGGGATATGCTTAAGCAACACTTGGAAACAGGGGCAGACGCCACAATATTCCTCACAGAAGCGGATAACCCTCTCCAGTATGGCATAGTACTAGTAGACGACTCGAGGAGAATACTACTCTTCACCGAGAAACCTGTTAGCCTCGAGATATACATGCTTAGCCTCGCATTCTATAAAATCAAAGGCGTAAGCTCCTTTAGCAATCTCATAAATGCTGGAATATACGCGTTAGGAGATAGAGCGCTCAGACTCATTTCATCGAACGCCTCGCTACTGGATTTCGGGAGACACCTGTTTCCTATGATGGTTGAAGAAGGATACAAGTGCTACGGGTATATACCCAGCTATAGACACTACTGGGAGGATATTGGGACCCCTGCGAAGTATATGAAAGCTGTATGGGACGTAATATCAGGGTATGTTAAAACTTTTAGAGCTGATGGCAAAATGGTATCAAGCGGTGTTTACATACATAGTGATAGCGAGGTAAATGGAACTCTCTACCCTCCTGTATACATAGGACGGGGCGCTGTTGTAGAAGAAGGGGCTATTGTAGGACCGTATGTTAGCCTCGAAGGGAATGTTATTGTGAAAAAAGGTAGTAGGATCGAGAACTCTATAGTATGGTGGGATACTATCATAGACGAGAACTCCTATGTTAGAGAATCTATATTACTGAACAAAGTAAGGGTTAAGAGCGTGAAAATTGTAAATTCAATAGTAGGCTCCGGGAACACCCTAGCCGAAGACGTATATTCAGCGAATGTACCGAATAAGCAGGTGGGCTAGGATGCTAAAAGTCTACGATAACCGGTTTATAGGAGTACCCAACGAGGATTTCACGCCAGACGAGGCGGCTAGGCTCGGTGAGAAAATCGGTTCCTGGCTGGGTAAAGGGTCTATCGTAGTAAGCGGGAGGGATTACAACCCGTCTTCAAGGATGCTGAAAAGAGCTTTTACAGCCGGCTTAATGAGTACTGGCGTCGAAGTCATGGACTTCCACGAGTCTTTGAGCGGTGAGATATCGTTTAGTATTAAAAGGTTCGGGGTTAAAGGAGGTTTCCTATTTACTACATCACACTCGGTGCCTGATTCTGTAATGTTAAAGCTGTTTAGATCGCCTGGCTACGAAGTGTTAGCATCTAACATGAGGCTAGACGATATAGAGGTTAGAAGGGTGGGGCTTAGTGAAGTAGGTTGGGTTATGTACTCGGAATACATCCATAAACTATACGTCTCGGGCATTCTTAGTTTCGTGAAAGTAGATGAGATCGCTTCTAGGAATTTCAAGATAGTCGTCCACACAGCCTACTCTCCAGCAGATGTAGTTATACCGGATATACTCAAATCCCTGGGCATAGACTACGTCCTACTCCAGAATATCAAGACTAAAGCATACGAATCGAAATACCCGTTCCTCAAAGAGATCGAGCAGGTCAAGAAGATTGTTGAAGCTACTGGAGCAGAGCTAGGGGTCGTATTCAACAACGACGCATCCTCTATGTCTGTTGTAGACAGCGAAGGCAGGGTATTACTGCCCGATGAAGTCGCCTATGCCATATCCCTTGGAGCCCCCAGGGAAGCAAGCATAGTAGTAGAGCCAGCTGCACCTAGACTTCTAAAAAGAATGCTCGAGGAGAAAGGCGTTAAACTAATTGAGGTGGGAGATGAGAATAATCTCATAAACTACATGGCTAAATCAAGACCTTACCTAGCCTATAGAGTAACTGGCCACGTGGCGATACCACTTTTCAGTCTGGGCTATGATTCTATAATAACACTAGTCAAGCTACTTGAATGCCTAGCCGTCTCAAGGTCGAGCCTGGGAGAACTGGTATCGAAGTACAGGAGTATGCTATACGAGAAAACCGGGTCTCTGGGCATCGAAGACGCCAGGGTTGAGGCTGGAAAACAGAAATGGACGCCAACACCGTATGGGTACGTATCAGTTAATAGGGAAAAGATTACTTACTACGTGTTCGAACCTGGAGAAGGCTCTTTCACAATAACCTCACCGAAATAGAGTATGTTCCTAGACAGGAATATTCCCTGAGGACTTTCCTTAATCGATGAAGGCTCCTGCCTAAACCAATTACTCAATACTCCTTGGTATACCTATTATAATCTGTTTTTCAATATATCGATAACCAGGTTAAGAGAATGCTTACCGTAAAGCTTCGTGAAGTGGGATATATTCTAGAATACGGTGGAAGTAGTGTCGTGAAGAGTGTTCTGAAAGATTCTGAGTTCGAGCTCGAAGAAGGTAGTGTAACAATACTTACAGGACCCTCGGGCTCTGGCAAGACTACGATCATCCTAGCCGTAACCGGCGTACTAAACAATCTACTTAATGGTTATGTCAAAGGAATAGTTGATTTGAGCGGAGTCAACCCTCTAAGCCAGGACGGGTTTAGAAAGGTGCCTAGGTATACAGGGATAGTCCTGCAAGACCCTGATAGGCAAATCGCTATGCCTACTCCTCTAGCAGAATTAGTGTTCACTCTTGAAAACCTCGGATTCGATACTGAGGAAGCCCGTAAAACCGCTGTTAGGTATTTAGAGGAATATGGGCTAGCTGGTAAAGCCGAAGAGCATGTTGATAAATTATCGATGGGCGAGAAGAGGAAGCTCACTATCGCATCAGCCCTGGTCCACAAACCTTCTTTAATCATCCTCGACGAGCCAACCGCTTCGCTAGACCCATGGTCAATAAACATAGTTGCTAGAGCTGTCGAAGAATTTAAAAAGAGGGGTCTGACCGTTTTAATAGCCGAACATAAACCAATGTACTTCACTAGACTCGCGGACCGGGAACTCAGGGTTGTCAATGGTAAACTAGTCGAAGAATCGGTTAGAGAGGTAGAGATAGAAATAGGGGGTGATAGGAAGAAGAGTAAAGGTGAGAGGAGAGTCCTATATATAAGAGATTTAGAAGCTGGCTATGGTACTCCACTAGTCTACGTAGACGAGCTCGAGGTCTACGAAGGCGAGATCGTAGCGATCGCCGGCCCCAACGGGTCTGGGAAAACCACTCTCTTGAAGACTATCGCAGGATTCCTAAAACCGCTCAGATACGAGGTGTTGGATAAGAAGAAGTCTTTCTACGTCCCCCAGAACCCCGATTTTACATTTATTTATAGCAGTGTCGAGAAAGAGCTGAAAGACGCCGCGAAACAAGTAAGCTTCAGCGAGCTATCAAGTATGTATCCGTGGTTTAACGAGACGAGGGAATACAACCCTTTTAAACTAAGCCATGGACAGAGGAGGTGGCTTGCCAACCTGATAGCTTACGGTTACTCTAGGGAGCTTGTACTGCTGGATGAGCCTAGCACAGGCCTAGACGACTCATTGTTCACCATGCTTACTAATATAATAAGGAGGATTGCTGCAAAAGGAGCTGGAATACTTATTTCAACGCATGACCCAAGGATTCTAAATGACCTTGCCGACAGAGCGTATTTTGTAACGGGTAGAAAGCTGGTCGAAAAAGACCCTATTAGCCTAGCAGCCGAAATGTATAAAGCTTCGGGTATTAGAATTGCCTAGGCTATCTGTTTCAATAGCTTTCATACTAGCTCTAGCATTGACACTGTTAGCATTCATCGTATCAGATACTACCGTGCTTGTAGCCCTCGCGGCCTTCTCAACTCTCTTACCGGCTAAGGGGATAAAGAAGATCTACTGGGTTTACATATTCCTACTGGTCTCGCTTATCGGTGTCTTCGTCAATGCTTTAATGTTCGCAAATACAGGTGCTCCAGTATTGGAATTCCATGGTTTTACGATCAGGGCTAATGCTGTAGAAGGATTCGTTAGGGTAACGCTTAGACTCCTCATTATAGCAGGGGCTGGCGCATGGTTTATCGCAAGCTATACGCCTTTCGAAATAGCTAGAGGCCTCGAGAAAGAGCTCGGGATACCCAAGGGGGTTTCATTTGCTATCGCATACGCTTTCAGGCTGATACCTCTCGTAGCAAGGGACCTAGCCGAAATACAGAATGTGAGGAGGGAGAGAGGTAAGAGAACCATACCCCTTCTACCATCA
Organism: Thermogladius sp. 4427co; assembly: GCF_051933805.1. Classification (GTDB taxonomy): domain Archaea; phylum Thermoproteota; class Thermoprotei_A; order Sulfolobales; family Desulfurococcaceae; genus Thermogladius. The sequence goes on along the minus strand of NZ_CP196893.1, from coordinate 1,089,651 downwards.
GACCTTGCGAGTATTCTAACACCATTGCTGAGGACAGGGTATGAGAGGGCTGTATGGACTGGTATATCAATTGAATTGAGAGGTTTCTCTCTTAGAAAAATCCGGCGCGAGTTCAAGCTTGTATATAGATAGGAGCTGCTAGGACTTCTTTAGACCAGTATAAGCCCCTATTACTTTCCAGTTCATAAGTATAAGTACCCCCCGGTAAAAGGTTGGATCAGTAGTAGACGGGTTTACACGTGGCTAACAATAGCCTTTCAATTAGAAAACTTCTGGATCGGTAACTTATTATTGTATCTTTAGAGGGTTATAAACAAGTAGGGTTGCCCTGGTTAGACTTCTAATGGATGCTAGCTCTAAGGGTCTAATACTAAATAATTCTGTAACCGAGGTAAGAGACTAGACTCCTTGCCTGGAGCATGTTACTAGCAGGGATAGAAGTAGTGTGGCTTTGGAGTCGATAATTTTGTAATTAATATTTAAATAACAGGATTATAATAGCGTAGTAATGGTGGGAACATGATATTTGAAATCGCGTCAGTGCTCATAGTAGTTGTTATAGCCGTAGCATTATACTATGCTGGTAAGAGAGCTAGATACACAGGTATTGACTACACGCTACTCGGGCTAGTAGGAGTAGTTTTCGGCATAGTTTTCGTCCCGTGGTGGACCGTATACTATATTATTAAAGCTATTGGGGGTCCGATAGTAGCGAGGATTGTTACCTACGGCCTGTGGTTTATGGCAGCCCCTATGTCGGCAGTGCTAATACGGAAGCCTTTATCAGGTCTTCTCGGCGAGTCTATAGCAGGCCTTATTGAAAGCCTCATACCCCAGGCAGGTGGTCTTACATCACTGATCTACGGATTCGCACAAGGGCTGGCTAGCGAGCTAGCTTACGCTGCCGGTAGGTACAGGAATTTCGGATTAGTGACTTCGGCTCTAGCCGGGGGCCTGGCGGGATTTCCCGCAGTAGCCTTAGACGCGTTGCTTTTCGGCGACATCTATCCCTGGGACTATATGTTTTGGATTATAATAGCTGTGTTCATCAGCGGACTGATATATGGTGTCCTAGCATACTTGGTTGGTAGAACCGTGAGATCCTAAACCAATATAAATCTTTTTTCCAATATCTAACTTCTAAAGGTGCTTAAGTTGTGGTTAAATGTAGCTTCTGTGATAAGCCAGCTGTATATATCAACAGAGTTAATAACCTAGCCTACTGCAGGCAGCATTTTACCGAGTATTTCGAGAAGAAGGTTAAGAAGACGATCCGCAAGTACAGGATGCTCGGGAAGAGGGAGAATATAGTTGTAGCCGTGAGCGGCGGGAAAGATTCTATGGCACTATTATATTTCTTATGGAAGCTCTCGAAGAAAAACCCGGGCTGGAGCGTCTCCGCATTGATAATAGACGAGGGGATAAAAAACTATAGGGAGTATACTATAAGAAACTTCCTCAGGGTAAACGAGATCCTTAAAGTACCCTATAGAATCGCATCATTCAAAGAATACTTCGGTATGACGCTCGACGAGATGGTTGAAGAAGGGAAAAAGAAGGGGCTTCCATACCTTCCCTGCGCCTACTGTGGTGTATTCAGGAGATATCTCATAAATAAGGTTGCAAGAGAGATGGGGGCGACTGTTGTAGCAACAGCTCATAATATGGATGATGTTGTTCAGACATTTATCATGAACCTGGCTAAAGACACTCTCGAGAAACTCGCTAGGTCGGGTCCTGTAACAGGCGTTGCTAGACACGAGAAATTTGTTAGAAGGATTAAGCCTTTTATCGAAGTTACGGAAAAAGAGACTACGATATACGCTATTCTAAACGGTTTGATCGAACCCGAGTATTACAAATGCCCGTATGCTGAGTATAATATAAGGTTCAAGATAAGGAAGCTGCTGAACGAGTTAGAGGAAGTGCAGCCAGGGGTTAAGCAGGGATTGCTTAATAGCATGCTCGGCATAATAGAATCCTTGAACTCCAGGATTAAAGCCGAGGAGATCAAGACATGCGAGATATGTGGGGAACCCTCGTCCCACAGGGTGTGTAGAGCATGCCAGTTCAGGATGGAGCTAGGCCTCCTACCTAGGGTATCGTTCGAGCTTAGAAGGGAGAAGCCAGCCTTATGATCCCAATGTATTCTATTATAACCAGGGCCTCTAGCGATAAGAAGACTCTCGAGCACGTTATTGAAACGTTTTACAGGGGGTGGGGTATTAGACTCGAATCTCTTGGTGGTTCGAGAGATAGCAGTGTATTAACCGAGAGGGTTGGAGCAATCATTAGCAGCGCTCTCTACACTATATATATTGTCAATAGAGAAGACTTTGAGAAAGGCTTCTACCCTGCTTTCAACTCGCCTAGGCTTGTAGTCCACGTTGTGAAGAAGAGTAAGATTCGTAATATGAGGATCGAGGAGGTTTTCTCTGAGATAGAAAAAGCGAGGGCAAGGCTTAGGCTCAACATTTCCGTTGAGGATGGTGTTATAAAGTTTGGATGGCGCGGGAAATCCCTGGTAGAAGAGCCCCAGGTCTACCACGATATTTTCGCCCTCAGAGTACCGGGCTTTATGTCAGATGTAGTAGGCTTACCCGAAGGCTGGTATCTCGCGCTCAGGGATCTCGGAGGCAGGCACTTCATCATAGACAGGAACGGGGTGTCCGGGTATTTCGTTATTAGAGACTACCTCGGCGTCGAGAAATACATTGGTAGAAGCCCTGAAACGATAAGCCTTGAGGAGATTTCAAGAAATAACTACAATTATATTATGGAGATCGTTGAGGCCGTTAAGAACTGGCTAGGCCATCTAGGCGATTACGACTACGTATTCGTCCCCTGGAGTGGTGGTAAGGATAGTACAATGGCGTTGAATCTAGCTCTCGCCGTTTACGGTAAGAGCAAAGTCATACCTGTTTTCGTAGATATAGATGTCGACCTACCCTTAAACAGGTATTTTATAAGACAAGTATCTGAGGAGCTTGGTATAGAGCCTGTCGTGAAAAGGCTAGATCTTAAACCCCTTCTCCTTTCTAAAGGTTTCCCAACACACCACGATAGATGGTGTTCTAGGCTCAAGGTATCGAAACTCGAGGAAACCTATACGGAGTATTGCGGTAAGGGTAGCGAGTGTGTTGTCATAGTAGGCGATAGAGATGTAGAGTCCGAGTCGAGGAGTCTAAAACCCCCGGTGTTCAAAAAAGGTAATCTAACTTATGCCTACCCGCTGAAACAGTGGAGTACGCTACTCCTCCAGTCCGCCTACGAGGTCTTAGGCATTAGGAAGAACCCTCTATACGACACCGGTTTCTACAGGCTCGGATGCTATATCTGTCCTTCTCTCAGAGGCTGGGAGATCGAGATTATAGAGAGGAGCAATGAATTGGTTAAAAACATAGATATTAGTATCTTCAAAGAATTCCTAGAGAGGCGGCGTGTTATTTCGAGCTCTTAAGCTGGTTAAGCCTGTCTTCAACATATTTAAGCGCATCCTGTAGGTATGCCTTTAGGTTCTCTAGGTAGGCTATTTCAGCCTCCTTGGTTAATGTTGGCGCGGATGGATAGACTGGAGGAACCCCTCTAAACCCCCACCACAAGTACCACCCAGGCCTCATCCACGGTGGCAGATAGCTCCAGGGGCCGTGGCCTGGCCAAGGGCTCCAGTATCCTCTCCACCAACCCATTCGGCTCGCCTATTTTTGAAATATATTTCAAAAGCTTTTAAGTTTAACCCTCTAATTAATTAAACAGGCTTCGGGAATACGCGTTAGGCAGGTATAATAGTTATGAATGGGTTTAAAGGGCGTGGTTACGGGAGAAAGTGGAGGGGCGGTAGGCCTCCTGTACCAAGGAGGGTTGAATTCTATTACGGGAATGTAGTCTTTGTCCCGTCTACTCTAAGACCTCCGTATAGTATGCTGAATGGTGTAGTATTGTTCCACGACGAGGTTGAAGCGTTCAGACTAGCCTACCTAGAGGGGTTAAATGTTAGGGAAGCGTCTCTGAGAATGAATGTTTCAGAAGCTACGTACTGGAGGATCCTTGACTCCGCCAGGAGGAAGATAGCTGAAGCATTAGTTGATTTAAAACCGATTATTATCCTACCCCGAGAGCAATCACCTGAGACGACTCCTAAAACAGTAGATGGCGAGAGGGAATCTTAAAGGATTAGATTATAAAAAGAGTGCCTACTCTCTCTTGTACGGTACCCCTACGTATCTAGGAGGTCTAGACCTACCTATTACACCAGCAACTACAATTAGTGTTGCAGCATATGGCACCGTGTTGATTAGTTCTACAGGTATTATAGCCTTTAGCCAGCCAATATTCTTTATCCATTCTCCTACAACCCAGAAGAAGCCGAATAAGAAGCTGCCTGCGAGACCTAGTAGAGGGTTCCAGTTAGCGAAGTTCACTATTGCCAGCGCTATAAAACCTCTTCCAGCTGAAATCTGCTTGGTTATGCTAGCGTTCCAGTCAATGCTTAGGAAAGCCCCTGCGAGACCTGTTAAAGCACCGACTATCATCGATGAATACAATTGGATTCTCTCCACATGTATCCCAACAGAGTCTGCTGCTTCGGGGTTTTCACCACAGCTCCTTATAGCGAGCCCTGTCTGGGTTTTGAAGAGTAGCCAGTAGGATAATACTGCTACTATAATAGCTAGCACAGCGATCGGGGATATACCGTAGAACTTAGGGACAGCCTTGTCCCAGCTAATGGTATAGTAGCCTGCAACGTGGAAGAAAGCTATAATAGAATACGCTACAAAGCCCAGAGCAAATAGATTCAGACCTACACCGTCAACTATCTGATCCCCTTTAAGGTATGCAGCTATAGTGCCATGTATAACGCCTAAAACTATTCCTACGGCAACAGCAACTAAGACTCCCCACAATGGGCCGCCGATAAATACGTCTGCTAGAACAGCCATGAAAGCCGTTATCAGCATTATCCCTTCTAGACCGATATTCGCAATTCCAGCTCTTTCACCTATTATCTCGCCTGTAGCAGCAAGGAGTAGAGGTGTTGTAGCATTAATCGTCTGGACTATAAGCTGGTAGATCATACTAGGATCCATCAACACTCACCTCCTAATCCTTCTTATAATAAGTCTTACTACGCCTGGAACGGATAGAGCTATTATGATAATACCCTGAACCGTCTGGACCATCTCTAAAGGTACGTGCGCGAATATCTGCATATTCCTCGAACCGGCTTTCATAGCTCCTATAAGTATCGAAGAGAGTATTATACCTAGCGGGTGGTTAGCTCCTACTAGCGAGACTGTTAACCCGTCGAAACCTAGGTTGACAAGGTTGCTTAAACCTGTTGTTATAGCATACGAGGGCGGGCGTCCAGCGACCTCACACACTCCTGCCAGCCCAGATGTCACCCCTCCCAGGATGAACGAGTATAGAGCAACCTTTCTAACGTTGATTCCAGCGTATCTCGCGGCAGTAGGATTATATCCTACAACTCTTATCTCGTATCCTATTACAGTCTTCCACAGTATAAAGTACATTAATACAGCTGCTAGAACAGCTATGATATAACCCACTGATAATTCCGTATTAGGTATTAGAAGAGGGAGTCTACCAGATGGGGGGACAGAAACCGTTTTTGAAGCATCAATCGGGTTAGGTATAACATACACTCTCATTGTCTCAACGATCCAGTAGGCGATCCAGTTCAGCATTATTGTTGAAACAACCTCGTTAACGCCTTTATACGCTTTCAGCCACCCGGCTATAAACCCCCATAGAACCGCTAGTAGAATACCGGTTAGGAATTCCATGGGGAGGTAAGCGAAAAAGGGTAGGCTGACCGCCCCGTACAATACAGCTCCGAGAGCACCCATATACATTTGGCCTTCTGCCCCGATGTTGAACAACCCTGCTCTAACACCTATCGCGAACGTTAGACCTGTCAGGATGATTGGTGTTGCGAAACTCAGAGTCATATATATCCCATATGGCGTTGTAAGAGAAGGTACGAACAGCTGGTAATAAGCCTGCCACGGGTCATATCCACCAATCCACATTACTACAGCTCCTACTGCTAGACCAATTATTATGGCTAGAACGATCTCGGAGAAGTAAGCAATGTACTCTAAGCTAGTTGAAGCAAGGCTCATCTACTTACACCCTTCAACTGCTCTAGCCTAAAACCACCCATCATCAAACCAACGGTCTTCTCATCTACCTCCTCAGGTTTTACAACACCCATGAACTCACCATTGTACATTATAGCGAATCTATCACTCAGCTGGAGGATCTCTTCTAAGTCGGCCGAGACAAGGAGTATAGCCTTACCCTGGTCTCTGAGCTCTAGTAGCTTCCTCCTTATATACTCTGTAGAGGCAATGTCTAGACCTCTAGTAGGATTAGAAGCTATTATTACGCTCGGATTCTTGGAAATCTCTCTAGCAAGCACTAATCTCTGCTGATTACCTCCGCTTAAACTCTTTGCCTGCGAGAGCGGGCTTCTCGTCAGTATATCGAATTCTTTAATCAATTTTGAGGCATGGTCTAGAATATTCTTTGTTTTCAGAATACCCATCCGACCTGTGTAATCACTATTTTTATGAATACCGAGTATCGAATTTTCCGCCACGTTCATGTTGAGAACCAAACCCATAGCAACCCTGTCCTCCGGAATATGGGCTAATCCGAGCTCGTAGAGAACCCCGGGCTCGAGATTAGTAATATCCCGGCTTCCAAGATACACCTTTCCTTTTTCAACCTTTCTTAAACCAGTAATAGACTCTACTAGCTCTTTCTGACCGTTTCCTTCAACACCCGCTATGCCGAATATCTCGCCTTCTCTAACGCTGAAACTAACTCCTTTCACAGCCCAGGTACCTCTATCGCTTTTAACCCAGAGGTCTTTGACTATGAGAATATCGCTCCCATACCTAGGAGGCTTCTTCTCTATTTTCAAGAACACTCCCCTCCCGACCATTAGCTTAGCTAGCTCCTCTGCTGTCGTCTTCCCTGTTTCAACAACACCTGTTACCTGCCCTCTTCTAAGCACAGTCACTTTATCTGTTATCGCTAATACTTCTTTCAGCTTGTGTGATATGAATATCGTGGTTACCCCTTCATCTTTAAGCTTTCTTAGCACTTTAAATAACTCTTCGGTCTCACCGGGTGTCAGATTAGTCGTCGGCTCGTCTAGTATCAGGATTCTAACATTCCTGTACAGTATTTTCAATATCTCGACTTTCTGTCTAACACCCATCGGTAGAGTCTCAACAACTGCTTCAGGATCTACCCGTAGCCCAGTCCTATTCATAAGATCTTCTAGCTTCTTCAAATCAGCCTCGCTACGGGTTAAACCCATGAAAATATTCTCTCTGACTTTAAACACTGGGACTAGAGCAGGGTATTGGGCTACCATCCCAATACCATGTTTCAAAGCATCGCTAGGGCTGTTGAAAACAACCCTTCTGCCAAAAATGTAGATCTCGCCTCTGGTTGGTTTGAGAATTCCCGCAAGTATTTTCATCAAAGTAGTTTTGCCAGCTCCGTTTTCTCCAAGGAGACCATGTATCTCGCCTTTCTCCACCCTAAAATCCACGCCTCGGAGAGCTACTGTACCATCCGGGTAGATCTTGACAATCCTCCTCATATCTACTGCGTAATCAGTAGGCATATAGATAGACACCAAGTCTTGTCTTGATATGTAGGAGGGCCAGGTTAAAAATAATTATCTAAATTTAAATTTGAGATAATACACTAACCTACGTTTAAATCCTGTCTGACTATTGCTATCTTCGAAGCATCGTATGGAACCATGTTCTCAATATCGGCAAATGTCAGATTATCGACCTTGATCCCAGACGGGTTGTTTATAATCTGGTTCTTTAACTGATTTACGGCATCCCAGATCCAGCTGGGTATCCGGGATCTCATTTCTTGGACTTTCTGTATAATCTCAGTCGCATTAACCTTCCTACCTGCTTGTTCAGCTATCTGTAGGAATGTCTGTAGATCCTCTACACTGCTCATCGCTACTCCTCCTTCTTTCAAACCTAGCTCTAGCACTCCACCATACTTGCTTATCTTGCCCTCCTTGTACTCAATAGCCCTCTTGACAGCTTCGTAAACGCCTACGTCAACCCTCTTCTCCATACTCGCTATTACAAACCCAGGAGCTATCCAGTCCTGGTCGCTGTCAACTCCTATAGCGAACGGTGGACCAAATTGTTTGCCAGCGCTCTGGCCAGCCTGCTGGGCTGCCTGGATAATTCCCAGGCCTGTAGCACCGGCAACATTGTAGACTACGCAAGCTCCCTGAGCTAGCTGGGCTTGTGTAGCAGTCATGCCTTTAGCAGGGTCGTTGAAGCTACCGGTGTATGTATAGAGGATTTTCAACGGGGTGATAGTTTGCTTAGTGTATTGGGCATAGTACTGCTCGCCCCACCTTATACCCCAGTAGTATCCAGCCTCGAACTTGTATAGGACGGGGATCTCCATGCCCAGGACTACTCCTACAGCGGAGCAGTTATAGTAGTGTGCGACCATGCCTGCTAGAGCCCCTACTAGGGCGCTACCCTCGTGTTCTTTGAATACGACGCTTAGTACATTAGGCTGGTTTACTACAGCATCTATAATTGCGAAGAGCTGGTTAGGGAACTCTTGGGCGGTCTGGTTTACGGCTGATGACATCAGGAATCCTACAGCTATGATCACGAGATACTGCCCGCTCTGGGCGAGAGTTCTAAGGTTAGGCAGGTAGTCTTGCTCCGTAACGCTCTGAACCTCTGTTACGTCAACACCGAGCTCTTGCTTAGCCCTCATAGCACCCAGGTACGCCATGTCGTTGAAGCTCAGGTCTCCTCTACCACCTATATCGTATACGACAGCTATCTTATACTTGTGGGCTGGTGTAGTAGTCTGAGTCGTAGTAGTCGTCGCCGGGGGAGCCGTCTTGGAATAATAATACCACACGCCTACGCCTGCTATTACTACTATAACAACTATTATCGCAGCTAGAACGGATTTGGCAATAGACCTCATGCGAACACCCAATACACCGAGTTTGGTAATTATATTATACCCACGGATATATAAAGTTGATACACGTAGATACAGGTATTATCTTAACACTATATTTACCCATCTCACGCTTTAATCGCAATATTAAAAATCTTGTTCTTCAGTGGGAGGAATACTCTTCACTGTTCCGGGCGACCGAAAGGTCATCATCAATTATTAATTTTAAACATCAAGGGTTTAATCTATTACTTGAGATGATTAGAATATTAGCGAATCATTGACTAGGCATGTATCTATTAAGAAAACCGGTTTGTTTAGTAGCAGATCAGTAGAAATTGTAAATTGTCAATACTCTAGGAAACATTCCGTTTGAGCGATTTCAGCCATGGGGTTCTTCCCAAAGATAATATTCGTGTCTTAGGTTATTGATTCTTTAACAACCTGCTTGAATATATTGAGGCCCTGTTTTGCCTCCTCCTCGCTTATCACAAGCGGGGGTATTAGCCTTATAACGCTTTTCCCGCACCCTAGTAACACTAGGCCTTTGCTAAGCGATCCCCTCAGTATTCTATCCCGTAGCTCGATATCGGGTTCTTTGCTCCTCCTATCCCTAACGAACTCCACACCCCACGCCAGGCCCAGCCCTCTGACATCCCCTACTCTCTCGAACCTATCTTTCAACTCTATTAATTCGTCTCTGAAAAGCTTCTCTAATTCTAGAACATGAGGCAGGAGAGATTTGACTATATCTATTACCTTTAACGCTACAACAGCAGCTAATGCGTTACCTCCAAAGGTATTACTATGCATACCAGGCTTCTCAAAATCTAGTTCAGCTCTGTAGACTGCCGCGCCTATCGGTATCAGCCCACCGCTCAGGGCTTTCGCTGTAGTCAATATATCTGGTACAATATTGAAGTATTCTATAGCCCACATCCTCCCTGTTCTACCAAGGCCCATCTGAACCTCGTCGTCTATTAAGAGTATGCCATGCTTCTTGGCGAGCTTGCTAAGCTCTTCGAAAAAGTTCTTCGGGGGTACGACATATCCTCCCTCGCCTTGTATAGGCTCGAAGAAAATGCCGGCGAATTCGTCCGGTGGGGCGATCTTGTCGAAAATATATTCTTCTATAAACTCGATCACTCTATTGGTTAGCTCGCCGGGCTGCTCGTAGCCGTCTATATGCCACGGGTTCCTATATGGGTTAGGGTATGGGACGTAGAATACCCCTGGCATCCACGGGAACTGCCTCTTTTTCTGGACGCTTTTACTAGCGGTGAGAGCTAGACTACCGAAGGTTCTACCGTGGAAACCGCCTAGGAAGCTTATGAATAGAGGTCTCCTGGTAGAAGTCCTAGCTATCTTCAATGCTGCCTCGTTTGCTTCTGTACCGCTGTTTGCCAGGAATACTTTCTTCGGGAAGGTTCCAGGGGTCTCCTCTGTTAGTTTGATCGCTAGCCTGACCTGGTAAGGGTTGTAGAAATCTGTCCCGGCAGCATGTGCTATTAACTGGATCTGTTCAATAGCTGTTTTAACTACTTCGGGATGGCTCGGGTAGCCTAGGCTATTTACCGCTATACTACTCGAGAAATCAAGGTATCTCCTACCATCAACATCATACAGCCACACTCCCTCGCCTCTTTCGATCACCAGGGGTAGATTCTCCCTATCATGGGTTGTAGTAGCAAGATACTGGTGGTGTAGTCTAATCCATTCCAGAGCCTTACTCATTTTTACACCATTGATATATTCATATCTGGATTGTATAAAAATATTCTTATACCGGTCGAAAAATAATAGGCTGACATAACGAGACTATAGCCGATTATATGGTTCTAACATGTGGGAAACCGAGGATATCTACTAGCTCTTTTAAGACTAGTAGAGAAGAAGTGACTAAAGCTATCCTGAACGCTCTAGCCCTGGGATCCTTCTCTCCGATAACCCTGTGAGTCTCATAGAATTTATTAAGGGTATTGCTTAGATTAACCGCGTATTCGATTATCCTATTAGGCTTCATACTATTATAGGAAGATACTAATACCTTATCGTAGTCGCCCAGCAGGCTCAATAATTCTTCCTCTACTAAAGATGGTTGGTACCCGCTCCAATCTCCTTCTAGCGCTATAGATGCTATCTTCTCTAAGTTATCGAGGGGTTCGAGGCCTGTCAGCTTCCTGAGTATGCTCTGAACCCTTACGTAAGAGTATAATATGGTTGAACCCATAGTCTGCTCTTCTAGCCTAGAAGGGTCGAATACTAGTACTTTCAAAGGTTCTACAGACAACAGTAGCGACCTAGCATTAGCGACTGCTAGAGCCTCTAAGACCTCCTTGCCAGCACCTCTAGTACCTCCTTTAGGGCCGCTTAGGGTCTTATAATATATTTTCGATACAATACTATAGTAGTCCCTGACGAGCTCGTCTAGCGTGTAATAGACTCCTCTTCTCCCGCTCATCCTAAGCCCTTTAAGCCTTACGAGCTCATATACGAAATGGATCAAGTTCTTAGCCTCTTTATCATAGCCCAGGAGGTAGAGAACGGCTTTAACCTGCTTTTGCTCCCTCGTCTGCTCGCTAGCAATAACATTATACACTATCTCAGCTTTTAGATCCCTGAATTTGTAGATAGTGTACGCGATATCCCTTGTAACATATAATGTTGTGCCATCACTCCTCTCTATGATGAATTTCCCCGGCTTGTCGGGTTTGAATAATTCAGAAATAAACTCGTTCTCCTCAGAAGCCTTGTCTAAGTCTACAAGCAATGCTCCCTCCTCCCTTCTAGCGAACCCCCTACTTTCGGCCTCTCTGCTAATGCTGTGAGCTAGCTGGAGGATCTCTCTAGAACTCTCCCAATCGAACCCGTCGAATTCAATCCCCAGCTTGCTCAGTGTCTCTTTGAATCCTTCAACAACTTCTCTGGAAACCCTGTTGAATAAGGAGAGTATTTCTGGAGATTCCTCCTCACACCTTTTCATCAACTCCCTGATATCTCTAATAGCTTTCTCGTAATCTACGATACTACTTGACAAAGCGATGTACGCGTCTGGAGCATGTTTCGCTAACTCAGCGATCTGCCTCATGAGTTTCAAGTATTCTCTCCACGCTTTCAAGTACTCCTCTATCTTAGACCATAACTCGTTGAAGCTGCGGTGGGTTGATAGCTTCTCCTGATACTTGCTTAGTAATTCCCGGGTTTTTCTAAAAAGTTTGGCAGAGTCGTGTTTAAGCGTTTTCTTTGCTAAGACCGAATCTAATTCCTCTAGGTCTTCTAAACTTATTAATCCTTCTGCCCTAACTGTATTCACGAAGTCTTCTAGAGTCCTCCATAAATCTGCTTCTAGACTTGATAGATAGCGGAGGAACCTTTTCTCTTCGATAACAAGGTTTGTCAAAGCATATACTATACCGTACCAGTGGTCTCGTTTCATATTTTCTAATGGTTTTACATTATTTTTCTCAAGTATGGATACGCCATATGTTAGTATCGCGACTTGTTTCCCCATGTCGTTAACGTAAAACCTCCTGGTAACCCTAAACCCTAGCTTCGCTAGGAGCCTTGAGAAAGTATCTCCTATCACACTATTTCTCCCGCTCCCTATATGTAGAGGGTGGACCGGGTTAGCGCTTGTATGCTCTACTATAACATGCTTTCCCCCACCAATCTTAGCCAAATCCCTGAATACGTCTCCGCTGAGAATTCTCGGTAGTAGAAGTTTCGAGAGTTTGTCAAAATCAATCCTTATATTGAGGTATCCGTTGACGAACGAGGCTTCTCTAATAAAGCATTTATCGCTAAATTTTTCTCTAATCCCCGCGATTATCTTCTCAGCTATCCTATCCCACTCGCCCGAAGGCTGTTTCAGCTCTTTGAAAAAATAGTGGAGTGCAATAGAGTAGTCTCCTAACTTCTTATCCGGGGTTCTAGATACTTTAAGCTTCTCAGCTTCAAACCAGCCGTAGGTAATACTTATATCGAGCCCGAAATGCTCTAATAGAGTCCTCGCTAAGGCTTCTTTCAAACATTCCTCGATAAACCCTCCAGGCTTGTCCAATCACAACCCCTTTTTAAAAGAAGAGTGTGTTAGCAAGTTATAAAATATCCAGGAACCTCTACGCAGAATAAACGAGCTCTTCGAACTTCTTCTTAAACCTCGCCCACCATTCTACTATAGCGTGATAGCCTTCCCTACCGATCTTCTCGCTCCAAGTCTTGTTAGCATACTCCTGTGCTGCGCTAGCCATGAAGTCGAATATCTTCTTGCTCTCCCATAGCGCTGGCTCTGCTACATTAGACTGGTATTCGGCTAGTAACCGGTATAATTTCTTATAGTATAGGAGAGTATCTTTCAACCCGTATGCTTCATCGTAGAGACTAGCCAGTATTTTCTCAGCCCACCCCCTATGGAACCTGCATACACCGGAGTCGTCTATCATTAACTCCATAACAGCCCTCTCGTAGCTTTTCGCCGCATATTCCTCGGGCTCTAGGAACACGCCTGAGTATAGTGTCCAGTATCTGCCTAGAACCGGTAGGGGCGCGACCATCCCCGGCGTCCAATAGTAGTTAGGTGTAATATGGCCTTCCTCACCGAAAGACGCGTAGACGAGGAGGTCTATGAACCTAGTATTCTTCTCGACAACCCTCTCCCTGTACAATACGTCTAAGATTTTAGCCGCAGATCTAAGGCCTCTCTCACCTATCAGCCTCAAGATATTGTTCGTACCCCAGGCCAGGGATTCTATAACCTTCTCAGCGAGCTCCGCATTCAGCTTGCTATACTCGATACTATAATTGTATGGGTTGAAGAAAGGCCTCGTATGCAGTCCTACATCCTCGGGTTTCAGCAATCCTCTGTCTACAGCCTCGAATACAAAAGCGATTAAATTACCTAGTTCGATAGCGTCGAATCCGTAGGCGTCGGCGAGCTCTACCAGCCTCTCTGCTTCGTGTAGGTCGAAGACGCCTATGATAGGCCCTAACCCGTTGTAGGGCTCATAGTCTGTCTTATACATACCCTTCCTCACCTTCTTACAGGCGATCGGGCAGGGCTCTCCACAAGTCTTCCAGCTCTTAGTCTCGATAGCCTCCTTGTTGAACGGCTCCCAGTAGTATCTCATTAGGATACCGAATATTTTCTCCCTAACGTCCGCAGGCAAATAGATCATATTCCAGTTGAACATGGGCGTCTGAATCCTTAGATGAGGATAGTTCGACCCGAACGTACCTCCGGTATTTAATTTCGGATCGAACCTATACTTGGTTCCAGACTCTATCACAAGGTTTAAATAAGGCTTGCCAAGCTTCTTCCCAAAATACTCATTGATACTTTTTATATCCCTGAGTAGGTCTGGCTGGTAGACTATTTTGTCGAAATCCCCTCCGTATATTATAGCGGCAACCCCGTGCGCCCTATATAATACGCTACCAGGCCCACCTCGCGCAGCAAGATCCTCACTACCGAAATCGATCTCGCCTCTGAACACCGTGGCAGAGAATAGTGCTCCCATGCTAGTATTCTTTGCAGCCGGCCCTACGACGATCGACCTAGCGGAAGTAGCACTAAATACCTCCTGCTCCCTATCCACCAGATATTTTGTTAAAGCGTAGACTCCTTTAAGCCCCCTATACCCTCTCCACACGTTTTCCAGGGTATCCTCGCTAATTTCCTCGAATAGGATCTCGGTTCTCCTATCCTTCCCGATTAGTTTTATCACCAAAGGGGTCTCGGACCTGCCTTCAACAACTATAGCGTGCAAGTCAACCCTGAACTGGTAGGCTGCTCCACCCATGGCTGCTACATGCAATCCTCTCGTCAAAGGGCTCCGGAATACTGTGACTAGCCTGTGAACCCCGTATAGTTTACTACCTGCTAGAATCCCCGTTCCTATGACCAGAGCGTTATCGGGGTGGTAAACTGGCTTCTTCCAGGACTCGTATACTTCCCTGTGCAGTTTCACGCCAAGGCTTACAGGGCCTCTTACCTCGCTTAAGTCGTACTCCTGGAACCTGAAACTTCTCGTGCCAGCATTTATGAACGCGACCCTATACTTTGTCAATACCTACACCTCAGCACGCTATATGAATTAAGATAATGAAGACAAGGTCTAAATATTATTTATCCACAAAAAATTTCATAGTCTTTTAAACATGTATATCAACAATTCCGCCTGGATCCTTTTCCTTAAAAATACTTAAAAATCGAATTATGAATAATGTGAGAGCTAACAGAATTCCTGGTGATGGCAGGGGTCATGAACCAGCTATGGCTATTGGTCGCAGGGATAGGGGCTTTCATAGTGGCGTGGATCGATGGCGCGAATAATGCTGCGAACAGTATTGGTGCTCCAATAGGGAGTAAAGCTATATCGGTGAAACAAGCTCTTATACTATCATCGCTCTTCGAACTAGTCGGTGGATTAATCTACGGGAGATTTGTATCTATCACCCTACTCAAAGGCATAGTAGACGCTAGCTCTATCCCAGCAGGCGACCTAATAGTAGGAATGAGTATAGCGCTTCTAGTAACAGGCATATTAGTGACCATAGTGACCAGGATGAAAATACCTATGAGCATAAGCCAGTCTATTGTAGGTGGGATAATAGGGTTCGGCCTCGCCGCCGGGGGGCTGGGTTGCATCTATTGGGATAACATAGCCTATATCGTAGCAGCCTGGGTAGCTGTCCCCTTCCTGGGGGTACTAGTCGGGTTCCTAGAGTACAAGCTTTTCAGCTATTTAAGAACTTTATTCACAGGGAGAAGAGCGCTGATATCAGGCTCTCTACTATTCTTTATAACAGTGTTTATGGCGATATTCCTATACTTCTTCGAGACTGAGAGTATAGGGTCTATAGCTCTCTCAATAGCGATCGGCCTAGCAGGAGGATTGCTAGCAACTGGTCTTTACTACTACTATGTCTCTAGGAAGATGCCTATCGACGAGTTTGAAGCCAGGAACTTCATCTACAAAACCCTGCTAATCTCAAGCTCGGCTACAATGGCTTTCAGCCACGGCGCTCACGATGTTTCGAATGCGGGAGGCCCTTTAACCGGAGTACTACTTGCTCTATTCACAGGTCAGGTTCCTAAGACGAGGATTGAAATACCTTTCCCTGTCCTCGCCTTCTCGGCGATAGGGATTTCTATAGGTATTCTAACGTGGGGGTATAGTGTTGTAGAGACCGTAGGAGAGAGGATTACGCCATTAAGCGTTGAATCAGCCTTCGTAGCACAGTTCTCAGCATCACAGCTCGTACTATTAGTTACTAGGCTAGGGCTGCCTACATCGACTACGGGTGCTATAATAGGGTCTATTACTGGCGTAGGACTAGCCAGAGGGGTTTCATACGTTAATATCAAGCTGGTTGGGAAAATAATCGGGTTCTGGTTTCTCGGAGTAGTTGCGACGGCAGCTCTCACCTTCCTATTAACCTATACTATCATCTCTATCTGAAGCCATGTCGTAATAAGGATATGCATGTAATCTGCTGTCTCAGCGCAGGCGTCGGCAGCATTCTCTAAATCCCTGTTGAAATCATGTATTAGAATCGCTAGCGTACACGGTTTTATTGCTTCGGAGAATTCTATAAGCCTCCCTCTATTCTCTACATCGATCCTATCAGCTTCCTCCTCTATCTCCAACACCCTGTTTACAAGCTCGAGAGACTTCTCGTGCTCCCCGTTTATAAGGTGGTCTACTGCTTCAGCGATATGGCTTACAGCCAGCACTACCTTATCAGCTAGCTTATTCAACCCTTCTCTAATTGGATGAGGTATCTCTAGGTAGGGCATGATGGTTAGCTCTCTAGCAGCTTCTTTAACATGGTCGCCGATAGCGTCAAGCCTTTTAACAAAGTGCAATATGTCTTCTTTAACGCTCGGTTCAAGCCTCGAGTTCTCAATGATCTCTATTAGTTTAAGCCTCTCCTGGTTGGCTTCATTCCTCTTCTTAACTACTTCGGCGAGCAGGCTTCTAGCATCCCCGATCCTTACCTCGTTTAAAAGCTTGAGTGATTTAGCAAATAAGTCCACTGATTTAGTAAGGTTTTCAACGTATTTTCTTAGAGCTTTGATACCATCCTCGGGTAATAAATCGCTAAGCGATACAGGCAATAGTTCGACACCATCTTATTTATCTAGTTGTAATTATACTTGGGATAGTATTTATAATATATCAGTGACCGGGTATGAAGAGTCCGGAGATAATCAATCTACCCGAACCGGATAAGACAACATATTTCTCGAAGCTATTAGTCGCTAGGAGAAGCATTAGGAGATTTGATAGCAGGCCTCTAAATACTAATATCGTATCGCAATTATTATGGTCAACCTACGGGTATACTACAGGGAGGAGGAGGGTAGTACCTTCCGCAGGGGCGCTCTACCCTCTCGAAATATATGCCTCGGTTAGAAGCGGTGGCGTCGAAGGTTTGCTTCCTGGAGTCTACCAGTATGTTCCCGAGGAGCATTCGCTGAGAAGGACTGTAGCAAGGGATGTATCCGATGAATTATACCAGGCATGCCTAAGGCAGAGGTATGTGAAGGAAGCCCCTCTGAATATTATCGTAATAGGAGTACCGGAGAGGATTACAGCTTGGTATGGTGAGAGGGGAATACAGTACATGGTTTTAGAAGCTGGCCACGTAGGCCAGAATATTTATCTCGCTAGCGTAGAACTAGGTCTAGGGACAGTCGCGATCGGGGCTTTCGAAGACGCTCTATTAAAGAGAATTCTCGGGTTACCTAATGAATATATCCCACTATACGTTTTCCCAGTGGGCTATCCAAGAACATAGTATTCAAGGCTTCCCCGACTTTAAAGAGATGAATTTATCCGAGGAGGCTACAGTCAGCGTGGCAAGCCTCCTCCTATGATATAGTTTAACACATCTAATGTAGACTATGTAGTCCGGCTTCGTGAGAGAAACCTTCCTTTTAATACGTTCTGCAATAACACTTATAGCATCACTTGTATGAGCAGGCATCCTAGTCTCACGCCAGTATAACCTACCGTGGAGGGTTATTCTATAGGTTTTATCCTCAGGGATTTTCTCGCCAGCCAATCTCCCAGCTTCTTCAGCTACTATTTCGACAAACGGGTCTAAAACCAGGTCGATCGGCACTATCCTGTAGACTAGCGGGGATATTTCGCCACTAGACTTCAATACCTCGATAGCTTTGTAAGGGTCTTCTACTCTAGCAAGTATAATCGAAGGCCCTGTATCAACTACTACAAGGTCTCCTATTATACGCCTGAGGCTGCTGACAACAGCCCTATAGTTTTCCCCGCCTTGCTCGTGGGTTATCAGTAGGTTAAACGACATTTTTCTAACCGTATTACTGGTAAAGCTATAATAGTTTAAAACTATGACTTCCTAGAGGAGGAGGCCTGGACGGGTGCGGTCCTAGTGCCTTCATATATTGTGACAGTATCAGGCGAAATACCGCTGAGGTCGTCGAGGACTAGGCCACGCTTCTATAGGAGGCTTATCGAGAATATTAGAGATGCTGTATCAAGGGAGGGCGGTAAGGTAATTGAAGCAGAAATAGTTGAGTCAAAAATCTACCTTAGGACGGATAAAGAGGTTGCCCCAGCTATCTCGAGAGTATTCGGAGTGCACAGAGTAGGTACAGTACTAACATATGAATTCAGAGACCTAAGCGACCTCGCTAAATGGGCTGCTGAGAATTCGAGAGACCTAGTAGCTGGTAAAACATTTGCTGTCAGGGTTAAGAGGAGTGGGAACCACCCGTTTACGTCGCTAGATGTCGCTAGAGAGGTAGGGACTCTGTTAAAGCCTTATTCAAGGGGTGTAGACCTGGAGAGCCCTGAGGTAAAGGTAGAGCTTGAGGTTAGAGGAGAGAGGGTTTTCCTCTATAGGAACCTAGTAGAGGGGCCGGGAGGGCTGCCTATTGGTGTTGAAGGAAGGGGCATAGTATTATTTAGCGGCGGTTTCGACTCGCCTATTGCTGCATGGCTTATTGCTAAGAGAGGTGTACAAGTAGACTTCTTACATTTTATACTCGGATCTAGTTGGGCATCCTACCTAGCCTTCAAGGTCGCGAGCAAGCTGTCCTCGGAATGGCTGTATGGTTATAGGCCCAGGTTCATCGTAGTCGATTTCAGGCGTATTGTAGAAGAAATTGTTAAGAAGATTGAATGGAGTATGAGACAGGTTGTATTGAGAGCACTGATGTATAAAACCGCTATGATGGTCGCAGAGTTGAAAGGCTATGATGCCATTATTACCGGCGAATCTATCGGTCAGGCTTCTAGCCAAACATTAAAAAATATTGAAGCAATAGAAGCAGTTCTCAAACCTACTAAACCTATACTAAGGCCTCTTGTAGGATTCGATAAAGAGGAGATAATAGCCTTGTCTCGAAAGATAGGCCTATACGAACTCTCGGCTAAAGTACCTGAGGCGTGCGCAATTGCTCCAAGCAGGGTGGAGACAAAGGCTAGTCCTGAAGAGCTTTCTAGAGAGCTAGATAAGCTCGATCCAGAACTCGTCAACCAGACGGTGAACAGCTTGATTGATCTAGACCTCTTGGAAAGCCGTCCGGAAGACGTTATACCCGGGAGCGATCTAGAGATAGAATTCCTGCCTGAAAACGCCTTAGTCGTAGACGCTAGAAACTGGAGAGGTATTGAAGACAATGCCTTACCTGGCTCAATACCGCTATCTAAGTTTAATCCCGAAGAAATACCCAAGGACAAAACAATTGTAGTAGTCTGCGAGAACGGTAGTATCAGCCTTATAGTAGCAGGCCTTTTGAGAGAGAAGGGTTTGAAAGCGTACAGCCTGAAGAACGGCTTAGTAGGGCTTAAGAGTTCTGACTCCCTCTCCGCCCTAAAGGGCGAAGCTTTCGGTTGTAATAGTAATCGAGGAGAGTAAGTAAAGACAAATTAAAAATATTTACAAATATTTACGAGCATTTAGAGATAACTCAGAGTTCATAGCAGGCTGCTGTTTTGAACTACTAGTGATCCGCACACGTACTAATTCGGTCGACATGTACGGTGCCCGAATCTGATTAATGATTTCCCGGATGTGATCGAAAATATAAAATGTAATGATTATGTTTTGCCTAAGGCTTCTAGTTTTTCATTTTTCTTTGAGCCGATCGATTATAAAACTGAGTACTTTCTGTGGATCTATTTCGACCGCTATATCTATCTCGGGGCTGTTCACGTAAGGGTAGGGTTCTGTCTGCATGTATGTGAGCTTCTTAAGCCAGATTCTTTTCTCAACAATTGTCTGTCCTCTTGTAATATCGTTAGATGTTGAAACCAGTACGGGGTGACGCTGGAATTTGAAGAGACCAGGCTTTAGTACAACTACCATTGTAATAGGGTCGTGGAGGTATGCTAGACTGTTGAACAGGTTGATCAATCTCTTACTTACTAGAGCAGCTAGCTTAGCAGCCCTATTATTAGAGCTATCTAGAATACTCCACGTATTCTTATCCAGAGCGGCTTCAAGGTTCATAGTAATATCTAAACCGATCGCCTTGATCCTACCGCTATACTCTCTGAAGACTATGCTAGCAGCCTTATGTTATATTCTAATACAGGTGTGACGTTGCCTGTAGCATACTTTGTTAGGCCGTAAGAGCCTCCCATCATAATTACCTCCTTTACGTTCTTTACGATATCCGGTTCTATTAGAGTTGCTAGCGCTATGTTTGTCAAAGGCCCTAATGTAATTAATGTGATCTCTCTATTTGAAGAAGATAGCAGGGTGTCTAATAAACCTGACCCCACCGACTTTGGCATCATGGGTAGCCTCGGGGAGGTTTGAGTCGTCCAGGCCATCGCTATCGTGAACCCACGTAGCAGTAATTAAATCTCTCACCAACGGCTTACGAGACCCTATGTAGACCTTATTATAGAATTCATCGCTTACATTAATGTACTCCACAACCCTCACGATGTTTCGTTTCTAGCCCCTCTCACCGGGTCAACGTTCCCAGGTGCGGAGACAAAGCTTAATATCTCGAGCTCAGGGGATTTTAATGCGAGGAGAATTGCGATAGCATCGTCTACGCCTGGGTCAGTATCTATTACAACCCTCTCTACCATACCAGGTTCTACCGTGAGAGTCCATCCTACCTAACCCTAAAAGCCCTTGTAATATAATTCCTAACTCTGCCTGAATCGATTACAGGTAGAGGTCTATAAGAAGATATATGGACGCGGGCCCGCGGGGATTCGAACCCCGGGCCTCCGGCTTAGGAGGCCGGCGCCCTATCCTGGCTAGGCGACGGGCCCTAAGTAATAGTTACAATAAAATAGTTTTAAAATATTAATTGCCTGGACCCTGTTTAGAAGGTAATTCAACTCTTCCTGAGCCTTGGGTTAACATATTCTTCTATAGCATACCCTATGAGAGCTGTTGCTTCAACCGTGATAGTTATCATTA
This sequence comes from Thermogladius sp. 4427co, assembly GCF_051933805.1. Lineage (GTDB taxonomy): Archaea > Thermoproteota > Thermoprotei_A > Sulfolobales > Desulfurococcaceae > Thermogladius. The sequence goes on along the minus strand of NZ_CP196893.1, from coordinate 1,068,213 downwards.
AGCCTGGTGCTACAATCCACCACCACTTACCGCTCGATATAGCACCGCTGTTAACAGCCCAGAATATGATGCTTCCCCATGACTTCTGCGTCGGGTCACCGAGGCCTAGGTAGCTTAGCGAGGCTTCTGCTATAATTGCTCCCCCAATCCTCAGTATCACAAATGCTACTAGCAGAGGGTATATCTGTGGTAATATATGCGTCCTTAGGATCCTCCAGCTTCCGGCACCGTATGCTTTTGCAGCTTCAATATATAGGCTGTTTTTCAACGATACCACTTGAGCTTTAACAAGCCTTGCGATACCAGGCCATGTGAAAACCGCTATAGTTAAAATAATATTCTGATAACCTTGCCCTAGAATCGCTGCCATGAGTATCATGAAAGGTAAGACCGGGAGTAGAAGCATTACGTCTGTTATAGTAGATAAAATATCATCTATTACTCCCCCGAAATAGCCTGCGAGCAAGCCTATTAGAGTACCTAGTACTACGGCAGATAATGCTGCTGCAAAACCTACTAGAAGGGATATTCTAGATCCATATACTAGCTCGCTGAAAATATCCTGGCCTACATCGTTAGTGCCCAGCAAATGATTGAAAGACGGTGGTAAGAAAGGCTTATCTACTGTCTCCCACGGGTTGTATGGGGCGATTAGCTGCGGTGCTATAGCCATTGCCAGCGGTATAGACAAAAGGATTAGCCCGACAAGCCCTTTTCGATTAGAGATTACGATTCTAACACCTTCAATGAATTTGTTAACCCCATTCCTCATCACTCTAGCTTCACCCTAGGATCTATAAGGCTGTACATTACTTCAACAATTGTGACTAGAATCAGGGTTAATGCTGAAGTATAGATCACTATCCCTAATAGCAGAGGATAGTCCTGCTGGTAAACCGCTTGGTAAGCCAGCCTGCCAACCCCTGGTATTGAGAAAACATTTTCAATAAGCATTACTCCACTAACCGAGAACCCTATGTCTATAGCGAGCGATGTCAGAATAGGTAGGCTAGCAGGTCTAAATACATGTTTTATCAAAAGATCTCTATCTGAAAATCCTTTAGCTCTTGCCACGGTTACAAAATCCTCGCCCATCAACCCTATAATGCTATTCCTCATTAAGACGTGGTAGCCTGGTATTGTTAGGATTATTAAAGTTAGCATTGGGAGCCACATGTGTTTAAGGATGTCGAGGAATTTAAGTATCGGGCTTGAATATACTACTCCGTATGTATAGGCTCCAAATAAGGGAGCCCAGCCGAGATAGTACCCGAAGATTATTAAAAGAACCATGCCGAGCCAGAACCCGGGCATACTCCTTATAAACATGAATATGCCCATAGACGCAGTATCAAAACCTCCTCCTCTCCTATATGCTGCGAACATGCCTGTTAAAATACCTACAACAGCAGATACTATAAGAGATGTTGTTACAAGAGATATAGTCCATGGTAAGGCATCCATTATGACTTTGCTCACAGGTTCAAGCCTACTAAATGATAAACCGATATTTCCGGTTGTAAAAAACTGTCTCAAAAAGATTACGTACTGTTCCCAAATAGGTTTGTCTAACCCGAATTCTTTGATATAAACCTGTCTTAGATCTGGTGGTACGCTAGGATTAGCTATTAAATAAGCAAACGCTCCCCCGGGTAATAGTCGTGGTATTATAAATGTGAGAGTTAGAATTACGAAGAAAGTTGTAAACCTAGCTAGGATTTTACGAATGAAAAAATATGTTAGGCCAGGCATGCGAAGAGACACCTATTTCTTTCTTGTAGTGTAAAGAGCCAGTGCTGCCACGACTATTAATACAGCAGCCACTACCCCGATCACTAGAATCATTGATGGGCCTGAAGTAGGCTGCACAATCGTAGTTGTATTTACAACCGTTGTCGCCGCTGTAGTAGTTGTTGTAGTAGGTGATGTAGTAACTGGAGCTATTGTTGTAGTCGTCGTTGGTATCGGTGTAGTTGTAGTTAATGCAGGTGTTGTAGTATAAGTTACCACTACAGGCACTGAAGGCTTGTACTGCTGTGCCTGGATATTATAAAGGCTGAGCAGGCTGAACCAGTTATCAGGTGTAAGAATAGGAGATAATACCCAGCCAGCCCACCTGTCAACTCTGTATGCGAATACAAACTCCTGGTGCACAAAGTTTAGTAATGGTACGTAATCTGCCAGGATCTCCTGGATCCGCCATACGAGCTTCTTCCTAGCTTCAATATCAGGTGTCACCGCCTGCTGCTGGAGTAATGGGTCTAGACCTGGTATCACACAATGACCCATGTTCCATGTACCATTAGATGCGAATAATTGTCTCAGAATATCTGGGTCTGTTGACCCCAAGCCTCCAATTATTAGCATATCGTAGTCTCCCGATAACAACTTAGAGACCAGCGTTGTCCACTCTAAAGGCTGATGCTGCACGTTTAAACCTATTTTTCTAAGGTTAGCTGCGAGTATTTCTCCTACTCTAACTCTGAGAGGGTCGTATGCTGGCGAATATATTGTGAGTTTGATAGTAGTCCCGTTCGGAAAATCTCTCCAGCCATCACCATTATAGTCTTTTAACCCGAGCTGGTCTAACAGTTCAGCTGCTTTAGTTAAATTAAATGGATATTTAACTTCCTTTGGAGGGAGATTAGGGTCTGCCCACGGTGTAAGAGTTGGTGGGAGCTTTCCTAGAGAACCGGGCAGAGCATAACCTTGATATATAAGGTTCACAACCTCTGTCAGGTTTATCGCGTAGTGCACTGCCTGCCTGAACAGCGTTTCGTTCATAGGATACCTCATGCAATTAAAGTACATGAACCTCGACCCTAATTCGGTTACATTCCATATCCTGATATTAGGGTCGCTTAATAGGTCGGGTATACTAGCGTAAGGCACACTCCAAGTAACGTCATCAACATCTCCTCTCTTCAAAGCAAGCAGCATCGCATCAGGATTCGGAATTATAGGAAGGACATACGTGTCTATGTAAGGCCTCCCTAGATGGTATTTGGGATTAGCTACTAGGAGGTAGTATTGCTGTGGAACATGTTCTCTAAAGATGAAAGGCCCGCTACCGATAGGAGGCTCGTTCTTATATGTTGGTACCTGGCTGGGCGGTATCTTGGACCATATATGCTCAGGCACGATGTATATTGATGATGTAACTAGAGTGAGGAACGGAGCATATGGCTGGGTTAAGTCTATTTCAACGGTGTAGTTGTCTAATACCTTAACATCTTTTATGTAGGGCGCGTAGTCTTTGAACCTAGTGAGATTACCATAGTCCCTAAGGAACCTGTATGTGAAAGCCACGTCTTCGGCAGTTAGCGGTAGACCGTCATGCCATGAAGCGTTCTCGTATAGGTGGAAGATGTAGGTTGTCCCATTGTTCTTAATCTCCCAGCTCTTAGCTAAATCACCTACTATAGACCCGTCCGGAGCCATAACTGTTAGAGTATCATATACGACTCCTATTATCATAGCCTCCCAGCTTGTAGTAAACATCCATGGGTTTAACGTATTTGCTTCACCCATCATAGGGTCTCTAAAAACGCCGCCTGGAACTATACTAGGATCTCTAATAATGTATTTGAACACTGTAGGCTGTTGGTCCTGTGCTCTCGTCACAATAGGTGGAAATGCTATAGCTGTTAATAGTACCAAAACTACTACGGATATATATGCTATTCTCACTATTCTACACCCACTCTCTTACCTGCATGAATAAAACAGGTTGGGTATAAAAGCTTTTAATAAAAGAATATAGGTGGGATTAACTAAAAAATATAAACTATTATTTTCCAACACATTTATCCAAGAATATCGAAGCATGCGTCATTACTATTGCTAGTTTATCAGGGGTAGTGATAGCATGCCCTGCCTCTGGGATTACGTGTAGCTCGAACGTTTTCCCGCTCTCCATTAGTTTGTAGACGAGGTTTAATACCGGTTTTAGAGGTGTCCTAGTGTCATTCTGTGGCTGTATTATCGCGAGAGGTTTCTTTAGATTGCTTGCATATGTAGACGGAGACCTCTGTTTCCACAACTCTCTCTTGTTGTCGAATAGTATGTTTATAAACTCTTTGAATACCGCATCGCTTAATTCATACATTTCCTCCCAGTCGGCTACAGGAGCGCCCGCGACACCACACTCGTAGAGATCAGGCCTCTGGAACATAGCCCATAGAGTCATATATCCCCCGTAGCTATACCCCCATATTAGAGCTTTTTCGCCGAGCTTGTTTTCAAGCGCCCATTTGGTAGCTGCTTCAACGTCGAGCAGGTCCCCGCCGCCTGGGTCGCCTATGTCCATAAGCCTGAATCTTTCGCCGTAGCCTGTTGAGCCTCTGAAATTAGGTGCCACAATATTGAATCCCAGGGCTACTAGAGGCGCTATCCTGGTATTCCATTCGTCTGCAGTCTCCCACCATGGCCCTCCATGCACGTATACAACGAACGCTCCTCTAGGCTTCCTCGTCTTGAATATGAAAGTTGGTACTTCAACCCCGTCGAAAGATTTTATTTTCACGAATTCTATATCCCCGAAACTTTCTTCCACTTCAGCAGGGAGTTTGGATACTAACACTTCTCTACTAACACCTTTATCATAGACGTAGATGCCTGTAGGCTTCTTCAAGCTTGTATAGGTAAAGTATATTAGTTCACCGTGCGGATAAGCGTTCAGTACTGTTCCAGCTGGTGTTTCAATAACCCGACCGTCTACGAAGAGTTTCGACCTCCCATCTTTCTTCCCTATAACATACAGCTTCCCATTGAACTCTCTGTAGAAGAGGTGTTCTACAGGCTTGTATTCCGAATAATCTTTTTCTCTGAATACAAGTTTTTCGAATCTGTCCCTATAGAGGTCATAGACTACCAACTCTTTCGCATCCCCGGTGTAGGCGTTAGATTCGAATACCAGCTTCTTACTGGTTGTGATTATAGGCGACTCATTGACACTACCCTCCCTAGGTGTAACAACCTTTAGCTCGTTGCTAGATAAATCATATATGAAGATCTCGCTAGACTTAGGATTCTTTCTTAGATTCCCCGAGCCAGTAATAACTTTACCGTCGAAGAAAGATACGTGAGCATACGAATCAAGCCTTGCTAATTCTTCAACACTGTCCTTCTTAACTAGGAACAGGCTTATTCTTTCTTTAGACGCCCCTGCGAAAGCTATTTCAGAACCCGTATCGAAGAAACCAAGTATTCTAACCGGCTCCATGTTTTCGAGCACGAACTCTTTCTCGTTAACTAGGTCGATATAGCCTATAACCTGCGTCTCCCTCCCAGCACCCACATCTCGTGTGAAAGGAACCCTGGTACCGTTTAAACTGACTTCGCCCGGCCAGTGAACAGTTTTTTCCGAAAGCCTTATCTTGCCTCTGCTAGGGTCGAGGACCCATATGGAATTAAATCCCCCTTCGAGAGTATGATATACGACCCTGCCCTTGTAATCTATGCCGAGAAGAGTATATGTAGGTGTATATATAATATCCTCAACTATTTTAACAATCCTGCTAATATTACTCACGCATACACACCTTACAATTATTTATTGATGCTTATATATCAATAAAAATATTTAAACCCTAACTACTCCACAAAGCTCTATTCAATTTGAAGTACTACAAGGTATTCTAGCACTTTAGGCCAGGGTTGCAACAATGGATTTCATCTATCCCGGGATTAGATCGATAAAATAAAACCCTTCTCTAAACACTACCTCGCCCAACCTCACATTTATCCTATTCCGAAATAAAGGCCCCGCGTATACGAATGTATGGTACTCTCCGTACTCACCCATAATATCCACACCGCTAGGTAGTTTCGACAGAAAATTCCAGTCGAACCTCTGCCCCACCAGGTCTCTAGGAAGCTTCCTTGAATCTACTGATACAACTATAGCCTCGAAACCAAGGTTGATGAATAGCTCGGCTAGCTCTCTTGGATTCCTACCCCATAGGGGGAAAACCCCTTTAACCCCTGCTTTCTCTAGATTTTTCTCCCTATACCTTCTCACATCTTCAAGATGGATATCCCCGAACGCGAAACCCTCTACTCCTTTATCTCTAAGCTCTTTGACAACATTACCCATAATCTCTTCATACTCCTCGTTACTACAGTGCGCGGGTATATACACTTCTATGAGTTTTATCCCAAGAGACTCAGCCTGCCTCTCAACAAGCTCTCTCCTAACACCGTGCATTGTTACCCTATCGTAATCCTTTGTGATAGTAGTTATTAGGTATTCCACTTGAAAAACACCAGACTTCTTGAGAAAATATAGTGCTAGTGTCGAATCCTTACCACCGCTCCAAGATAATGCTATTTTCAAGCTGCACCCCTTGATCAGCTGTTTTTTATATGCTACACGTATATAAATAGACTTAATATCTTTAACTAATTTTGTCTACGCCCATCTCTCATAATCTGAGAGGGTCTGAGAGGATAATTATCCTATTAAGATACTACTCTATTTGACATACCGCAGAAAAACCCATAATAAGCTGTATGATAGTATATTTGCCTATAATTAAACCTTATATAGAATCGTACTATATTCAAAGATAAAATGATATACTGGTTTAAATAGATAATGAGGTGAAATGTGTGAGTTCTATTAGGGAGGAAGTCATTAAATCTTTCAGGTTCAGGGAATACGATAGGCTTGAGCTTAAGAAGCCTAGCATACTAGTTTTCTCCGTGCCTGATACAGGGCTTGTTAGCACTATTTCAATGTACCACCTTGTTAGAGAGCTTGAGTTGAAGGAAGTAGGGGATGTTGAGGCACCTGCTCTACACCATATAGCGATCGTGCAAGAAGGTTATCCGAGACCCCCTATTAGAATATTCGCTGGCGGAAACATACTAGCTGTTTCAACAGATTTCGCACTACCGCTAGAAGTCCAGGTTGAGCTGGCTTCTGCCGTCATAGACTACTCTAGGATTAGGAATTACGACTACGTTATAGGCTTAACAGGCATACCTTCACCTAATAGGATCGACCTCGAGGAGCTTAAGACATTCTACGTAGCCTCGGTGAAGGAACTAGCCGATCTCGCTGAGAAAAGTGGCGCAAACCCCCTGAGGCAAGGAGTTATAATAGGCCCTTACGCTACGCTCCTTAGGGAGAGTGTTAAGAAAGGGGTTAATACTCTCATACTCCTAACAGAGTCTTTCCTAGAATTCCCAGACCCAGAGGCTGCAGCCAGAGGGCTACAGGTATTCTCGAAGATAATAGGCAGGGAGATAGATGTGAAGAAACTACTTGAGGAAGCTGAGATGATTAAGTTAAAGACGAGAGAGCTCATGAGGCAGACGCGTAGCGTTATGGAGCAGATGAAGAAAGTTACCGAGTACCAGCCATCATTATACGTGTGAGGCGGGTCTCATGAGCGACTTCATAGACGAGTTCTTCAAAAGGGTCGAACGAAGACTCAGAGAGATCGAAGACGAGTTTAGACGGGAGATTAGGAGGATTGCCGAGGAAGTCCGAGGAGAGCATTCATACAAGCCGTTCTACAGCGAGACAATAGAACCCCTATATAGTATGAGGGATCTAGGAGACAGGGTTATCGTATACGTTGACCTGCCATACGCGAGCGAAGGAGATATCGAGGTATTGTTCGAGGAGAACAGGCTTAGGATTAAAGCATTGCTCAAGTCGAAGATAGACGTTGGAAAATGGTCGGAGAGGTATAGAGGTGTTGAAGTAAAACAGTACAGCCTGGTAATACCGCTACCATTCCACCCCAAGAAAGAGAACACTAGGATCAGGGTTAGGAAAGGGGTTCTCGAGATAACAATATACAAATAATATAGATAAAACTGGAACTTTTATTTTAAACATATTTTAAAACTTATATATCATCAAATACTCTGTAAGACTTTTAAAGCATATATCGCTATGATTAAATCTTGCTATCAATAAATTTCATTAACATAGAAAATGACATACTTTATAAGGTTTATATAAGGTGGTATAGATAGGGTAGTGCAGCATAGCATATTCAGTCTTTAGGGATAAGAGTTGAACGCGAACGAGGTTTCTAAGCTTATCATGATCTACTCGGGTGGTGTCCGGGCTTTAAACGGTGTGGATCTACAGGTAGAAGAAGACTTCCCATGCTATTCTTGGACCAAATGAAGCAGGTAAGGCCGCTTTAATGAGGATTCTGACTACACAGATTAAACCGACTTCTGGAACTGCTAGGGTTTTCGGTTTAGACGTAGTATCCCAAGCATCTAAAGCGAGGAGGATTATCGGTTATGTCCCCCAGGAAATAAGTCTATGGACCCTTTTACGACCTTCTAATCATAGCAATCTTCAACATCGTATCAAATAATCATAGCAATTGAAATGCCTGGGAAGATTGTTGAATAGGAGAGAATATACGAGAAAAATTATATCTCGAATTCCCTAACAATCCGTTTCTTAGGGTTAAGATAGTTTATTAGGGAATCTCCGAGGAAATTCCACCCTAATACCGTTAACGTAAGGAATAGACCTGGGAAAACGCTTAGCCACCAAGCGGTAAATAATAATTGCTGACCCTCATAAATCATCCTGCCCCAGCTAGGAATATTTGGATCTCCTAATCCTAGATAGCTGAGGCCTGCCTCAAGTAGCATGGCGTTACCTACCAGAAGTATCGTATAGGATATTATCAGAGGTATTGCTTGCGGTAGTACATGTTTGAACATAATGTATCTATTACTAGCACCGAAGGATTTAGCTACCTCTACATATTGGTTCTCAACTAAGCTCAGCACCTGACCTCTTACTACCCTTGCTATAGTAGGCCAACTAGTTACTGATACAACAAATATTATATTATATATTGAGGGGCCAAGGGTTACAGCAAGTATTAGTGCAAGGAAGAAGGCTGGGATCATCATAAATATCTCTACTACCCTGCTTATCACCATATCAATTAATCCCCTGTAGACACCTGCTATAACGCCTAGGAGAGACCCTATTAGAGAGGCCGATATTGCAGCAGATAATCCAACAATGAGGCTTGTTCTAGCACCCCATAATATTCTGCTGAGAACATCTCTACCAAACCTGTCCGTGCCAAGCAAGTGGTTGAGAGATGGTGGAGTAAATGGTTTATAGACCATAGCGCTTGGATCCGGTAGATTCAACCAGTTTACGAGGACTGCTAAAGCCCCTATACTTGTTATGATAGTTAGCCCAAGTAGGCCTTCAAAATCTTTTGTAGCCCATATAACAAATTCTTTAACTCCTCTTAGAACACTACCAATATTTCTTTTCAAAACACTATATATTGAATGTGCTTGCAGGATGCCCTCAATGTTCACCCGTGGCTCCAAGTAAATCACCCAGTTTTTACGCGAGGGTCTAATAAACCATAGATTAGATCTACTATAATATTTGCTACTAGAACCATGACTGTTACCAGTAGGAATATACCCATTATTAGAGGGTAGTCTCTAGCTGTTATAGCATCTAACATTAGACGGCCGATACCAGGCCATGCGAATACGTTCTCTATTATAGCTGCTCCGGCGAATGCGAAACCAAGCTGAAGGCCCAGAAGCGTGACAGCAGGTATTATCGCATTTCTTAAAGCGTGGAAATATAGTATTCTAAACTTGGAGAGTCCTTTAGCCTTTAATACGATAATATAATCTTCTGCGAGCTGATCCATTATTACGCTTTTTGTCAACCTGAAATATATAGGGAACAAACCTAGGGTTAAGGTTAGTATTGGCAGTACAGCGTGCTTAGCCATGTCAAGGTAATATCCTAAAGTACCCTCAGAACCTATATACTGTGGGCTTATTATACCTGTAGCAGGTAGGATTTTCAATTTTATACTGAAGACCTCTATAAGGATAATGCCTAGCCAAAAAGACGGCATTGAGTATGTCAGCATCGAGAACCCAGTGAAAGAAACATCTAATGCCCCGCCTGGTTTTGATGCTGCTAAGACAGCTATTAGGACTCCAAGCATGAACGCTAACACTATACTCGGCACCATGATCAAGAGCGTCATAGGTATCCTCTCAACGATCAAATCCACTACTGGTACAGCATAACGATAAGAAATCCCTAAGTCACCGCGGAATACATTATACATGTATATTAAAAGTCTCTCGTACAATGGTTGGTCAAGTCCCCATTTATGGATCAAATATTCGGCATAATCATTGCTTACAAGACCTGTTTCAGCACCCATCATTAAAGCTGGATTACCAGGTGCTATATTGATAAGTATGAAGTTAATAATAAGTACGGACACAAAAACTAAAAAAGAAGCTAGAATCCTATTAATTATGTACTTTTTCACTTTTTCAGCCTCAACCATACGAGTACAGCTACTACGACTACTGCTATAATACCGACTCCTACAATTACCCAGTTTGTAGCCAGGGCTCCTTGTGATATTGTAGTTACTGTGCTACTAGTGGTATTTGATGTAGTCGTTGATGTCGCTGAAACCGGGCTTACAGTACTTGTTGTCTGGGTACTCGTAGTGGTGGTGCTAGTGCTTGTTATTGAAGTGGGATTACTGGTTTGTGTGCTTGGGCCATACCAGGCTTTATAGTAGCTACCGATTGGTACAACTCCTATTAGATCCCATGGCATATCATGCCATCCCTGCCTATATATGAAGAATGCTGGCAAGTCGAGGAGTGGTATGTATACAAGGTCTCTTGCAAATATTTCTTCAGCTTTGAAATACAATTCCCTCCTAACATAAGGATCTGCTGTCTGAGCCGCTTTTAGCACTAATTCATTAAACTCGGGATCGCTATAGTTAGCGAAGTTTATATAGGCATAGCTCGAATATCTCATATACATATTGTGAGGATCAGGACCGTGAAAACCATCGCATAGAGCGATATCAAAATCCCTCTGCTTAACGACTTTAGTCTCCCAGGTGGCTATCTCGTATTCTTCAATAGTCACCTTTAGCCCGACTCTCTTTAATTGATTCTGGAGTACTTGCGCTATAGCTTCTGAGGTAGAACCCTGGAATATCACTAGTCTTAGATTGATAGTTGTACCGTTAGGGAACTGCCTATAACCATCGGGGCCTACTTTATATCCTAGCTGATCAAGGATTTGCTGTGCTTTAACAGGGTCGTATGGAGGGTATGTAGCGTTGGGATCCCACCAGAACGACATACCTTTTAACCAGGCTGTTGTAGCAGGGAATGCGTAACCCGAGTAAGCTTTCTGGTTTAATTCGTTCCTATCTATACTCATCGCTATTGCCAACCTGAAATCGCTATTCTGGAACAATGGCTCAAGCATATTGAACCCAATGTAGTATCTGCTCAGAGTAGGTAAGACCTTAACTACAATGCCTGGAGTCTGGTTCAATATTCGTATATCTGATACAGGAGGCGTATTAGCTAGGACGTCGCCATTACCCGATAAAAAGGTTTGCTCTGCACTCGTTGGATCTGGGACTATCTCGTATACTAGTTTGTCTATTTTAGGTCTTCCCAGGAAATAATTATCGTTCGCAACCAGTACTATATAGCTGCCTTTCACATACTGATAGAATTTGAAAGGTCCTGTTCCAATAGGGTGCTGCAAAGCAGGTATGTTAGGATCCATCCAGTCCTTATATTGAGTACTGTTAAATATGTGGGCTGGTAGGATAAACGTCCCATACCATGCTACAAAAGATAAGAACGCTGGGAATGGTGTATCGTATACGAACTGGACAGTGTAGTTGTCGAGGCAATTAACACTAACCATATGATCCATCATTAGATTACTATACGCTATACCATGATACTTTTTTATCGCTTCGAAAGTCCATTTAACATCAACGCAAGTAAAAGGCACACCATCATGCCATGTAGCATTTCTTACCAAGTAGAAAGTAAAGACTGTAGCATTAGAATTAACAGTCCAATTGTACGCAAGGTCGGGTATAATATTATAATTGTAATCTAAAGCTACTAGCCTATCGAATAGATTTGGCGCAATACCATATAACGCATCATCTACCTGACTATCAGGGTTCCAACTCTTTATATCACCCCAGTAGATAACTGTTAGAGTATTGCTTTGCGAAGGCGTTTCCGACAACACTACCCTTAGTTGTGAGACAAACAGTATACCTATTATTAATAGCAGGAGAATAACTTTTGTATTTTCAGCACGTACATATTTTGCCAACATTACACATCATACCCTTAGAAATAGGAGAATAATATGCACAGGTATATAAACTTTAACTAAGTATAAAATAGGCCAGGATAAAATAGATTGGGTATAACAAAATGGAAGAAGTAAGAAATTTTGTATACAAATATATAGAGAGCGTGCCCCATATTAATGAATTTATGTACATTGACGAATTAAAAAAGAGCTCCAGAGAATTCGTTAAGAAAAACAATGATATAGCTGAATTAGTTGAAATAGGAACAGCTAGAAACGGTGAACCTGTCGAAGCCCTTATAGTAAGAGGGGGCGATGAAAAATCAATTCTCGCAATAGGTTTCCCACATCCTAATGAACCAGTAGGGTCTATGACTATCGAGGTGTTAACAAAAATATTTGATATTGATAGAGAATTTATTGTAATGAGTAGAGCCACATGGATTCTTGTTAAGGCCGCCGACCTTTATGGTGCTAGATTAAACGAGGGATGGTTTAAAGGAGGATTCGACATCGTGAAGTATGCTTTGAACTATTACCGGCCTCCAGGGTATAAACAGGTTGAGTGGAGTTTCCCAGTTGAATATAAGGAGCTTAAATTCAATAATCCTATTCCTGAGACAAGGGCGTTAATGAAAGTAATCGATGAATGGAAGCCAACGCATATATATAGCCTTCATAATTCTGGTTTTTCAGGGACATATTATTATGTTACAAAAGAACTTTCTAAGCAAGTATTAGAAATGCTTTACGAAATACCATCTAGATTTAATGTCCCAATTCATTACGGAGAGCCGGAAGCCCCTTACATAGAGAAAATCAAGGACGGAATATTCTATATGCCTAGTATCGAAAAAATCTATGACTGGTATGAGAAATACTATGGGAAGGATGTAGCTAAAGCTATTAGCCATGGCGGAAGCACATTCGATTATTCCAAGAAACAGGTGCCTGGTGTTTTTGAATTAGTATGTGAGGTACCTTATATTTACGATGAGAGACTAAGTAATAATTATCGAATCGGGATACCACGAAGAGAACTATTAAAAATAAGAATAAACCTCGAAGAAGAACTCTTAAGACAGATAGAGGAATATATGGGTAAAATAGCGCCATATGCTTCAGAGGATAACCCGTTTTATGAAGCATTATCGTATTTTGTAGAAACATCCCTGAAAAGCATTATTGCAGAGAGGAATTGGATTGAAAAAGATGAAAGCTTAGACGAGAACGCTTCGGTAGCTCAAGCATTCGATGCTTACGCAAGAGTACTATTCTACTCGGGCCTGTTGAGACTCGGGCTTCTCCACAGATCCATTGAATTCGAGGAGACTAAATCAACCCTGCCAAATAATCTAATTGAGTTGAAAAAAGAGATAAGGACAAAAATAATTTCCATAGCCGATAAATTCAAGGCGTATTCTAGTTTCTACACTATCCCTATTAGCGATCTTGTTAAAATACAGCTTGGGGCAATCCTTTCAACAATAGTTGATTAGAATATGGAATCGTTTTGAATCTTATTTCCTTCTAAGCCTACTTCTTGTTAAAGTCCAGTATGTCCAAGCCCTTCTCTTAATAGCTTCGACACGTGTCTCCGTAGGCTTCTCTCTGATTATCTTCCCTTTAAGCAATTTATTAAAATCCGGTTGGAACACGGATGCTACCGCTGTAGCAAGGGCTTGGATAGAGAGTTCTTGCTCAACTTTCTTGGCTAGCACGTCCATATTGTTACTAACAAACTCGGTCGTGTATGTTGCCTTAATGAATTCTGGCGATTGTATTATACTCTTCAGGAAGTAGATATTGGTCTGGATACCGTCTATTACATACTCGTTGAGAGCCCTCAACAGCCTTGATACCGCCTCCTCTCTGGTCGAACCAAATGCCACTATTTTCGAGATCAGAGGATTGTAGTCGGCCGGTATATAAGAACCTTCAGCCACACCGGAATCCACTCTGATACCTGGCCCCGATGGTTCTCTATACCTTGTTATATAGCCTGATACAGGTGTTAGACTTATAGGATTGACCGCCATAACCCTAGCTTCTATTGCGTGACCCCTTAATACTATATCCTCCTGCCCAATGTCTAGGACTCCTTCGAAAGCGATCTTAATCTGTTTTTTCACAATATCCACTCCCGTAACTAATTCCGTAACAGGGTGCTCTACCTGCAGCCTTGTATTAACCTCCATAACGTAGAATCTCCTATTTTTAGTATCAAACAAGAATTCGACCGTACCAGCATTATCATAGCCTATAGCCTTCATCAGCTCAACCGCTATCCTTGTCACCTCGTCTCTCTCGCTTCCTGTTATAGAAGGAGATGGTGCTTCCTCAACGAGTTTCTGATACCTGAACTGTATCGAGCACTCTCTCTCATACATGTGGATAACTCTCTCGCCATCTCCTAGGATTTGCACCTCAATGTGCTTAGCATGACCCAGGTATGGTTCTACGTAAATCCTTTTATCGCCAAATGCTCTCTCAGCTTCTTCTTGCGCTAACCTAGCCTTCTCCTCAGCTTCGCCTCTGTTAAAGACTATCCTCATTCCAATTCCTCCTCCTCCCCCTGCAGCTTTTATCAAAACAGGATAGCCGTGGACACGCGCGAATTCTATTATATCACTAGGGTCTTTAACTAGCTGGTATGGGAGAGTTGGTAAACCGAGTTTTATAGCTGTCTCCTTCAGCCCGATCTTGTCTCCAGCCCTCTCAATAGCCTCAGGCCTAGGGCCGATCCATACTATACCTTTATCAATAACCTTTCTAGCGAAGACACTATTCTCGCTTAAAAACCCGTATCCCGGGTGGATCGCGTCAGCACCCAGCTCTATCGCCGCCTCGATTATTTCATCAATGCTGAGATAGCTTGAAACCTCTACGTCCTCGTATACAAATTTCCTGTGCAAACTATTCTTGTCAACAGGAGTGTATATCCCTAGAGGCTTGAACCCCATCTCAGAGATACTCCTAGCTATTCTTACAGCAATCTCTCCTCTATTAGCGATGAGGATCTTAACTGTCATAACAATCAAGATATTTTCATACACGTATCTTTAAAAATACTTTAGGATAGGCGTTTACAATCTCATGCTTCTAGTCTCTTAACCAAGTCTACGTAGATATCGACGACTTTGTATACATCCCTTAACTTAATATACTCGTTAACCTTATGAGCCATCCCGACCTCGCCTGGACCATATGCTACTGCTTCAATACCCCTCCTCGTATAATACCTTAAATCCAAGCCCCCAACACATATTGTTTTCCTAGGCTGTATATTCAGCTTAGACACTATCGAGGCTTCAACCATTTTCGCAATCCTGGAGTCAGGGCTTGTTAGTGCAGGCTCCGACCTTTCAAGTACTTCTAGTTCCGCGTTTACACCTATATTTCTAGAAGCCTCCTCCAGGAAGCTCTTAAGCTCTTGGATAACATCGTCGACTTTCTCTTCTACTATAAGCCTCCTATCGATACTAAAGCCGGCTACGCCTGGCACGATATTTATAGAGCCTGGAGCGAGCAGTCTCCCTCCTAGGGTAACCGTAGGATGGGATGCTTCATCCATTTCATATACATAACTGCTTTTCTTCTCCTTCAGTCTAGGCTTGTATTCCTCTATGAATGCTTTAGCTAGATACACCATTTTCTCGAACGCGTTCTCGCCAAGCCACGGTGTTGAGCCGTGGGCTTGCCTACCGTATACTTTAACCATAGCCCAAACACCTCCTCTATGTCCTATGTAAATATTGTCTAACCCGCTCGGCTCGGCTATAACAACCCAGTCCGGCCTACTATTCAATACGTCTACAAGGTATCCAGTACCTGTTAAACCACCTATCTCCTCATCTGGGACAAGAGCTGCCTCCACGATGATATTAGGCTCTCTACCGGAGGCTAGGTAAGCTAATGCCGCAATAATCGACGCTATCCCACCCTTCATATCTGTAGCTCCTCTACCATACACTAAATCGTCTTTTACCACTGGCTGGAACGGGTCTGTCTGCCAACCCTCTCCGGGTGATACCACATCATAATGCCCGTTGAATTGGAGAACCCTATCCCCGCTGCCAATCCTTGCTAGGAGAATGTACCTCGGCTTATTTGGATTATATATTGCCGGGAGATTCTTCTTTACATACTCTTCGTCGACCTTATGCACTGTTATGTGCACACCGTAATTCTTTAGCGTCTCCTTGTAGAAATCGACTATATCCTCGTAGGCTTCTCCGAGGACGGTAGGATACTTTATACTCTCAACCAGCGTCTTATACGCAAGGTCTTTAACCCATTCGGGAAGGAAAGACGTTTAAAACACCCCTATTATAACAGGGGGGATGTGCGAAAAATGTTTCCTTACGGATTATCCTTCTATCTTCGTCACATGAATGATCTGGACAGGACATGCTGTGGCAGCGTCTTCAACACATCCCTTCAGGTCTTCCGGCACTATCCCTACAGCGTTGTTGTTAGGGTCTACCCTATACTTAGCAACGATCTGGGATTTGTTATCCTCTGTACTCATCTCGAACACGTCTGGACATATCGATACACAGACCATATCTGATATACAATTCTCCCTAGGGTTTATCTCGACCTTGTACCTAGCCATTTACCACACCTTTCTTGATTTAACATAGGTTGGAAATAAAAATGTTACTCTAATTTCTTCAGCTATGCGGGGCCTTCAACACTATTTTAACAGCCCAGGATTCCTCATCATCATATATAAGGTATAGGATTTAGCCGCTCTTTAAAACTTTCTTCTAGCTGATGTTCTCACCTAGATAGTATACATTTAACTATTTCTGCCGCTTCTCTAGAAATCCACGATAGGTCCATACTACCACGGGCAATTGCTTTACGCACCCTGTAGCTGAGTACTACACTATTGTTTCTCACGTCAACCAACAGCTCATTCCTCATCTTTCTATGCCTAGCATATAGAATGCTATGAGAGACTTTTGTGATATGATGGTAAGCGATTGAAGCCAGACAGGCCTCAACCTTCCCAGCAATATCCTTCTCCAAATCGGTCTCAAAGCTCAATACACACTCATGCCTATCGTAGCCAATGCTCTTACACGATATTCTAACCCCGCTCACCTCCAGGTCTACGATATCAGGATACTTCCTGCCCTGCGAGTAATAGTACACGTATAGTATGAAAGGGGTTGAAAGCAATAGGATTAAGCCAAATGCCCCCAGCAGATTCTGAACCATCGAAAACTTGTACCCTCTTACTTCTATGCTTAAATTCCCGGGTGGCGTGGCGAAAGATATCGTCAAATTATATAGCCCGCTGGGGCTTTGTACTAGAATCGAAAACGTGCTTACATCATAGAAATTGTCTCTGAAAACATTTTCCTGGCCCTGTAGAGTAAGAGTCCCGTTGACAGACATAGGCATTTTAAAGGTGATCATATCCCCTTTATCAAGCCATAGTGAAACACTTACATAAGAACCAGGGTTCCGAAAGAAGTATTCCTTTTTGAAAGCTAATTCCTTAGGCATGTTAAATGATACTAACATTAACGCTATGCCTATTACTATTAAAGCAAGCACAGATGCTAGTAGTTTCTTCTCCACTCTTACTCCCTTGACAAGCTGATTTACTAAATCCCTGGCTATTGGACTCTACTAATACTCAATTATAAGCTTATAGGATGTATAAAAAGAGATGAAAGGAAAAAAAGGTTTTAGACAGTCCTCTCTTCCCTGAAGTAAATCCTTCCCAGGCTCTTAGGGGGTGCTAGGATTCTCCTTAGAGGAGTAGCCATGTATATCGTCATCGCTATAATAGCGACTATGAAGGGTAGCGCGTAAGCCAGGTCTCTCGAGATATTATACCATGCCACTAGCTGCAGGCTTGAATGGACTAGTATAGAGAATATGAACGCGGTTAGTAGCACTACTAGTGGATGCCTTCCACCGCTTAAAGCTATTGCGAATGCTAACCAGCCGTTACCACTCAGCAATACCGCTCTCTCATCCCAGAGCCTCACGTAGAAGTTCATGTATGCTGCGCCGCCGAGACCCATCATCGCAAACCCTATGCCTGCTGCTATGAGACGTGACAAGAGTACATTAGTCCCTAGGCTTTCAGCGGCTGCGGGATCCTCGCCCGAGGCTTTGATCGATACACCTATTTTAGTTCCCTCGATAAACCAGTAGAAGAATGCTCCAAGGGCTACCATTATAATATATCCTATGATACGCTCGTTTTGAGTTAACGTTATTCCCGGTGAGAAATTAGGTAGCGCTGCCTGTACGATCCTAGGGCCGTAGCCGATAATACTTGCTAACCCGTACATCAGGAACATTAAGGATAGTCCTACAGCACCATGGCTTACTGGAAATTTTGTCAGAACGAATGCCATGAATAAACCGAATACTATAGCGACTAGGGCAGGTACTGTGAAAGATAGCAGGAGGTTGTTCGAGTAGTACACGTCGAAGAAGAATGCCAGCGTGGCTGAGAGAGCGTATAATCCGTCTATAGCGAGATTCAGTACACCGCTCTTTTCAACAATAGAGTGTCCCAGAGCCATTAGGTAATATGCTATGAAGAGACCGGCCGAAGCTATTGCTAAGTCTATGAAACCACTGATCATAGCCATCACGCAACGATCTTTATCTCGTACTCGGACATGGTTATTAGCAAGGCATACATAAGGAGGACGCTACCTATAAAAACGTTTGTCACGCCAGCGGTTATTCCTGCTTGCTGCATACCTTTCATAGCCATAAGGGTTGTACCAGCATTGTAAAGGCTGCTTACAACATAGGCTGCTATCGGGACAGCGTATAGTTCAAGCATTGAAAGCCATGTTACTAGTATGCCTATGTACCCGAACCCAGATGTACTTGTCTCCACAGGCACTCTAATACTCGGTGTTACCCCACACAGGTACCCTACCCCAGCGATCCCAATGAAACCTCCCGAGATCGCTAGCGTAAGCATCGCTATCAAAGGGACGTTATAACCAGCACTCCTCAACAGCCTTGGGTTGCTCCCATGGATTTTAATCGCTAGCCCAAGCTTCGTATAATCTAGGATAAACCATACGATTAATCCAACGCCTAAGAGTATAGCTATTAGTTCTATTGAGACGTTTAGTGCCGGTATTATAGGGTACTGTAAGGATGATGGAAGAGATCTTGTTTTAGCATAGCCGTAGATGTCTCGCCATGGTTTGCCAGGTATCATCACAAACCAGTCGATCAAGTAGTACGCTATATAGTTCATCATTAGTGTTAGAGGTACCTCGTCAACCCCTATGTAGCCTCTTATCGCCCCCGCTACTAGAGCCCACGCGAACCCGGATATGAATCCTGCAAGTAGTAACAGTAGCTTCGATATATCTTGATTCAACGATTCAATGAATGGTTGTGTGAAAACAAGCCATACAACTACCCATGTCGCTATCCAGAACTGTCCTTCACCGCCGATATTGTATATTCCGCCCTTAAAGCTAAGTACTAACGCGAATCCTATAACCGTGAGTATTATGAATATGTAGGCTATGACATATGGTTGCGATAGACCCGCCCAGATCGAGTATAGTACGTCCATAGGCGTTACCATGCCTCCGGTTAGGAAGAATAATATCACAATGCTCACAGCTATGCCGGCAGCGAGAGCTGAGATAGGTACTATGAAGTAGGGTATTGGTTTCACTCTTCTTACGACAACTATACTGACCATTCTCACATCACCATTAGCCTCTCTACTTCGCCTCTGTCAGCTGTTTTAGCATCGAATAATCCAACTATCTTGCCATCGTTTAAAACTGCAATCCTATCGCTAACCTGGAATATCTCATCTAGGTCTTCGCTAACCATGAGTACCCCTATTTTATCACGTACGACTTTTTCCTTAATCAGCTTCCTCACTTTGACGCTTGTAACTTCGTCTAGTCCTCTAGTTGGATTGAAGG
The DNA here is from genome assembly GCF_051933805.1 of Thermogladius sp. 4427co. GTDB lineage: Archaea > Thermoproteota > Thermoprotei_A > Sulfolobales > Desulfurococcaceae > Thermogladius. Next base: position 1,048,116 of record NZ_CP196893.1, on the reverse strand, counting down.
ATATTAGTAGGTTCTTGGCCGTATCTATCTCTCTAGCAACGAGCGTTTTCATTAGGTTCCCGCCGCTCAAAAATTTGAGAGGTGTCTTAGAGCCTGGAGTAACTATAGCTAGGTCTTCTATGAACTTCTTGGACAATTTTTCAAGTCTAGCCCAGTTGATTATCGGGCCTGTATAGCCTGGTATTATCGCAATATTCTCGTTCATACCGTAATCTATCGTTACTCCATGGGATAAGGGTTGGTCTGGTATATATCCAGCCCCTAGCTTTCTTAGTTGTAGTGTAGATGGCCTAACATATGTTCTACCGTTTACGGTTATTCTAATAGAACCCCGCTCGATAGGCCTTAAGCCAAATAATGCCTGCACTAGCTCCGTCTGGCCATTTCCTATTACACCTGCTATGCCTAGGACTTCGCCTCTTCTAACAGTAAAGGATACACCTTTCAACGCGTATGTCCCGAAATCGTTCTTAACCCACAGGTCGCTTACTTCCAGAATAGGTTCTAATGGGGTTCCGTCCATCAGCCTCTCGTAGCTTATCTCCTTAGCCCTCTCGCCGAACATCATTTCCCTGACACTATCCATAGTGATATTATTAGTGTCTACGGTGTTTACAAGCTTTCCCCTCCTCAACACGGTTATCTTACTGGCTACCTCGAACGCCTCAGGTATCTTGTGTGTTATAAGTATCACTAGACCTCCTCCTGCTACAAACTCTTTTAGATACTTGTAGAACTTCCTTCGTTCTTCTAGAGGTAGATATGTTAATGCCTCGTCGAGGATTATTGCCTTAGAGTTTAGGATGAGAGCCCTAGATATTTCGACAAGCTGCTTCTGCGTGTACGAGAGCTTCCACACTTCTTCATTAGGGTCTACTTTAATCCCTATCTTCTGGGCTATCTCTGCAAATGTTTTCTCCACTTTCTTAGGCGACGAGAATACCCCGTATTTCCTGAGGCCTAGTATTAGGTTCTCGGCTACGGTGAGCCTGTCGATGAGTACAGGACTTTGTGATACCATTGCTATACCTAGACTTATCGCTTTCATAGGGCTCTCGATCGTCACTCTTTTACCTTTAACGTAGATCGCTCCCTCGTCCGGAGTATATATGCCGGATAATATTTTCACAAGCGTTGATTTACCAGCACCGTTCTCTCCGAGGACGGCGTGTATAGTTCCCTCATAGAAGTCGACGCTGACGTTATCTAATGCTATAGACCCTGGGAATCTCTTAGTTATTTTTCTCACGGAAATAAACGGTTGAGGTTGAGAAGGGGTTTGTAAAAAAACTTTTTTATCCACGGACACCATTCACCACCTCTTTAGGTTTGTTTAAAGCTATATAGCACCTACTCTATGTACTACTGGGTACAGGTAGTACTGCATAGACCATAGGTCGTCGTGTCCAAGCCTTACTCCAGCCGGTACTTGAATCAGCTGGCTCGGGTTAGACAGGTTCCAGAAGGTTAGCGGGCCGGTGAACGGGTCGAATACCGGTGCTACATTCCACGTCCAGTTAGTAGCCGGCTCCGGCACTCCGGGTTTAGCAGGTGGTATCTTCAATCCTACAACAGTCTCGTAGATGTGAGTGTTAGCCTGCTCCTGTATATTCTCTAAGAGCGGTGCCTCCTTAAACTCCTGCATTCTAAGCATGAATAGGTCGTACACGCTCATCCTCTGGCCTGTTACTTTATCGGTTACCATTATACTCTTCAACTGGTCTACGAACTTTGGATTAATATACATTATGCTACCGTTCGAGTATATGTATGCACCGACATCTACAGCGCCAGTGTTCATTAGATACCAGTAGTCAACATTCTGAAGGTTGTAAGGCGTGTATATACCAGCCTTGATCTTGGCTAGGATATCTGCGTATATAACCTCCCAGTGGACAATCTGTCCTGATACAACTACGTCAGTACCGTAAGTATAACCGGGCGAGTAGTGGCTGAATACGTATAACTGCTTACCTGTGCTCTGGTATAGTTGCTCCACCGTCTGTATCACTGTAGGCGTATCCTCTGTGAAAGCAAATGTATCAACATTGTACGTCTGGAACAGTGTCTGGACAGCCTGCCTAGCCTTGTCAGGTGCAACCCACCCTCCGATAACTATTACGTGAACCGTAATATTCTTACCCAGTTGCTGCGCTACCTCCTGGGCCCCGATCGCGAATGCGTTAATATGCCTTACCACCTCAGGTATTTCGACAGCAGCTACATACCCTATCTGCCCTGTCTTAGTTAAAGCACCGGCTAAAAGCCCGTTCAGGTAGTACGCCTGGTATAGGTCTGCGAAGTATGTCCCTACATTAGGTGCTCTCATATACCCCGAGCAGTGGAAGAATATTACGTTAGGATACTTCCGAGCACTTTTAATAGTATTCTCCATGAAATCAAAGCTTGTAGTAAATATAACGTTATATCCCTGAGCAACCAAGTTGTCAATTACAGAAGGCAACTGATCTGCTGTAACGCTCTCAACATATGTCGTTTGCAACCAGTCTTTGTATAATTCCTGGACAACTCTTCTCCCAACATCGTGGGCATATGTCCAGCCGAAGTCGCCTATAGGACCTACGTAGACCCATGCAGCCTTAATTGTTGAAGGCGGGATCCAAGCCTGGCCGCCGGCACTGACAGTCTGTGTAACAGTTGTTGTAACTACTCCCCCGCCAGGGAGTGTTGTCGTTACCGTCCGGGTCGGAGCCATAGACATTCCGGCGTAGAATGCAGCAACACCTACAACAATTATTAAAACTGCTACAATAGTCCATAGTAGTTTAGGACTCATATATTGCTCACACCCGCTTGTTTAACTATTTTCTTAACAGTTGAATATATAAACTTAACGTATATAAGTAGAAATGAAATGTTTTGGATAAATAATATACTTTTTTGAACATATCTACAAATATGGGAAATAGGATTCAATATATGCGTATATACCTTTAGCGATCATATCTATTGCTACAGCGGCTATTATTATAGACATGAATCTACCGAGCGCTCGAACAGTACTAACCCTTAATACCCTGACCATCGACTCTGAGAAATACAGCACAGCCATGGTTGTTAGAGCCGCGAGGAGCTCAGCTACTATTAATAATAACATGCTTAATGCGTTTCTCTCAGTGCTTGTGAGTAGAAGAATAGTTGTTAGAGTCCCAGGACCTACTATGAGAGGGGTCGCGATAGGGACTACAGCCATATCCCTCGGATCCACCGACTTAGTCCTAGGCATTTCTCCTAGCATGTCTATTGCTAATACCATTAATATGATACCACCACCGATCCTTAGGCTCGCGATCGAGATACTAAAGGCTTCGAGAATAATACTTCCAAGGAATGTGAAGACAAGCATTATTACGAGTATGGTCCAAAAGACTTTTTTAACGATCTCCTTTTTCTCTTTCGGCGATAACGCTTCGGTCAGGCTTAGAAATGTAGGGAGGGCTGAGAAAGGGTTCATGATAGCTAGTAGCTGAACATAGTACTGGGTTATAATCAGTAGGGGTAGCATCGTAGACCACCTATACTACAAATAATTCGATCCCCGGCGATCAAAATTGTCGTGCTGAACCGGTATTACTATCGCTTAATTAAATCCCCAATATATTTTCCAGACCCAGGTTCTCCGACAAGCTCTCCTTTCTCGATTATCAAAACCCCGTTGACAAGCGTATAGAGCGGGTGTCCTTTCAGTTCGAGACCCTCCCACGGAGTCCAATCTACTTTGTGGTGGTGTGTTGAGGCAGTTATCCTACGGGGCTTCCTCGTCTCTAAAACAACTATATCAGCATCTGAGCCGATTGCTATTTCGCCTTTCATAGGATATATGCCTAAGAGTTTAGCCGGGTTACTCGAAGCAACTCTTACGAACGTGTCAAACGAGATCCTTCTACCTTCAACACCAAAAGTATACAGGAATGGCACCATTATCTCGAGGTTAGGAATGCCGCCCCATGCGCTCCAAGCGTCTTTCTCCTTCTCAGACCTAGGGGCTGGGGCATTATCGCTAGCGTAGATATTTATCGATCCGTTCTCCAAACCCTTCCACAAAGCGTCTCTATCAGCCGCAGTCTTCAATGTCGGCGCTACCTTTACATAGTTCCCAAGCCTAGACGCATCTTCACGCGTGAAATACAAGTAGTGAGGGCATGTCTCGACGGTTATCCTGCTATAAAACCTCCTCAAGAAATTAACCGCTTCCAAGCCTTTAGCGCTGCTTAAATGAGCGATATGGAGACTGGTATTGGCTTCAGCGGCGTAGAAGCCGACCTTCAATATCGCTAGGGCTTCAGCGCTATCTGAACGATGGTAATGATAGTATAGTGGGTTATCAAACCCCTTGTACTTTTTCTCCCCCTGTTCTATTAGAGGGTCGTCTTCGGCGTGTACTATAGCAACACCGTTGACATTAGAAATGGTTTCGAAAATAGCCGGTATGTCGTAATCGTCTGCTTTAAACGGCCTCGCTGTGAACACTTTAAATGTTTTAACGCCAGCATTCGCTAGTCTAGGTATCGAATCCTTATTCTTACCGTTTATGAAACCCCCTGTTACACCATAATTTACATATGAATTCCTCTTAGCCTCTTCTATTTTCCTTCGAAGAATTTCTACATTATCAACATAGACTCTTAACGGCATATCGATTAAGGTAGTAATACCGCCGAAAACCGCTGCTAAACTACCGCTCCTCCAGTCCTCGTTCTGAGTGTACTCGGGGTCGTAGACGTGAGCGTGTACATCGATCCCTCCAGGTATTACAGGCTGGCCTTCAGCATCGATAATTTTATCGGCTACGAATTCCTTACGGCTTATAGATGCTATCTTACCTTCTTCGATCAGTATGTTAGCTTCGACAAAATGCTTATCAACATATAGTTTCGCGTTTTTAATAAGAATAGAACCCTCCATACAAACCCCTGGTCTATTATATGGGATTCAATATATTAAAACTTGTAATAATTGAAAAAGTAAAGGAGGCTTCCTTTAAGCTACTAATCGAATTCTATGTAGATAGCCGGTCTTCCTAATAGTGCTTTAGTAGCCTTTTGCACATCCTTTGCTAAAGCTTCTTCTTCAGATAGCACTAATACGCTAGCACCTGTTTTCCTAGCTATGTAGTCCAACATCGAGGATAGAGCTTCTAACTCCTTTGCCGAATTTATTATCATAGCTTTCTCGGGAATACCTCCACTTTTCCAAGCCCTGTATACTTCGACAATATCCTTCTCTCTCCCGGGACCTATTATCGGGGATATACTACGTATTATATCCCGGATCCCAGCGCCTTTCGAAGCCAGTTCGATGACTTTCTTCTTCCAGTCGGCTGCTACAATAATATATATCCTGGCCGGTTTCTTCCCGACAGCTTCAACTATATTCTTGATATCTTCTACCACACTCTCGACTTCATTAACCAAGACCTCGGCTTCTTCGTCGAAATACTCTGTCTTAACCTCGGGCCATTTATCTAACGATAGAAGCCCCTCTTTCCCTATCAGACTCCATAGCTCCTCGGTGAGGTGGGGGATTACAGGATTTAGTATCCTTAACCAGTCTTCGACGATATCTCTTATATCGCAGGGTAATTTACCTCTGAACTCTCTATACTTCTCTACAAGGTTTAGAATGTTGAAGAATGCGTTCTGCACGTAGTTTCTGACATCGTACTCCTCCATGGCTTCTTCGGCTTTTCTCACAAACCTGTAGAAATTGCTCTTAAACCATCTACTAGCAATATCCCTACCGGGGTTCTCACAGCTGCTATTTAACGCGTCCGAGACAAGCCTTGTGAATCTTAGTAGAAGGTCTGCTACCGAGGATACATCCCTATCCCTCCAATCGAGTATACTATCCATGCTCGCTGCCCAGGATATGTAGAGCCTGAAGAGGTCGGCAGAGTATCTCTCCGCTATATCCCTAAGGTTGATCACATTACCTTTGCTCTTACTCATCTTAGCTCCCTCCCTGATCACGGGCTCGTTTAATGTTATAGCCCTAGGCCAATATTTCTCCGGGAATAATACGATGTGGTGGATCAGGTAGAAGGAGAGGTGGTTTGATATATGCGGTGTAGACGTATGTCTTAAATCGACAGGGTACCAGTACTCGAACTCTCTCCTCAGCTCCTCGATGAAGCCCGGGGGCAGCCCGGTCTCTCTAGCAACATCCTCTAGCCTTCCCAAGCCAAGGAACACGTAGTCGAAGAGCTCGGGTTTCAACGACTCTGGACTTACGTTCTTCTCACGCAATTTATGGATAATTGTGTAGAAAGCCATGTAGATTGTCGAATCGCTTAGGCTCTCGATTATCCAGTCCTGGTCGAAAGGTAGCTTAGTTCCAATCCCTCTTTTCCTAGCGCAAGGCCTCTTCTCGAGCCAGTTAATAGAGTCTATGAAAGCCTTCCTATATTTTTCTGGTTTGACCACCAGCCTGTTGTTAACGTATTCGATAACTTTCTTCTTCAGGTCTTCACTAGTATAGTCTAAGAACCACTGGTCTACTATTTTCGCAACGATGATCTCCCCGCCGGCACGGCACCTAGCCTTCCTGTTCAGCTCGAAGAACCTTATAGCATCGCCGGAACTAATCAACCTCTTCCTAACGATCTCCCTTGCTTCTCTAACCGGCTTACCTTTCAGCTCGGGGTCATCTACTGCCATAATACCTTTATAGAATTCTTCTTTGTAAACAATATTCGTAGCATCCTCGAGTTTCGGATCGAACTGGTCTGTGATATTCATCGCTTTAACTATCTCTTCAGCATAATGCCCTTTCACGCCAGGGACGTCTATTATCTTGATCGGGGATATACTATTCACTATCATAGGATCGATTCCGAAAACTAGGATTTTCTGAGGGTCATTCTTCAAATCTGTTAACGCTACGTAATCGTAGGGTGCATCGCTAGGCTCCGAGTACACTATGCCTGTTCCTACATCAGGGTCTACAAACCAGGCTGGTAATACTACTAGCTGAGTCCCTAGAGGGCTTCTAACAGTTTTTCCAACGAGCTCCCTGCCCTTAAACTCCCTGATAAGCCTTGGGGAAGACTCCGGATATTGGTGCTGGATCTTAACGTATGCTTTATACGATGCTATGAAAGCCTCGCCCCCCATCTCAAACTCGACGTAGTCCGCATCAGGGTTCACCCAAAGGTTTGTCGCACCGAATATAGTCTCCGGCCTAAGGGTAGCAGCAAGCATGCTAGAGCCTCTATCCAAAAGCTTGAATTTAATAGCTGTATACTCTACGATCTCGACAGGGTTCACGTCAGCGTCTTCGATATCGTCTTCTCCTTCGGGTTGCTTATGGAGGAGGCAGTACGTTACGTAATGGCTTCCCTTGCTCAAAAGGTTTTTCTCAGCTAGTTTAAGGTACTGCCATGTAACAAACTTATGATACAAAGGCTCCCCGGTGTGGAACTTCCTTCTCCAGTCTATGCTGAACCCTAGGGCTTCGAAATCTACATGAACGTTTTCAGCGAAGAATTCGGCAAGCTTGTACGGGTCTTTGAAAGACTCGAGGATCTCTCTAACCCTAGACTCGTCTTGAACATACATTCTAACATAAGACTCGTACCTAGATAAAACCTTTGGGTCGCCTCTAGCTATTAGATCGGATATCGCTATAATCGGGGTGCCAGTGATATGGAATGCCATAGGGAATAGGACGTTAAACCCTTTAAGCCTCTTATACCTCGCTATTATATCGCCGATAGTATACGTCCTCCCGTGGCCGATGTGTAACGGGGCGTTGGTATAGGGGTAGGGTACTGTTATAAAGAACTTTGGCCTAGCAGGATCGGGGTTTGCCTCAAATACCCTCTTCTCCCTCCATATTTTCTGCCACTTCCTCTCAATACTCCTAAGCCACTCTAGGAAATCGCCTATATTGCTAGAATACCACATTCTAAAAACACCGTTTACGCAGTTTCTCCTAGATATAATCTGGGAAACTTATTTAAATTAATTATGAAGTTCAAACAAGCAGGTCACGGGGTTTGAAGGTCTCAATAATAGTACCCACATACAATGAAAGAGGGAATCTACCCATCCTATTCGAGAGGATACACCAAGCTCTCTCTGAAGCAGGTATTAACTATGAGATTATAGTTGTCGATGATAACTCGCCTGATGGAACCTGGCAGCTGGCAGAGGAGTTGTCTAGCATATACCCTGTCAAGGTTATTAAGAGGCCTGGTAAAATGGGCTTGGCATCAGCCGTAGTAGACGGTTTCAAAGCATCTACAGGGGTCTATATTGTGGTGATGGATGCTGACCTGCAGCATCCTCCAGAATACATACCGGGTATGATCAAAAAATTGGAGAATTGCGATATAGTTGTCGCCTCAAGGTATATAGGAGGATCCGGGCTGAAAGGTCTGCCATGGCATAGGAGGATAGTCTCTAAAACAGCTACGTTAATAGCCTGGCTCATGCTGCCTTCTACTAGGAGGACCAGCGATCCTATGTCCGGCTTTTTCGCTGGTAGAAGATCCGTTTTCGACAAGTTGAAGATTGCTGAGCCAAGGAGTTTTAAAGTGCTACTCGATCTTTTAGAATCAAATAAAGAAGCCAGGGTTTGCGACCACCCTTATACCATGGATAGGAGGATGACAGGGTCCTCGAAACTAAAGCCCGGTACAGTAGTAGCTTACATACGCCACGTCCTGAGATTAGCTACTAAAAGATTTCAGCCTTAGCGAGATATATCTCATATCACTAACTAGTTCGAGAATGTCGAGCAAATACCCTCTGATTCTATGGAGGTGGTCATATATGAAGAAGTAGTTCGGTTTTGCTAAAAGATATTTATGTAGTTTCTCAGATAGCGCTTTAAGATTCTCGTAGTGGACTAATATAGCCTCTTCAAGTTCCGACGTCTCACTTTTAGATATTACATCCATTATCTTACTGCTGAAATCCCCTAGAGACCTAGCATATTCTACTACTAGAGACCGGATATCTTCCTCGATTCTATCAGAAGTCTCCTGGGTATCTTTTGCGAGATATGATACATGGTCTACCGCTCTCTCAAGGTTCTTGAGAATATTGTAATATATGTTAACCTCGGCGAATGATTTGAAACCCAGGTCTTTTGGAAGGATCTCTCCCATGAAAATCTTGTTGAATACCCTAAGACCGTAAAGTGTGAGTTTGTCTACGAGACTATCTCTCTCAGAAAGCTCCCCGAGTAGTTGAAGATTCGAGTTCTTCTCAAATATATCGGCAAGGTCCTGTAGCATTAGTCTTAGTATCCTAAAAACACGTAGAATTATTTCGTTTACTCCAATACTAAGTTCACCGGCGACGTTCTTGATAACGTACTGGTACTGGCTTGTCTCTAAAACCTCAAGGCCAAGGGTCTTAGAAATCAGTTCACTTATAAGACTCTTAGCATATTCCGGGCTACACTTACTGCAGTCAACCCTGATCTCGTCGTAACCCACAAGATAAGCTGATACCAGCTGTATAATATCATACCTCTTATTACCAGACAACTGGTAGGTGAAAAACCTCTCGTAGCTCCTCCTAGACTCTACAGGACTTATCTTAAGGCTAAGATCGGGGAGTATCTCCATAACCACCTCATCATGCCCTTTCAGGTTGTGGAGCCTAACCCACTCTTTAGGGAGAGATACCATGAACGTAGAACCGCTAATAACCTGAATCCTGCGTTTAAACATCGCCCACCTCTTTATCATTATATACAAGGTTTATAAACTTTAAAGAGGGTATAATGGTTTACAAGGCTAATATTATAAGAATTAGAAAATATATTCATGTAACATGAGCTTCAAGAAGAAACTACAGACAGCGATTATTGTTTTGACATTAATAGATTTGATCATATTCGTCCTTATGATATCCATGAGGTAAAGTATTACTTTATAAAGAGTTTTAAAACATTTAAAATGCTTTAAAGTTTTAAGAACTCTTTAAATATATTTAGGGATTGGCTTATATTTGTTTATATTCATACTTATACCCCAAGGGATTTAAAAATGAGCAAAAAAATAATAGTATATATAATAATAGCTATAATGATAGCTGCCGTAGTCTCAGCATTCCTCTTTTGGTATAGCTCCAATCCAGGTAAATCCACGTCTAGTACGATTAGTCCCATCGGATCCGTCACCATAAATGGGGCAGGATCGACCTTCCAAGCACCGCTAGTAGTATACTGGTCCCAACTCTTCAGAAACAAGACTGGCGTAAACCTAAACTATCAGCCGGTTGGTAGCGGGGCTGGAATAAGTACATTCCTTGAAGGCACTGCCGATTTCGCTGGAAGCGATATTCCTCTACCTAGTAATTTGTATAACCAGTACAGAGATAAAGTTTTGCAATTGCCGATAGCTATCGGAGCAGTCGTTGTAATCTACAACCTCCCGGAGATCCCATCTAGCATCCACTTGAATCTCACTGGCTGTATACTCGCGAGAATCCTAAGAGGCGAGGTCATTAAATGGGATGACCCGCTGATTAAACAATTAAACCCTGCTATAGCAGATAAGCTACCTGATAAGAATATCATAGTCGTCTACAGGAGTGATAAGAGCGGTACAACAAATATTCTAACATATTACTTGAGCAAATCATGTCCAAGTAAATGGTCTAGCGACCTAGTCGGTCTCTCCATGCCTAGTTTCGTAGTAAGCTCTCCAAACGCTATTGGGGCTAAAGGTAGCGACGGGGTGTCTCTCACAGTCAAAAATACACAATACAGCTTGGGCTACGTTGAAATACAATATGCCCAGAGTTCGAGTCTACAGTACGCTGCAATAGAGAACAGAGAGGGTGTTTTCATAGTCCCAGATAACAATAGTGTTATATCGGCAGTAGAGGCTGCAATCTCTTTACTGCCACATAATATGACCGCTGATTGGAGCCAGTACTCCTACTTTGTAATATATGCTCCAGGCAAAGACTCTTACCCGCTAGTATCGTTTACTTTCGAAATCTTCTGGAAGCAGTACTCGGACCCTGCTAAACAGCAGGCTGTATCGGAGTGGATTGAATTCATACTAACAGATGGGCAGAGAAATATGCTTCAAGGCTACTATTCTCTCCCAGCTACTCTAGCTACTGACTTACTAAATAGTTTTAAAGCAATGAGCTAGGGCACTACATAGGTGGTGTATGTGAACAACTTTTTCCGTCTTTTTGTTTCCCTCAATTTATCTATTTTTCTAACTCTATTCTTCTTAATTATCGGAGTCTTGCTACAGAAGTCTATTCCCTCGTTGACGAATCTCGGTGTAAGTCTTTTCTCACCTACATGGGATTTAGACCACGGCGAATACGGGATACTAGCACCGATTATAGGATCGCTTGAAGTAGGTCTAGTGTCCTTGCCGATAATCCTAGTCTTCTCAATACCGCTAACAATTTTCACAGAAGAGTATTTGAGTAAGAAGGTTAGGAAGTATGTTGATATATTCATCGATTTAACAGCTGGAATACCTACAGTTATATTTGCTTATCTAGGTGTAGCATTCCTGAGTAATAATATCAGGCAGTATGTTGAAATACCCCTGCACAAGCTACTAGGCTTTCTCCCGGTATTCGGATGCTATCCGTTGACAGGCCAGAACCTCTTAACAGCATCACTGGTCCTCTCGGTTTCTACCATATCCTACACAGCTGTCTTACTGAGAGAGTCGCTAAGGATGATACCTTTAACGTATATTGAAGCAATGTACAGCACCGGCCTTGTGAAAGAAGAAGTAATCATTATGAAGATCTCTATGATCAAACCAGCTGTGATATCAGCAATACTGCTATCACTCAGCCGGGTGCTTACCGAGACAACTATTGTCTCACTACTCGCCGGAAACCAGATTATTATCTCCCCTTGCTTATTCTCACCGGTCTCGACAATACCTTCTCTTATCGTGAATAATTTCGGCTACTCTACCATATACCCTCTCGTCAACAGCGTTTTATTCTTCTCTTCTCTGATACTCTTCGTAATATCCCTGCTATTAAACCTGGCTGGTCTAAGCTTAAATAAGAAGCTTAGGGCGGTGTTCAGTGGATAGGCTTAGGCGTCTCAAAATACTCGTATTAAAAACCACAATACTATTATTCTCTTTTATATCAATACTCGCTCTACTGATAATACATATTGGCGTGATCTTAAATGGCGCTAGGATAGTTCTGCTAAATGGGTTAAGCATTCTGTACGCTAGCCCGCCACTACCCAACCAGCAGGAGCCTATTGGAGGGCTAGGACCAAGCCTTGTATCAACCCTTATCACATCAGGGCTGGCAATACTATTATCCCTCCCATTAGCTATTTTTATAGCGTACTCTTTCGTAGAGTATGCGAATAAACGTATTATCAGCATAGTGAGATACCTGGTTACAAGCCTTTACGGAATCCCTACTATTACTATATCTGTTGTAGTATACTATCTAGTAGTAGTACCGATGAGAACACAAAGTATGCTCGCCGGCGTAATCTCGCTTCTAATAGTATCACTACCTATGTTGATCACCTACTTCGAGAATATTTTCTCGTCAATACCTCTCACTTACCGTGAAGCAGGCTATTCGATAGGGCTGGATAGGTTCAGAGTATTGACGAAAGTAGTAATAGGTATTTCGAAAGCAGGCTTGGCCTCAGCGGTGAGTGTAACTCTAGCAAGGCTGATGGGGGAGACAGCTCCACTCCTCTTCACTATAGGGAACGATTTCTACAGCTACCCAACTAGTCTATCAAGCCTGTTGCAACCATCCTCTACAATAACCACACTAATATTCACACTAGCTAGTTCACCTTTCCCATCCCAATTCGAATTCGCATGGGGGGCTGCGTTCGTCCTATATGTTGTTTACTTAACAATTTTTGCTTTAACAAAACTAGTTAGAGGTGTTGAATTATGAAGTGTATTGTAGAATCTAGGAAATTCCGCTTGTGGATCGAGGGTGCGGAAATCTTGAAAGGTGTGGATTTCTGCGCCCCGAGGAACTCAATATCGGTGATAGTAGGTCCTAGCGGTTCGGGTAAATCAACGTTTCTGAAGAGCATTAACCGGATTATTGAAATACACGGCAGTATCAGGAGGGATGGTGATATACTCCTAGACGGGGTCAGCGTCTATAGCCTCGATCCTGTGGAGGTGAGGAGGAGGGTTGCTATGGTATTCCAGATCCCTAACCCATTCCCCCATTTAAGTATATTTGAAAACGTAGCTCTACCTGCTAGGGTTAACGGTGTTGCCAAGAATAAGAGCGAGCTTAACGAATTAGTTAGATGGGCTCTAGAGAAGGCTATGCTATGGGATGAAGTTAGAGATAGGCTAGATAAGAAGCCGGGTGTATTAAGCGGAGGTCAGAAGCAGAGATTATGTCTCGCGAGGGCGCTGGCTATGAAGCCGGAGGTTCTCCTACTAGACGAACCGACTGCTAACATAGATGTGATAAATGCGAAGAAAATAGAGGAATCGCTGAGAGAGTTAAAGAACGAGGTCACTATAATACTGGTTACACACAACCCTAACCAGGCTCTTAGGATTGGTGATTTCGTTAATGTCATGTATGATGGTAGAATAATCGAATCGGGGCCTGTTAGGGAGATAGTCTTCAGAGCTAGGAATGAGATCGCGTTAAAACTATTGAGCGAGGGGTGGTAGGTATGCTAGCCGACGAGACGACGATGAGGCATGTTGAAAAAATTGTAAACGAGACATTAACAACCTTAAACACTTTGATCAGCATATTAAAGAAAGGTAGAATAAACGATGCAGAATACCACGCTATATATGACTCGATGGAGAGACAGAGTACTCTGAGACCGGAAATCTACACGCACATCTTCGAATCTATAGCCAGGTCGAGGCCCATAGGCCGCAACCTCTGGTACTACACACTATTGCTAGACCTAACCTATGATTTCTATAGGATAACTAGGTACGCCTGGGAGATCGCGAGGATGCTCAAGATTGTAGGAGTGACCCAGGTGTATGGTGAAACAATACGGATCCTCGAAGACGTAGAGAAGGAGTTAAGGGTCTTCGTATCTAGGATACTTAGAGGCGAGATCTCAGGAAGCGATGCTTCAAACCTGTTGAGGCTAGAGAAGATTAGTGACCAGCAGTATCTAGCTTTATTGCACAGTATTAGTTCTAAAGATACTTTCAGCAAAGATGAAGTAGTTAATCTGCTAATATCTAGGCATGTAGAGAGAATGCTTGATCACATAGAATATCTTGTTTCGAGACTAGGCGAGGCCTAGACCATAAATAGAAACTATATTACTATCCGCTATATTACTCTAATACTATGCTAGGTAATGGTGGAATGTATGTACGTAACCCACCTTAAATGTAGTAAGTGCGGCCGGATATACAAGCTAGAAGAAAAGCCTGTCATGTGCAAAAGCGGCGACCTTGGAAGGTTAGACATATACTACGACTATAATGCGATAGCAAACAGTGTGAAAAAGGAGGATCTTGCGAAAAGACCCTTCTACATGTGGAGGTATAGAGAATTCCTACCGGTACCAGATGAAAAATATATTGTATCGCTCGGTGAAGGGGGGACGCCGTTAATTAAAGCAAGCAGGCTTGCTGAGAAGCTGAATCTAAGGAACCTCTACCTGAAAGACGAGACCAGGAACCCTACAGGGAGCTTTAAAGACAGGGCTATGAGCGTCGCAGTCTCTATGGCTAAATATTTCGGGTTTAAGAGAGCAGTAATAGCCAGTAGCGGGAATGCTGCAGCAGCTTTAGCAGCCTACGGGGCGAAAGCGGGTATAGAGGTCTACGCTTTCGTACCCGATTTCGCAGGCTATGGTAAGATAGCCCAGCTACTCTACTACAATGCCAAGGTCTTTAAAGTCAGGTGGACTGAGGCAGAAGACCCTACTGTTAAAATGATGAGGATCCTCAGCGAGAAGTACGGGTTCTACCCAAGCCCTAGCTTCGGCGTATTCAACCCGTACCAGATCGAGGGTCCTAAGACGATATCTATGGAGATAGTCGAGCAATTGAACTGGCAGATACCAGACCAGGTATTCGTACCAACAGGTGCCGCAAGCCTTCTCACAGGCATTTTCAATGGTTTCAGAGACTGGAATGAAACCGGCTGGATTAACGGCTATCCCAGACTAGTATCTGTCCAGCCTGAGGGTAATCACCCGTTTGTAAGAGCCTGGAGGGAGAGAGCCGACCCGGATAAGATAAAGCCCTGGGAGAAGCCTCCCGAAACGATCGCTACCGGGCTTGAAGATACTTTCCCATGGGATGGGGACGCTGGTCTACGAGCCCTCTACAAGACGAATGGCTACGGGGTTGTAGTGTCAGATAACGAGATTATTGAAGCAATGAAGATGTTAGCAGGGCTCGAGGGGATATTCGCCGAACCAAGCGGTGCAGCAGGGCTTGCCGGCTTGGTTAAAGCAATTGAGAATAAAATGGTTGATAGGGATGAAACGATCGTTGTACTAGTGACCGGGCATGGTCTGAAAGACCCTGATATAGTTAAGAAAACGGCTGGAGACGCTCCTTTAATCAACCCTATTGAAGAAGAATTCTTCAAGGCGGCTAGAGAATACTATAAAATTCAATTATAGTTTTTTAATTTAATTATTTTAAATTTCGATTATGTGTTTTCTATTATGCCGTTTATAAATTTCTATAATTATTATAATTTAGAAGGTGAAGGACTTGAATAGCTATAGGCCCTCCGAATTCTTTAGCAACATTTACAAGATATCGGAAAACACACTTTATTACAAAGCTTACGGAGCTGGAGAATGGTTTGACACCAGCTCCTGGACACCTGTACACTCGCCTATAGACAACTCGCTACTTGGATACGTGCCCAGGCTAACATATAGTGATGTCGAGCGAGTAATAGATAGAGTGTATAGTTCTGGTAGGTGGAGTATTAGGAATACACCGGGCTATAAGAGACTGCAGTACATGTTTAAAATAGCTGACCTAATGGAGAAGTATGCCGAAGATTTTATCAATGTACTTATCTATAATACCGGAAAGACGTATTCTCAGGCTAGGGGAGAAGTCCTCTCGAGTATTAGCAGGCTGAGGGATGCTCCTCTAGACGCTAGGAAAGTCCCCGGCGAGTATATTGCGGGAGACTGGGATGCTTCTACGCTGGAAACCGATAGTATTGTTAGGAAAGAACCCTACGGGGTAGTACTCGCAATTATACCTTTCAACTACCCTCTCTTCGATACCGTGTCTAAATTCGTGTATAGTACCGTGAGCGGTAACGCTATTATAATCAAGCCCCCGAGCGCAGACCCTCTACCTGTCCTATTATTTGCTAGAATAGTTGAGGAATCGGGATTCCCGAGGGATGCTTTCGCTGTATTAACCATATCGGGTAAGGAAGCAGACCCGCTTGTAGCAGACAAGAGGATATCAGTAGTGAGTTTAACAGGTAGTTCTTCAACAGGGAGGCACGTCCTATCTGTTGGTGGTATAAAACAATATATTATGGAGCTAGGAGGAGGCGACCCGGCTATCGTATTATCGGATGCAGACATCGAGCAAGCGGCTAAATCGATTGCGGCAGGCATATACAGTTTCGCAGGCCAGCGCTGCGACGCTATAAAACTGATACTAGCCGAGAAGCCTATCTACGATAAACTATCTAAATTGATCATTGAAGAACTCAAGAAGGTTAGAGTCGGGGATCCGAGGGATCCGTCCACAGTCGTAGGACCTCTAATAGATTCCAGCGCTGTAAACAATATGATCGCGGCAATAAACGACGCTATTGAGAAAGGCGGCAGGGTACTATACGGAGGCAGGCATCTAGGCGGCAACTATGTCGAGCCTACGCTAATAGAATTCGAATCGCACGAGAACATGGTGAAAACAAAGCTTTATAGAGAAGAGGTCTTCGCACCAATAGCTTTGATAACATGGTTTGATAAAGACGATGATGCGATTCGTCTCGCTAATGGGAGGGATTATGGGCTGGACGCTGCAGTTTTCGGAAGAGACCTCGATAGGATTAGGAAATATGTTAGGTACCTAGAGGTTGGAGCTATCTACGTAAACGATATGCCAAGACATGGCGTAGGATACTATCCGTTCGGCGGGAGGAAGAATAGCGGTATCGGTAGGGAAGGAATCGGATACAGTGTTGAATACGTTATGGCTACGAAGACAATCGTATTCAACTACAAGGGTAAAGGGATATACAATTACCTGGTTTAGGCGATCGGGTGAACTTCATTAAATACAAGCACTATTTTTTACACAAGGTGGCGTAAGCCTTGGTTTTCAAGCTTATCAAAAGCAGAGATAGGATATTCCTATCCTATTCTCCTCTAACAACTAGTAAAGCAATACTGGTCTGGGAGGATTTTGTAATAGCAGCAGGCGAAGAATCCGAGCTGAAAGAGCTCGCTAGCAGCGAGGGTTATGAGGTTATTGAAGCAGGGAATACGCTTGCTCCCGGATTCGTCGACGCCCATGCGCACCCGGATTCAGTAGGCTATAATACTCTAACAGGCGGCTCCTTAGAAGCTAGGGATGTAAGAGATTTACTGAAGAAGCTACAGGATTCACACGTAGTATTATCGGGGTGGGTGATATCCCCGCGTGTCAACCCCTTGGGTCTCGCCGAGAAACGCCTGCCCTACTCCAGGGAGATCGATGAATACATTAACGACCGCCCGGTTCTAATACAACACGTATCAGGGCATATGGCTGCACTGAATTCTAAAGCGATCGAAGAAGCTGTAAACGCTCTTGGCGGGCTGAAATTCGCTGATTTAGACAAGGGCTGGGTGTATGAAGACGACCTATGGAGAATACTCGAATATGTGAGGAGAGGTCTTTCAAAAGAGGATTTGAAGAAGGTTCTAGCTAAAGGCGTCGTGGAATTCGATAAGAGAGGGGTTACATCCATAGGGGCTGCAGGTCTCAGCCTGAGGGAGATCGAGGTTTTCGAAGAACTAGATGGTAGCGGGGATTTGACTACGAGAGTCTACGCCTACGTTATGTATGATAGTAGGATCGATCTGGAGAAAATACCTAAGCTCGTTGAAGAAACATGGAGCAGGCCTCGTAGCAGGTTCAGGATCAACGGGTTGAAGATCATCCTCGATGGTGCGCTAGGGCCTAGGACTGCTTTCCTCAGCGAGCCGTACAGCGATGACCAATCTACAAGGGGATTTCTAAACTATGGTTTCGAAGAGCTGGTTGAAATATTCAGAGCAGCGTCTAGAGAGGGATTCCAGGTCGCAGTCCACGTTATAGGTGACGGTGCCTTGGATATTGTATTGAAAGCCCTTAAGCATGTTGGGAAGGTTAAGCTCAGGCTTGAACACGTATCTCTTGTCAGAGACGACCAGTTGAATGAGCTTAAAGCCTACAAGCCGGTATTTGTTGTCCAACCCCATTTCATAATATCGGATAAATGGATGAGTGATAGAGTTGGCCGGGACAGGATTAGGTGGGTGTATAGATTCAGGGATTTAATGAACACAGGCTATCTAGCATTATCGACAGATGCCCCCGTGGAACCTATAGACCCTATTCTAACAATATATGCTGCTATTTCCAGGGGGATATTCGATGGGATCGATTACGCTAGTGAAACGCTTAGAAACTCTCTTAGTATCGCCGAGGCTTTATCAGCGTATACAATAGGTTCAGGAGTCGCGCTCGGAGACCCGAGACTAGGGTGCCTGATGCCAGGGTGTTATGCGGATATTGTAGAATTTAGTGAAAACCCGCTGGCGCTAGGTGATTTAAAAAGGCTTAGAGAAATCAAGGTAAGACGTTTGAATCACAAAGTTAAATAGACTGTTTTCCTTATAGAATACAATGATCGAGCCATGAGCATGTTTAAACCTAAGAAAGCGGATAGGAAAGGCTATATCGAGGAAGGCTTAAAAGATCTATCGCCAGGATTGAAAGAACATGCGAAGAAATCCATACTAGGCAAAGACGAAAAAACCTGACTACACTATATTCTTAACAAGCCTGTACTCTCTTCCCCCATGGAGTATAATCAGCGCCTCTCTCCTAAGCTCCTCGAAAATAGCTTTCTCAGCCGGCGATAATTTATCGATTTTATCGACTGGGAGAGGGAATTTCTTCAAGAATTCTACAAGGAATGTTTTCTCGACAACCAGGTTTCCAATCTGGATCGCAGAACCCTCTATCTTCCACCTGTCTAAAGCTTGCGGATACTGGCTTACAGCCTCCTGTATACTCATTACAGGCTTGGGGAGAGACTCTGTTTTCTTATCGTGTTTAGTTAAGGCTTTTTCCTCGCGATCGGTCTTCTTGCCTATTATCTCGTTGACAACTTCTTCTAGCTTATTCAATCTCTCCTCAAGAATCTTCAATCTCTCTTCAAGGATCTTAATTTTTTCATCAATCCCTGAATTAGTGATACGCTCGGTTTTACCTATATCTTCACCGCCTCTAGCCTGCATGGACGTCTCAGGAGTAGCTTGCGCCCTAACGCTTTCCACAGGTCTCTCCTGGAGTTTCGAAACAATTCTATCTCCTTTCTCAGTTAGATAAAGCCCTCTCCCCTCTTTCCTGACTAAACCTCTTGCCTTCAGTTTCTCGACTATTAGCCGAGCAGTATTCTGAGATATTGAGAGAGCCCCGGCTAACTCCTTAATTGTAATACCCGGATTGCCCCCTATGAACTCGATTATTTTCTCGGTCAACGTCTTATCTTTTTGCAATCTGTCCATCCAGGTATATAATAACCGCATTTCGGCCCTAAAATATATAAGCGAATAAACACGTTGTGTTAGATTGAACTAACGGTGCTTACCCATGAGTGTCCAATCGCAATTATTCGACGAAGAAACTGTTAACGCTCTCAAAGAGATATTCAGATCGTTTAAGAAGAATGTAAACGACTACCTGGTCATAGACAGTTTCGAAAACCTCGGCAAACACGAGCACGAACACGAGCATGAGCATGAGCACCATCACCACCACATCCATTTCTCGCTAACTATGAAACCCCCTGAGGAATGCCCTACCTGCAATGAAGCAGTAATGCTAGCCCAGGAGCTTTCAAAAGTCAGCGAAGGCGTTTTGAATTTCAATATCGTAGAGAAGAAACAAGCCTCTCCGCTAAAACCAAGGTTTCTACCAGCTTTCATATATGATACTAAGAAATACAATATAAGATACTATGGGCTACCAAGCGGGCAGGAGTTCGCCCCCTTCATATATGTCCACCAATATATAGCTAATGATGAAGTAAAACTCTCTAGTAAAGTAAAAGACATGGTTGGATCAATAGATGTCCCCTTACATGTTAAAATCTTCGTTACACCTGAATGCCCCTACTGCCCAATTGTCGTCGATTACTTCAACCAGATGGCTTTAGTCAACGATATGGTGTGGGTTGAGACAATCGAGGCTATCGAGCTACCTTTTGAAGCCGACCTCTACGGTGTGCAGGCCGTTCCTTATGTAACGATAAATAAAATAGACGACTATAATAATTACGGGGCAGAACCCGTCGAGATCATACCCGGGTACGTTCCACCTGAGAATGCTGCTAAGATATTATTGAAAGCGATGAGGAAAATTAAGAAGGGTGATACGAGTGGAAAGACAGGAGAAAGATAAGAGCATTTCCGCAAGAGCCGAGGATTATCTCGAAGCAATATACATGCTCTCGCTCACAGGTAGGCCAAGGGTGAGAGAACTGGCTCGAAGGCTTTGTGTCTCGCCTAGTAGCGTAGTCGAATTCTTGAAGAGGCTGGCAGACCAAGGGTATATAGTGTATAAAAAAGGTGGGGAGATCAAGCTCACTGAAAAAGGTCTAGAGATAGCTAGGAAAATATATTCTCGGCACCAGATTCTAACAGAATTTCTAACATATATTGGTGTACCGAGAGATATCGCCGAGATAGATGCTTGTAAAATAGAGCATTTACTCCACGAGGAGACCGTTGAGAAAATCACTGAGTTCGTAAAGAATAAGCTAGAAAAAGAATAGTCTTTCAAAAAATAATTCTATGTTTTCCAGTAACGCATCCTAAACCGGATTAGTTAAAACCTGTTTTCCAATACATCATAATAATAGGAGATGATCGAAGCCCTCCTATCTGATGCCGTGATGTTTTCACGGACCGGGAGATCCAGCTTTTCCGGTTAAGACAAGGGTGAAGAACGCTAGAACAGCGACAAGTACCAGGACTATAGCGATCACCATAACCATCCTACCTGTACCCGTTACTTCAACTGGCACCACTCTTGTAGTGGATTCGCTCGTAGCCGGTGTGATTATCGAATTAGTAGTGTAGGTAAAGTTTCCGCATACCTGAGCAGCTTTATCAAGCGTCCATATTCCAAGTTGGGGGATATAACTCATAGACCAGTTCGAAACATACACCCCGTAGTATTCGATGTTGATTGAAGGCGGAGGGCTATTTCTGCCTGTTATATTAGAGACTACGATAGTAAATACTTTCGGGCTTACAATTTTTTGGAGCGGGAACGAGCCCGAAGCATTCCCTAGACGGACTTCAAGCAACTTGTTATTTGCGTTGAGCATGATCGACAGGTTTGTTAGCCCTATGGATCCTCTTTTAAAGAAGTACCAGTTGTTTTGGTCACCGTCCATCACATACACCTCTATACCGCTATCAGGCGACTTCAAGAATATTACACCGTATGCTTCAACTCCGTACTCTGTGAAGTAAGCTGCTAGAACACCATAATCTCCGAACATCCTGATGTTTAAGCCGAGGATCGCAAGATACCTGTCGCCAGGGGTGTTTATATCACAATGCAGAATCTCCGCTGGACCCGAGGAGAGAGATAGGGCCGGCTGGTTGAATACTAGGCCGAGTAACAAGTAGGCGATAACTAGTATGAGCACCTTGTTCATGATGCCCCCTTAAAATTTCTCCACCCCATGCTATAAGCGTATTCAGCAACCATATAGTTTATCACTATATCTACGATACGGTTGGCGATATCGTCTCCCGTAGTAATAAGAATGCCGTTCACCATGAAAGAATCTTTTACATCTGTGTAGTGGTAGACTATATTTACATTATACCCCTTGGAATTCAATGTATTTACGACAGCAATAACAGCCTCCATCACGCTGAGTATTTTAGCTGACGGTGATAGTAGAACCGATAACGTAATATCTCTCATATATAGCACCTGTACTACTCTAGGTCCTCCATTCCATTAAATTCTACACGGCCTCATAAACACCGTTGTATCGATAAGTAATATCCTGTAAATCCTTGTTCAAACCCTTTAAAATAATTTCATTTGCCGAGTAGTAAACGGTGTTGTAATTGATTATTAAAACTTTTGTTGTGGAGAGAGCTATCGAACTACTCGACCAAATGAACATGTACTATCTGAGGGCGTTAGAGGATATTATAGAAAAAGAAAGCGAGGTAATGTCTGAAAACGAGTCTGGAGACGAAGTTGGAGAAGTTAGAGAGATCTTTGAGTTAGCGAAGAGGATTATTGCAGAGGAATTAAACGTAGAATACGCTCCAATTCTAATGAGCATCCTAAACAAAGGTGTGGCAAATAGTAGTGTTGAAGCAGGGGAGGAAAACTCTTAGGAATCGATGTTTTTATATCTGTTTTCCTATTTGAAACCATGGATAATATTCATAGCAGGTGCTAGAATTGGATGAGGTTTTTAATACGTTATCAAATTTTATCAACTCTGTTGATTTACCTGCCATAGTACCCGTAAATTTCATCCCTTGGAATGCCGCCACGGTGACTGGCCGGCTAGTAGAAGAACTAGGAGCAGACGGATTTATATTCGTCACAAGGTGGGAAGTAGCTAACATAGTCGAGGAAAGCCTTCAACACGTCCAGAAGGAAATATCGTTAAAGTATATTGGAGACTATAAGCTCGGAAAATCTCTATTGAAAGAAGACTTATTCGAGAATGCTTTCCTTTTCAAGAATCTGCTCGAGAAAGCATTAGAGACCGGCAAGAAGAGAATCGTACTAGACCTAACGATGACGACTGGTGAACTAGCATCAGCAGCACATTTCGCTCTAAAGAATCTCAACTCCGACTCCATGGATATTATCGTATCAGTTGTGGGAACGATACCTTTGCAAGGTATCCCAGCGTATCCCGGAAATCCTAGATGGCTGCATAAAGTCTACATATATACTCGGAATAGTATCGATTACAAAGGTGTTGAAGTAGTATCAAGCCCTCCTAAACTAATCGAATGGAAAGGGACCCGGGGGGTATATATCGCAGTCGCTAAACTGTTTAATTCTCTAACAGAGAGAAAGATCGTAGAAGTGTTTGACGGCCGCCGGAAGGAGATACCGAATAGGGAGGAGGATGTACTAGATATTTTTATATACGACACCTATAACGATGAAAAAAAGAAAATACTGTCGATCGAATCGGAGAAAGGACCTAGCGAGGATGTGACCAGGCTAATGTATAACTCCTGGAAAACTGTTTATGAAACAGTTTCAGCAACCCTCCAGGATAACAACGAGGCTAAAAGCGTTGAACGGATTCTCAGACAGTTACAGAGGCTTACAGGAGCCGCAGACCTTATTGTTAGCGATATTGTAAGCCAGGACCTCGATTTAGACAGGTTTAAGAAAGCAAAACTACATGCGTTGATACGAATGCTCAGGGAGGAATTTAATAATCTAGCTATTATCCCTGATACAAACATGCTTTACCAAGGCCTCCACATGAGCCTTCTCAAAGCTAGTATTAGGAATAACAGTCCCTGGAGCCCTATTACGAACGTCGATGTCTACATACCTGTTTGCGCTGAGGCAGAGATAAACGGTAAGATAGCTTCTACATCGTCGGCGTCGCAGTCTCTTGTAGAGAAGCTTTCCTACATAATGGCTTTGATGGCTAATAGGATAATCCAGGAGATTAAATACCATTACAAGGCACAGAGTATCCCCGCTATATCCCAGCCATGCGAATCGTCAATAGCTGTCGAAGCTTTAAACCTGTCTAATAGAGTTGTTTTACTGCTTACAGCAGATAAGAAAGCCTTTAACGCATGGCAGACTTTCAACGCTTGCAGAGGAAACGTAGTATGCGTCTATGTCAGCCACGACGATAATCCTTTGAATGCTAACAGTCTCTACTCGAAGTTCTATGCTAGTGTAGTCCTTGCTAACATAGTATTCATCTACAGCCTGTTTACCAGGGTTCTAATAAAATCGAGGAAGGGCTCGGTTGTAACCTATGCCAATAAGCTAAGAGGTGCTTCGGCACCATCAATCTCTATAAGTAGAGAAGTAAAGAATTAACACCGGTGGATGTCTTGGATCATGAACTTTTAAGTACTGCGAGAAACGATCCATGGGGATTAGCCCTCAAGTGTAAGAGTATTGGCTGTGATCCTACAGCTATAGGGGGGATCCTCAACTACCTCCTGTTGAACGAGACTAAAACAGGTCTAGAATTGTTGAAGGCTTTGAAATCGAACCTAGACCCTATGTTCTTCCTAGAGATATTATCTAGTGCTGTAAACTACGAGCTCACAGACTGGCTAGAAGAACATGTAAACAGTAACCTACTCCTCGAGAAGTTGCAGACGGGGAATTATAACGAAGCATATGGATACATGGTTCTCTTGGAGATAATGCCTTTCATAGGGTTGAAGGATAAATCATACGATATATCCGCCGACCTGCTTGAGAAAGCATGCCAGATGTCTCATGGAAACGACTTGGATAAGTCTATCGCCTCAGAGCTAATAAGACTTCTAGGAACGGGTCCGGTTACATCTCTGGGACTAGATAATGTGAAGAAATTGCTAGAGAGGATAGACCCGGGGCGTTGCCATACATGCTGTTACGATGTGATAGTAGAGCTATTAAATTCCATATTATTCTCCTATCCTCCTTCAAGCATATTATCCAGAGGAGGCCTCCTCGAGGATTTCTCGAGGATTATCAATAGTATTACTAGCAAACTGCTAGAAACTACTGATAAAGACTATTCTATAAGAGTGCTACGCAGCATTAGCTCGTTCCTATCGTTGCTGAGGACCCTCTCCTACGATTCTAAAAAATATAGTGCTTTCGAGGAAGTTAGAGGTAGAGTTGTCAATGGGGTTAGAACGCTAGCTGAAAAACTCGGTGTAGAGTTATTCTACTAGCTGCTTGTAACATATGTGTCTACCTTATAGTAGATTTAATATATTCGATGCCTAGCCCTACATAGGCTAATATCTCGATAAAACCTAAGAGCTCGCTCGCGCTTTCGAAAACTTTTTTCACAGTGTAAGCATCAAGTCTCTCAACACCCATCATCTCTACGACGTCAGCTACAAGACTATCCCTAAACCTAACCAATACGTTATATGGTTTGTTTACGAATATATCGAAACTAGCACCCGACTTAAGTCTTTGAACAGCCAGAGACAGTCCCTTATCGAGCTCTTTCAATACGTCGTCGAGCCTTGGATAAACCGCCGCATACCTTGAAACCCCTTTCTTCAGCTCTACGAAAACTATGTTCCTAGCGAGGTTTTCTACCTCGTTTCTCAAATACGTATCCCCGGCTACTAGCACTACCGGTACATTCTTCTCCCTAGCATATAGGGCGTTCAACAAGAATTCGCTCGCTCTTACGCCGTTGACAAATATCTCGTAGAATACTCTCCCACTCATAGTGTGGTCGAGAAATCCATGAAGGGTTCCAGCTGCCGAATGGTATCCTATGAAGAATACTGCGTTGAACGAGCTATCTAGCATAGTAAGCATAGAGTAAGGTCTTGGATAGCCTTGTATAACCATTGTCCCCTCTGGCAACGAGAGATAGTCCAAATTAGTCATAAGCCCGTGGCTATCGGCAATATAGATTTCTTGAAACCCGTAATACCTTAACCTGGTTGAGACGAACTGGGCGATTCTACTCATGATATTTGATCCTATTTGGAACTGGGTTTTATCGGGTGCTACCATAGTAGTAGAAGCTATGCCAGGTAACCCTTCGAGGTCTATTGAAACATATGCTTTCATAGAGTTCACGTGTTAATACTTATTAAATCCCCCTAGTATATATGTTTTCAAACTGCTTACTCTCCGCGGTGCCAGAGCTCTTGACTATTAGAGAAGGATTCCTGAAGATCACGGTTGTAGACCCGGATGGAGAGATCGACCCTCTAGAGCTCATCTCTAAACTAAATAGGTTATCGGTTAAGAGAAAGAGCTTGCTCATA
This sequence comes from Thermogladius sp. 4427co, assembly GCF_051933805.1. Lineage (GTDB taxonomy): Archaea > Thermoproteota > Thermoprotei_A > Sulfolobales > Desulfurococcaceae > Thermogladius. The sequence goes on along the minus strand of NZ_CP196893.1, from coordinate 1,021,914 downwards.
GAGTTGTATTATATAACGAAACTTGAACACGTGGAATTCTTCGAGAAATATAGGGACATATTGCTGAATAATATTCATTTAACCATATACTTGAAGAGGATCCATGCCGTGAACTGTGAGGATGCTGTGAAAAGCCTAGATAGGATTTTCAATAGTGGAGAAGCCCCTGTTATAATTGTGAAAATGAATTCGGAATGTTATGAAACGATTAGAGGGAGAGGTTTAGAGATAGAGGTGGTTTGAAATAGGGTATGAAATAGTTTTAACAACCGATAGATCGATGATGACCGACCATCACGGTAAAGAATTTCTAGGCTTTGTGGCTACCGGCCCTCCTATAGCTATGCCGGAGAGGATCTGGCTCTGGATAACAGCTCCGAAACCTAAAGTAGATAGAGAAGGAAGACCTAAGATAGCCCCTTATGGGATGAGGAAGGTTGAAGCCAAGCTTATTGAAGCTGGTTTCAATGCTGCAGTCATAGACCCCGACCACCTTGATAAACACCTAGATTCTATGAAGGTTCTTATGATAGGCCACCACGACTATTTCGCCTACGGTCCCCCGAGTAGTGAATGGTGGAGTATTACAGGACTAGAGCCTATCAATAGGAGAAGTTTTAAAAGGCTTATGGAGAGCAGGGCTGTGAGAAAAGCCAAGGAGAAAGGCGTTAAGATCATTGCGGGAGGGCCTGCGGCTTGGCAGTGGCTTTGGGAGCTGGAGCTATGGAAGAAATGGGGCGTGGATACTATAGTAGATGGAGAAGCTGAGAGAGTTATCGTCAAGCTCGTTGAAAAAGCCTTGAACAATGAAGAACTACCAGACTACGTGTATGTAGGACCCTCCTACTCTCCGTCGATCGATGAGATACCGACGATAAAAGCTGCGAGCGTTAACGGGCTTGTCGAAATAATGCGTGGATGCCCCAGAGGATGCAAATTCTGTAGCGTTACACTAAGACCCTTGAGGTTTATCCCGTTAGATAAAATATTGGAGGAGATAGACGTCAACCTCAGAAACGGCGTTAAAGGGGTGATATTGCATAGTGAAGACGTCCTACTCTATCACGCCGACGGAGTTAAGCCTAGGCCGGAGCCTCTTATAAAACTACACAGCGAGGTATTGAAGAAGATAGGCGGCGATAAGAGCTTCGCATGGGCTCACGCAAGCTTGTCAGCTATCAAATACGCTGAAGACGAGTATAAATTAGTTTCGAAACTTATGAACGAGTATATTCTAAGCGATAAGAGGAAGTTCCTAGGGGTTGAAGTAGGTATTGAAACAGGTAGTGTCAACCTAGCTAAGAAGATAATGATTGGAAAGTCCGCGCCATACCCGCCTGAAATGTGGCCTGAAATTGTTGAAGATGCTTTCAAGATCATGCATGAAAACAAGATAATACCCGCGGCTACCTTAATACTAGGCCTGCCCGAGGAGACCCCTGACGACGTGGTTAAAACAGCTGAACTACTTGATAGGCTGAGACCGTATAGGAGTATAATAGTCCCAATGTTTTTCGTGCCGATGGGGGCTTTGAAGAAAGGCAACTGGTTCCTCAAGGATCATATTACTAGAGAGCATATCGAAGTATTGTATAAGACCCTTAAACACACTACTTACTGGGCTGAAGAAATAATGAACAAATACTACTTATCATCGCCATTGTACATGCCATTAAGATTCTTCCTTAAACGGCTTGTGAAGTATGTCAATAAAAAAGCTGACGAGTATATTAAGAGACTAGAGTATCAGTTAAAAACCTAGCATGGATTAATCATTAAACCAAACAGTGATTGGATGGTGATCAATAGTGAGTAAAACTGTAGAAGAGAGAATATATTTAACAACCCCGATCTACTATCCTAATGCGCCGCCGCATATCGGGCACGCCTACACTACTGTTTTCGCCGACGTTCTAGCAAGATATAACAGGTTGATGAAAAAGAAGGTCTTCTTTATGACAGGTAACGACGAGCACGGGCTGAAGATACAGAGAGCAGCCGAGAAGGAGGGTGTAACACCCAAGGAATTCGTCGATAAAATGGCTAGCGTCTACCGGAATTACTGGATAACACTAGATATAAGCTTCGACCACTTCATTAGGACAACAGATAACTATCACGAGAGGGTTGTTTCAGAAGCTTTTAAAAAGCTTTATGAGAAAGGGTTTATCTATAAAGCCAAGTATTCTGGATGGTACTGTGTTGACTGTGAGAGGTACTATAGCCCTAGCGAGTACATATTAGTCGAAGGCAAACCCTACTGCCCTATCCATAATAAACCGCTGGAGTGGCTTGAGGAGGAAACCTATTATTTCAGGCTGAGCGATTTCAAAGACTATATCATCAGCCTCTTATCAAACACTGATATAGTCTATCCTGCTTCATATGCCAGAGAAGTCTTGAATAGAGTTTTAACAGAAGGTCTGAGAGACGTCTCTGTAGCTAGGCCTAGAGACAGGGTTTCATGGGGTATACCAGTCCCATTCGACCCTGATTACACCATATACGTATGGTTCGACGCGCTACTAAACTACGTTAGTGGAGTCGGGTATATGTATAATGAGAAAGTATTCGAGGAATTCTGGCCTGTAGTACACCATGTCATCGGTAAAGACATACTCTGGTTCCATACAGTTGTCTGGTTTTCTATACTAAAAGCCCTCGATATACCCCCGCCTAAGAAAGTGATCGTCCACTCCTACCTTGTGAATAGAGGCCTTAAAATAGGTAAGAGTGCTGGAAACGTTATCCCTATCGACTACCTTATCGATAGATACCATGGAAGCGATGGCGTACGCTATATTCTCATGAGATTGTTCAACTTAGACAAAGATGTTGAAGTATCTACCGAGCTAATGGATTCGATATATAACTCTGAGCTAGCTGATACGTTCGGCAATCTAGTGAGGAGGGTAGGAGTACTCGCTATAAAGAAGCTTAAAGGCAAGGTCTACAAAAGGGATGTAGACGATAGGATCGAGAATACTATACACAACACTATTTCACAATATATTGAGAATATGGAATACTTCGACATATCTAAAGCGCTTTCAAACGTATTAGAGCTTGGGAAAACCCTGAATACATACGTCAACGACACACGTCCCTGGGAGAAGATCGACCCGGGCAGGGAATTGTATAGTCTTCTAGAAGGGATTAGAGCTTTGACAATAATGCTCTCGCCAGTAACCCCTAAAGCAGCATCCAAGATCTCCGAATCCTTTGGATTCCAGATGGTATCTCTAAAAGAATTCAAAATAGGACAGATTGAAAGATACAATATACGAGACGCCCCCATATTGTTCAAGAAAATCCAGGCTGAGAAGGCTGGGGAGGCTGGGAGTGAGAACCCACCTAGCAGTTGACATTGGCGCGACCTGGACTAGGATTGCTCTAGGTATTGACGGTAAAATAGTTAAAAAGATCGTTTTCAGAACCCCGAATAAAGGGGGGAGAAGTGCCGTAGCCGATAGTATCATAGCAGCTTTCGAGAAGGAGTTGAAAGAGTACTTTGATAAAATCGAAGCAATAGGAGTAGGTACGATCGGCCCACTGGATATAAAGAAAGGTGTGGTAGTAAACACTCCTAATCTGCCTCTTGGAACATTCGATATTAGAAGACCCCTCGAAGAGTATTTTGGGAAACCAGTGTACGTAGTGAACGATGCTGTAGCCGGGGTTATAGCGGAGAAGTACTATGGCAGAGGCTCTCCATTCAACAATATTGTTTACGTTACGATGAGCACGGGTATTGGAGGAGGTATTATAGTAGACGGTAGGGTGCTGCTAGGAAAGAATGGTAACGCCCACGAAATAGGGCATATTGTGGTGAAATATGATTCAGAGATAAAGTGTGGGTGTGGGGGATACGGGCATTGGGAAGCTTATGCCGGTGGAGCAAATATCCCTAGATTAGCGAAGTACATTGCTGAAAAGAACCCCTGGGCTATACAGAGATCGGGTATAGCAGCAAGTGTATTAAGAGGTGATGTCGAGGCTAGAGATATATTTGAAGCAGCTAGGAGAGGCGATATACTAGCGAAAATGGTCGTAGACGAAATCGTTAAAGCAAGTATTGCCGGTTTCGTGACTGTTATAAACCTCTACGATCCAGAATTCATCTCCATAGGCGGGAGCGTGTTCTTGAATAACAAGGACCTGCTCTATGAGCCTATTAGGAAGGGTGTTCTAAATGGAATAGTAACAGAGCCGCCGATAATAGAGCCTACCACCCTGGGAGACGACATTGTATTATATGGTGCTCTAGCCCTAGCAATGAATAAGATAGTTGAACTATCTTGAAACCTGGTAGGTAGCGGTTGAACACTTTCAAACGATTAGTGAAGCTTCGATCATAGCCGCAGTTAACAATACCAGTATACCTGCTACCGCGTATATTGTGAAACGCTTGTCTTCTCTCAAGAGTAGAGCTGAAGCCGTAGAAAACAGAGCGTACCCGAGTAATTCTAATGGTGTATGAGGCATAACGAATAGAAACGGGGTAGCCTGGCCAGCGCCTAGTAGGGTTCCATATATAACACCACTATTCGAAACCCCGTTGCCTAGGATGAAAGGTCCCGCTATAGGCGGGAGAGATGAGACAGCTATTGAAGCATTGTTGAGAAAGATGTAGAAAGCGAGTTGGAAGAAGCCTAGGCTTTTTAATTCCCCAGCGGTTTTCCTGAAGGCTTCTGTAAGACTTAGATAATTCCTGAAGCCTGCTACACCGATGACCGTGGACATTACAAAGCCTGCGTAGATAAGGGCGTAGGAAGCAAGGAGGCTGATATGCGGCCTATCTGAATACTTCGAACCGTAGTAGGATAAGAGGCTTCCTAGAAGCAATGCTATGTGGTAATGGGAGGCAAAACCTAGGTATGCGAGTATTATGTCCACGCCGAATACTATTAGTAACAGTCCGACCATACTTAAACCAACAGCGCCTCCTTCTGCTACCGGTCTAAACTCCTTAGGCGGGTTAGGGTGGTTTCCGTGGACGCTATCGATATGTCGATTATACAAATATATAATCCTCTTAGCCCAGAACGATAGGTATAGCCCTAGTGATCCAATAGTTAGGACCAGGTCTGATATGAAATCGCTTAAACTACTCTCTCTAATACTACTAGTTCCAAATAGTATCTGCTCCTCTGTCCTAACGTGGATCCTAAGGTTTTTCTCAATAAAATATAAGAGTGGAATATAGGCGAAGCCTCCCGCAAGCAGGGTTAGAACCAGTCCGGTAGCAGGGGAAGGTAGGTTCCTCACCTCCCTCCTCTCCCTGAGGTAGTTTAAAACGTTTTCGAAATTCTCTTTCCTCGACCAATAGTATATGACAACCGCGCTATCGTAGAAATGTGTCGTTACAGCCTTCAATATCTTATAGGCTGATATACTTGCTGAAATTATGAACGCGTAGAAGAAGACTAGCAGTATTGATGTGAGAGGAGGTATTGATTGGCTCATGTAGAGGATGGATAGTATTATACTCAGGACCCCGAGAGAGCCGAGGAAGACGAATAAGCCTGGAAAGACGTGGATTAGCTGGCTCATCCTCTCGAATCTCATGCTAGATATGAAAGTGTCTAGAACAGTTTCCTGCCCGGATGGACCCGACAAAAGCCTTCCACCGTTATCACGTGGTTAAATTCTCCTAGCGCACTATTATATTCTGCAGCCCTCGCGTATTAAAATTTTCACATGCTAGAACAGCATTCTAAGCCGCATTTATCGATTAGGTACAAGACTAGCTTTTTATCCGTTCTACATAAGTAGTCTAAATAATCGGTGTAGAAGGCGAGGAAATCGATTATGAAGGTTTTCAAATCCTTCCTCCTAAAATCATCTATCAAATCTTTCAAAACCCCCAGATACTCCCTATGTGCTTTAATATGCTGCTCATACTCTCTCTTGTAGGTTTCGTTGTAACCGTATTTCACCATAAGCTCCTCCTCGGTCTTAAAGTGTTTGCTAACACTATGCTCGTACAATAGCTGGAGGCTCTCTTCTACCTTTTCAAGATCGCCTTCTATTAGGTAGCGGGTTATCCTACTGATTAAATCCATCATTTCAGCGCGTAGTCGATCAATCTTATTACAGCCGAACGCTAAGCGCTTCGAATCCTTGTCAACAATCATTTCGATATTGTAAACATACATTTCATCAACCATCCCACGGCAGAAGCCTTCGTCAAACCCTTCTGCGTAAATAGTTTCTTCTAATAAGAGAAATCTAGTAGTTCTACCATTACATTTCACCACAATATACTTGTTCTCTTCAGTGTCTAATATGTATTGAAAGAGTTCAGAACTTACACGTTCAATATGCTTTGCTAGGTGGATATTGAATAATTCTAAGAGGGTATCGAACGGTGTGGCAGATGCTTTGATCGTCTTAGTTGATTCATGAGGGCTCACGGTAGACGCCTTGAGAGAGCTTAATTAAAACTCAGTAGTTAAATTATATTTTAGTCTAACATAATAAGTTTTGTAGTCCTCAAAGGTAGGGTAGCTTGGACAAGCACGAGAAGTCTATGAGGAAAATCGATGTTATTAAAGCCAAGATGCTAGAACACGCTAGCAAAGTCCTAGAAACTGTCGAAGCCTTGAACGAGCTATTCAGAGCTTCAATCAGTGAAAAGGATAGGATAGACCAATTGTTCGAGAAGATCTACAAGCTAGAGCATGAAGCTGATGATTTGAAAAGAGAGATTGTTAGAGAGCTCAGGCTAGCTTATCTACACCCGTTGGATAGAGAAGACCTCCTCAAGGTAATCACCTTGATAGACGATATTGCCGGCTATAGTAAATCGGCTTCTAAACGAATAGTTACATACACTAAAGGCGGGTTGGAATTAGGCGAAACCTACACGAGACTGATTAGTAAGATTATTGAGGAATCTGTAGAAGCTGTAGGTAAGCTTATCACTGTTATCAAATCACTTAACGAAGGGGATCTAGAAGCGTTGAATAGGCTAGTAGAAGTCGACGAGAAAGAGAAACGGGTAGACGATATGAGGCTGAAGCTTCTCGAAGAATTATATAAGGAGTGTATAGCTGAAATACAAGCGAAGTGTATTATATTACCCGATCTCGTAGACGATCTCGAGTCGATAACCGATGTATGCGAAGACGTAGGCGTCTTACTAAAATTGATCTATGGTACAAGAGTATAGTAGTAGCCGTGGAGGGTCCCGTGGAGGAGAATAATGTACCTAGCTATAATAACTGCGGCCGGCGAGAGCAGGAGGTTCCCGGGTAATAAACTTTTGTATAGGCTGGGCACAGAGCCTGTTATCGTGAAAACTATTGAATCGGCTTTTTCATCTAGAGTAGACAAAATAATGGTTATTGTTGGGTTTATGAAGGAAAAGATTATTAATGAAATAAAAAACTATTTCAGCACAGAGATCGGGAGGAGGATTCTCATAGTGGAAAACAAGAACTTTGCCGAAGGGATGAGTTCCAGTATCAAAGTAGGGGTTTCGGCAGCGCTCGAATTACTTAAGGATTTGAAAGCCCTGCTAATTACCCCAGGCGATGCCGCCTGGATACCGAGTATCGTATACGACCTATTAATAGATAAGTTCGAAATGTTTAACTGGAGAATTATTGTACCGACTTATAATAATAGGAGAGGGCATCCAATACTCTTCTCTGCTAGCCTAGTCCAAGAGATTCTTTCAATAAGTGAAGAAAGCAGGGGGCTGAAAGGACTGGTTGAAAAATACAGGTATGAAGTAAGAGAGATCGAACTACCATATCCTTCTATACTCCTAGACCTCGATACTATAAACGATTTGAACCGGGTGAAAGAGTTCTCGTTCCAATAGGTTTACCAATGGTGGGATGACGTGGAGAATATTATTAAAAACCTCTACGAGAGGTCTCACCTAGCTGGTGAAATCATCGAGAGAATACATTACGAGGCACAGAAAATCGGGCGAGAGATTAGGATTATGAATTTCTGCGGGACACATGAGTGGACTATTACACACTACGGTATTAGGAGTGTGATGCCTGAGAATATAAAACTAATAGCGGGCCCGGGCTGCCCTGTATGTATTACGCCTGGCTACTATGTCGACCTACTCGTTAAATTAAGCATGGAAGGGTATCATATCCTTACCTACGGTGATAGTTTCAAGCTCCCTGGTTCGAAACCAAGGTTCCCTAAGAGTCTATACGAAGCGAGAATGAATGGTGGTAGGGTTAGTGTTGTATATAGTTTCTACGATGCTATCTCTAGGGCTTTGAAAAATAGGAATGAGAGTTTCATCTTTTTCGCCGTAGGTTTCGAGACGACAATGCCTTCGACTGCTATACCCTTGAGCACTAGTAATATCCCGGATAACCTCATGATATTATCAGCATATAGGTATACGCCTCCGGTAATGAAATTCCTATTAGACGAACATCCTGAGGCTAGGATTGATGGTGTCATAGCCCCAGGGCATGTATCCTCGGTCATTGGGTGGAGGAGCTGGTCTTTCCTAGCAGAGGAATATAGTATTCCAACTGTAGTAGCCGGTTTTGAACCACTTGACGTTCTAACCGCTATCCTTCTCATACTGAAGATGTTAAGAGACAAGAAACCTAGGGTTGTAAACGAGTATGTTAGAGTAGTTAAAGCAGAGGGGAATATAAGCGCTCTAAAAGCTATTTCGAGAGTCTACGAGAGAGTCGACGCCTACTGGAGGGGTATAGGCGTTATACCTGGTAGCGGTGCTAAGCATAGAAGCGATTTCAGAAAATACGATTTATTCGAACGGCTAGGCCTCGAAGAGAAAATAGTAGACGATAGGCTTCCCGGTTGCAAATGCCCCGAGGTAACACTTGGCCTTGCCACGCCTTTAGATTGCCCGTTGTTCATGAAGACCTGTAAGCCAAACAATCCTTATGGCCCGTGCATGGTGAGTTCCGAAGGCACTTGTAGGATATGGGCTGAAAACATACCCGTTATAAAGCAGCAATCCACTAAAGATAGAGATCTACTTTTTAAATTCCCTTCCTGATTTAGATTTACCCGAGTGGAAGATATGCCTTCGACAATACTCGAACAGTTTTATTCATATATATCAGCTATTTTCAACAGGGTTGTAAGCTATCTTCCCAACTTTCTTATTTTCATTACTATAGTGCTAATAGGCTATCTAATAGCGTATGCTCTTAAAACCCTCGTATCCTACTCCATAGATTTCTACATTAGATGGAGGCTTAGAAGATACCCTGCTATACAGAGGATGATAGAGCAACAGGTGAGCATAGGCAGGTTAATTGGCTGGCTGCTTTTCTCTGTAATCCTAGTGTATAGCCTATACTATGGGCTAGTCTCTTCAGGGAGCTATCATCCGATAGTCCTAGAGAGCGAGAGCATCCTCGTTTCATTGGGGAGGGTTCTAGTAGGATTGCTAGTAGCGTCTATCCTATTTACCATACTTGTTGTAGGCTATATAGCGATCTCGTATCATATAGTTAGCATTGTATCAAAGTATGCTTCCCTAATCCAGGTATTACTGTTCATAATACTTGCTCTCGTATCAGTGCCTGTGGCAGGACTTAGTATCGAGATTGCTGGGGGAGGTAACGTTGTTCTCGAGTACTATGCCACCTATCTCCCTTTGATTATTTTAATTACTTTCGTAACGTTCATCGGGGCTTTCCTCTCAGTTATCATATCTGAGAGCATAATAAGGTTTGCTGATTTGAAAAACGATCTTAGGAAAGCAACAGATCTCACGGTTAAAATGCTGGTAACACTCCTCTCATTCTCTACCAGTATCTATTCCGCTATCCCGATGTACCCGGCTTTAGCAAACATATCTGATATCATCGTGAGAATAGTAGTCGCTATAACATTATCATTAGTCGGTTTAATGGTTGCAACATACTTCAGGAGCAGACTCTCAGCTATCAACCTGGAAACATTGGTTCCAGCCAACATGATAGAATTCTTATTATTCTCGTTGATACTTATAGCTTTCATAACAATCGCGCTTAACTCTATAGGAATCGATGCTACACTGATCATGACAACGGCTATCGGGGTGGCGATTCTATTAAGCGGTTTGACAATCCTCCAGACTCTACATAGAACGCTAATTCATGAAGGAGTAAGACCGGACACGGCTGTAGCGATAACAGTTCTCGCCTTAAGCTTTTTCATTATTCTGTCAGCTATCGCGTTATTGTCGCCGTTCCCAGAGGCAGGTAGGACACTAGGGTATTTAGCACTAGCGCTTGGAATTATTGGAGCCGGTTATTTCATTGGATACTACATCGGGAGGGGATAAAGAAGCCTAGAGTTTATAGAATAATAAGATAGTATTCCTACCTAATATAACCTTTCGACTCGCATCTGTAGCATTCGATTTTTATTTCACCATCGACTTCGTCAATAATGATCTCAGGTGGTTCGCTTATTAAATTATGCTTCATAGAGAGCGCGTCCTGGTACGCTCCAGTATCTAGTATAACTATGTAATAGTCTTCCCCTTTAGAAGGCAAATGTAGTGGGATACCTCCTAGTTTGATTTTCTGGCCTGGGACAGCTAGCAACCTGTAGTCTACGTTTGCGAAAATAGTCTTTGGATCTCTACTGCTTCTGACATAGGAGATGAACTCCCTGAACTCGCCCATGCTATCACATGTGAGGTCGCTTAGAGAGGCTAGTACATCAGGCTTCTCGTTCAACCTCTGAGCAGGGGCTACTTGGAAATATTGGTTTACAACAACCTTATCCGGGATATCCGCGAATAAGCTGTATGCCACGATATATCTCTTACTAGGTGATGTGATGATCTTGAAGATCAACGGATATTTCACTATGTCGGCTAGTGAAACCTCGTTTTTAGATACCGTTTCAGCTACTTTCAATGTTACAATATTCGTTAATTTAGCTTTAGTAGACTCGATGATATTCTTAGCTCTTAGATCCCACCCAGTCCTCATCTCTATCTTAGACATTACCTCCCTGAACTCAGCCAGCTTCTTCTCTAGCTCACGTAGGTCGCTTGTCTTCTCTATGAAGTCCAGGTCGAGGCTTTCATCAGATTCCTCAGCCCCGTATTCTCTAACCTCGAGCACTTTAGAAACAACAATCCTATGAGCACTCGTTATAATCCTCCCGTTCTCGAACAACAAGTCAGGTTGAAGGCTTGTCTTACTCAACGCGTTTAGCACTATGTTAAAGTATTCGCTAATAGTATAATCTGGTGATTCAGGCATTGCATCACGTATGTCTAGATACGGGTATGCAAGACCTCCTCCCAGGTCTACTGCCTTGAGATTCTCGAAACCATAATCTTTCAAATCTTCGACTAGCCTGGCGGCTTCCTGAACTACTTTAGCCAAGGCTTTCGAATCATATATTTGAGAGCCACCGTGGACGTGTATTGTTGTCACAGTCTTTCTCAAAAACGGATAGTCTTTCAATACGCGGAGAAGGTGGTTAAGCGTCATACCGAATTTCGATGAGAAACCTGTAGAAAGACTCCATTTGCTACCTGTCTTAGCCATGAGTTTAATTCTCAGCCCTAGTTCGAAAACGTCGATGTACTTACTTGCTAACTCGATCTCCCTATCGCTTTCTAAGGTTACTATTATCCTCCACCCTTTCTCGGAAAGCTTCTTCAAGCTCTCTAGCTCTTCGGATGTCTTAAAGCCGTCTAGGACGAGCACACGGTTTTCTTCGTGTAGGATATCTTTCACGCTCTCTAGCTCCTGGAGAGTACCGATTTCAAATCCCCAATTATACTTTCTTCCATGCTCCCATATAGTTCTAACAACTAGAGGGTGAGCGTTGACTTTCAGCGGATATACTGGTATTAATCTCCCTCTGTAAGAATATTTCGTGCTTGCGACCTGAAATTCTTTAACGACCTGATCCATTATCCAGCGGATAACAGGTATGATCCTAATATACGCGTTCGTCAAACCGTATTTCTTCATTAGATCAACTATTCTAAGTCGATCACCTTTCAATTTTATTACTAGGAAGCCTTCATCGTCAATATCTATGAAATTACGCCTTATATAGTGGTTTATACCGTATAATTCCCTACTTAATTCTATTTCCCACCCACTATCTGACATTTCTTTGCTTTCTCCCTCTCAGGGGAAGGTAAACACTCCTTCAACGACTACGTTATATTATAACAGTTTATAAACATGACCCGTTAGTATTACCTGGTTATCATTAGAATCACGGTTTAATCTAGAATATTATGAGATATAATCTCTGGTGTAGCTGTTGGAGGAGAAGATCAGGGCGTATATTAGTAATGTCGAGAAGGCATTGAGCCTTATTAGCGGAGTAGAATTAGACTCGAAAAGCAGAGAGTTGGTAGAACTAGCTAGAGCTTACATGGATGATGCTAAATACTATATTGATAAAGGCGATTACTTCACCAGCCTAGCTTGCATAGCCTATGCCGAGGGACTACTAGACGCGCTTAAGAGGATTGGGAAAATAGATTTCGAATGGGAGCCTCTCTCGAAACTTATTAGTAGACCGAAGGTTTTCGTAGCTGGCTCGTTCGAAATCCTTCATCCAGGACACCTACACATCCTAGAAGAGGCTTGGAAGATGGGGAGGGTATACGTTGTCGTGTCCAGAGACGCAAGCATAAGGAGATTTAAAGGAAGAGACCCTATTGTACCTGAGGAGCAGAGGCTTAAAGTGATCGAGGCTCTGAAATACGTCTATAGAGCCATCTTAGGTGATGAGAAAGATTTCCTAAAACCGGTTGAAGAATTAAAACCGGATATCATATTGCTTGGGCCCGACCAATGGATATCCCCTGACGAATTAAAGAAGCAATTAGAGGCTCGGGGTATTAGAGGGGTTAGCATAGTTAAATTGAATGAGAGGATTGGCAATGAACTATATAGTACAACCGGTATTGTGAGAAGGGCATGCAGTATTGTTAAAAACAACGTATAGCATGGTATGTCACGTCTGCTGGGTAGAAAAGTAGAGGTGTGTATCAGGTAATTAAACTAGTACTATGATAAATCCAGGATGCTTGGAGGACTCTATATAAAAGCGGGGTCTGCTGAGAGTTATGGGGTTCTTGGGGAAGCTGGAGACAGCTATCTACATCCTCATAATATCTCTTTCTATATCGGTTGCGAGTATTCTAGTACTGTTATCGGGTTTAAACGCCGGGTCCTCAGCATTCTGGAGACTTTCACTATCTTCCTTAATTTTATACCTTGTAAGCCGTAAAAGGATCGGTTTCAGAGATAGGAAGATATTGCTAGCATCTCTTCTCTCCGGACTATTCCTCGGCTTCCATTTCATACTCTGGATGGAGAGCCTCTTCCTAATCCCCGTGTTCGAAAGCACTCTGCTAGTTGACACCTATCCGCTCATACTCGTTTTTCTCGAGAGGTTGATTTTCAAAACACGTATCGAGCCTAAGAGTCTAGTAGCGATATCTGCCGCCTTACTGCTCTTATATATTTTCTTAGGCGATGGAAGCATCAAGCTTTCTACAGGAGATGCTTATGCGATAATCTCTAGCTTTATGGTAGCCCTATATTTCCTGCTCGGACGATACATCAGGTATAATCTCAAGTCTGATGTCTTCAACTACGTCATCCCGACTTACGCCTCGGCATCGATCACTTCTCTGATATATACTCTTTCCAAAGGAGGGTTACAAACGCCTGTTAATCTATTCTCGCTGATGGTAGTAGTTTCGATGGCAGTTGTTCCAATGATAGGGGGTCATACTTTGATGAACTACCTTATTGGCAAATATAGATCGCATAAGGTTGCGAGCATAGTATTGTCAGAGCCTATTGGAGCAGGAGTCCTAGCCTACCTCGTTTTCGGGCAGTCTATCAGTATTATTAAAATACTAACCGGTCTAGGCGTGCTAGCCTGTATACTCATTGTGTGGATGTAGCTCTCTAGTATTTGTTTATATAGTCTATTCTAAGACCCAGGAGCTCTCCGGCTATCCTTAAATCTTCGAGCCAGTCGCCGAGTACTAGGGCATAGTGGTTTCCAATACTTTCCTCCACGATTTTATACGCGCCCTCTAGCTCTAGGAGAACCTGTGTCCTACACATATCGCTCCTCCAATTCCATTTTCTTACTCTGCCTAAGCCTATCCTTAGGACTAGAAGCTTCGGGTCGACCCTGAAAACTGTCGCGGGAGAGTCCTCTGGGTATTCGACGCTAACGCCTACGCCGATACCGGACTCGAAGTGTGTCGTTAACCTGAACCTAGATACTAAAGGTGAAGTACAGTGCGCTAGCAGCAGCTGTCTCTCTGTTACTACAACAGGGTTCCCCATGAAAACTGGCTGATGAGCGATAAATTCTCCTAGTGCCATTGAAATAAGTAGCGGGACATCCCCTTCGCACGCCGAAGGCACTAGTCTTGTATTAAGTAGTGCCATAGACAGGCAGGCTGTTGTTCTAATCGTTGTTATTAGATCGAAGCATCTTACGGTTAAGCCGCATAAATTATACTTTCTAATCAAGTTTTCCAGCGCACTATGGAGTTTCAATGCCTTATTTAAATCTTCGGCACTAACATCAACGCTAACAGCTCTAGACGAAAAATCTAGCACCTCATGGGGGCTCGCCTTACTGAATTCCTCAATTAGTTCTTCCATCGGAATATCTACTAGTTCTATCCCTAGCTTCTCTCTTACATATGAAGCGTTAACCCTACTATAAACCAGCCAGCTACTCGGGCCACCGATAACACCATATCTACAACTCCTGAATCTCTCAACACCGTCAAGAACCCTAGAAACTCTGCTAGCATAGTCGATTATCTCTGGAACTTCCCTGAATCTTCTCAATTCGACACGCCTGCTAATATCTCTGAGAAACGCCGCTGCCTCGAGGGATGCTGGAAGACTGTTGTATCCATCGTAATAAAATAGTACCGTATTATCGCACCTTCTCCCTGCTTCAACAATTAATTCTTCAGTACCGCCCGTTGCAACTATGAAAACACCAATCCTACAATTTCGAGCCTCGATAAACTGGTTCTTATCGGTTACAACGCCGATATAATCAACTCTTAGACCTTTTTCTCTTAACACATCCTCTACATGCCTAGAAATCCTCACTCCTACATCATAGCCTAGTCTAGAAGCCAGAACCGCTAATACTATTTTATGTGGCAATTTCAGGAACACCTGGATTAAACCCTTTAGGCTCTAGATTATACATTGGGAATTTAAAAACGGGATTGTTAATATTTAAAAACACTGTACCCAATAAGTTAGAACACAAAAAAAAAAAACTCCTGGTTACCAGGCATACATTGGAGGCTCTTTAGCAAATCGGTTCCCAGGTGATTGTATGGTTAAAATAATAATAATTAATGGTAGCCCAAGGCCTAACGGATCTACTTCAAAATTAGCTAGTATAGCTGCGAAAGGAGTAGAAGATGGAGGCGGCGTCCCTGAGATTGTTAGGCTCTACGATTATCGGATCGAGCCTTGTAAAGGATGTGTTAGTGAAGATGTTAAGAAATGCTACTTCCCTTGCCCAGCATATAGTGATGATTTCAACCGTATAGCTGGGAAACTTGTTGAGTCCGAAGGATTCATAATTGCAACACCCGTCTACTGGTATGCTCCAAGCGGTGTGCTGAAGAACTTCATAGACCGTTTAACCAGCCTTGAAAACATGATATTTCATATCGGCAAAAGCCTTTTAGACGGTAAAGTAGCAGGCTTTATAGCAGTTGGAGCAGACAGCGGTGTTATGATGGCTCTTTCATACCTAATGATCGTGATGAACAGCATGGGGGTATTGATACCGCCGTGGGCTATAGCCTACACACATAATGTAAACCCGTTAGAAGACGAGCAGGCTGTTAGAGACGCTTATAACGTGGGCTTGAATGTTGCTAGGGCTGCGAAACTATTGAAGAATGCTAGCGGCGGGATATGGTATAAGAGCGATGTAGACCTTAAACAGCTAGCCGCGATCGCCTCAAGAAACCTGCTGCTAATTGAGAAAAAATAGTTGCTATTTTACCTTATCAACCTATTCTAGTTTTTCTATTATCGAGTTAACAAGGTATAACATGTTTTTTAGAATCACTTCGGCACTTTCTTTGGTAGATGATTCGACCACTATTTCCACCACGGGCTCTGACCTCATAAACCTTAGGTACGCCCAGCCTGTTTCAGCAAAGAATATTTTAAACCCGTCGCCTAATTCTACAATCTCTAATTCTACATTTTCGACTAGTTTCCTCGCGAACAAAGCTCTTTTTTCATAGGGCAAGTATAATTCTTTCCTGAGTTTGAAGAATTCTGGTATTGAACTAATAGTTTCGTCGATATCGTTAGATACAGCATAGTCTAAAATACTCAAAGCCGTGAAGATAGCATCTGGGCCGAAGTGTAGGAAGGGGAATATAATACTGCCTCTTTCGTCTGCCGCCATAATGTATTTATCGTCTAGTTGATCCGATAGACCCATTAGCCCTGTGCCCCCTAATTCAACTTTTCCACCTAAGTCCTCAACAAATTTAATCAGGCCTTGAGACATTGTTGAAGGCAGTAGGATACGGCCACCAGGATGCTTCTTCAACATTATGGCAGCCATTAAAGCTACCAACCGGTCACCACTTACTACACCACTCCTCCTCGTTGCTAATGCCAGCTTGTCCCCGTCATTGTCGAATATAAAACCTAGGTCGAACCCCGAGTCTCTTATTATATTCGCAGTAGAAGTATATATATTCGCGTAAACATTCTTCCTTAAGTGCCTGGGTACTTTCATATCCGTACAATTAGAATAGTAGACTGAAATATCCATCCTACTGAATACTTCAGGCACTATCCTAGATACTACTCCACCGGCACAGTCAACTAGTATCCTAAGATTCCTCATTCTACTCGCTTCAATAGGAAGATAGTTGAACAATTCCTCTACATAATCTTTTTCAAGCCCGGGTTCTATCGTCAAATGCCCTAGTTCTACGTCAGCAGACCTTCTAATCTGCTCTCTAAAGAATATCTCTTCAATCTTCCTAGACATGTTTTTTGTTAAGAACTTTCCATCCTCTTCGAAAAACTTTAGTCTAAGCCTCATGTGGTCTCCTTGGACACTATTAACGTATACCCCTAGAGGCGTCTTCAGCTTCTTAATACTGTAAGTTAATAACGGCAGGGGTATAGCACCCAGGTATTTGACGTCTACACCTGACGCTAATATACCGGCTTCAACCGCTCTAGCAGCAGCTAGACTCGTCATACTTAGGTCGTGACCGATAAGCACCGTACTCCTCTCTCTGAGAATACTGCCTATCGTTAGGCCGAGCTTCACTAATAGCTCTGGTGTGATATCAATATTGAATACCCCTGATAGACCCCATGGCTCGAATAAGACCCTGCTCCACCTAATACCCCATTTGACATCAGATGAGACGGTAGTATATGGGTCTATGATCTTCGAGGGCCAGATCTTAACCCTGGGTTTAACCTGCGACCCTCGTCCAATCCTGGATTCGTCTCCAATGACAGCACCTTCTCCTATAACAGTATGGTCTCCTATTGTAGCTTTTTCGCCAATAATCGCTCCTTCGACTCTCACAGAGGAGCCTATATAGACATTGTCAAATACGATCGAATTCTCTATGACACTGTCCTCTTCGACAATAACGTTCCTACCTATCACTGTATACGGGCCTATGACAGATGATATAACCTTAGACCCTTCACCGATTATTACAGGCGGTATAATCCTATCTGTTTTTACGGAAGCGTTCCTCCCTATGAAGACACCCTTAGCCTTAGGCTCTTCTCTTATACCCCCTGGTAGGTTTAAACTACCAGATAACACATCAATGTGGGTAGCTCTATATTGTTCGATATCGCCGATATCGCTCCAGTAGTATTTGTCTGCTACGAAACCGTAAAGCCGGTAGTTGTTCTGGATTAGAAACGGTATTAAATCGTTTGCGAAATCCATGTTTTTCCTGCTACCTACGGCTTTGAACACGTGTGGTTCGATAACGTATATGCCTGTATTTATAAGGTCGCTGAAGACCTCGCTTGGAGAAGGTTTTTCTTTAAATCTCGTAACCCTTAGTCTACTATCTAGCTCAACGATACCGAAACGCGTAACATCCTTCTCCCTTCTTACGACTATTGTGAAATCGGAATTGTTCTCATAATGGAATTTGAGTACTTCGCCTAAGTCAATATTTGTTAGCACGTCACCGCTGACAACGATAATCGTATCGTCCCAGGCATAGTCGTCGATCATCTTCTTAACCCCTCCTGCTGTACCCAGCGGTTTCTCTTCTATCGAGTAGTATATTCTAACCCCGAGTTCGGAACCGTCTCTTAAATGTGACATGATCACATTAGGTAGGTAGTAAAGGGTTACGCCAATATCTAGTATCCCAGTGGTTGATTTTACGTGTTCTATCAGTCTGGTTATCATAGGGATGTTAGCGACAGGGATCATCGGCTTAGGTCTTGTGACAGTTAGGGGTCTAAGCCTAACCCCTTCACCGCCAGCCATTATTACAGTTTTAACCATTGCCTAACACCTCAGCAACGCCAACCGTCCTCACGGCAGGATAGCTCGGACACGGGTTCGCTCATCACAAAACCCTGTTATGATATCTAGTATTTTGGCATAATAAAAACGTCTACAAGCAGAGATGGTTAAGTTAATATAAGGCTATTGCTACATCAAACGTTAGGAGGGTCTAACAATGCTGAAATCTATTGACTGGAGCGAGGTTAGAAGGAGGAGGGAGGAGTTCTGGAATAGTAACCCTGCTTATAGAGCGATCTACGAGAGAATGGTTAAACAAGGCTATCACTTCATAGGGACGATCGGCGTTGTAAAAAGATGCCACTGGAGTAAGGAGGCTGTTTTAAGAAACAGGTTCTGCTACAAATGCTTATGGTACGGTATAGAAAGCCATAGATGTATCCAGATGTCGCCTGTAGCAGCATGGTGCTGGAACAGGTGCCTCCACTGCTGGAGGATACAGCCGGAGGATATAGGATTACACTGGGACGAGACGAGGGTTCCTGTAGTAGACGATCCAGAGATCCTTGTAGAGGAAAGTATTAAAGTCCACAGGGAGATAATGGCTGGTTTCAAAGGGAATCCTAAAGCCGACCAGAAACGGGTTGAAGAAGCACTGAATCCGAAGCATGCAGCAATAAGCCTTACAGGAGAGCCTCTACTATACCCGAGGCTCGGCGAGCTTATTAAAGAGTACCATAAGAGGGGTATTACAACATTCCTAGTAACACACGGTACTAGACCCGACGTATTAGGGAATTTAGAGGAAGAACCCAGCCAGTTATATATCAGTATCGAGGCATGGGATAAGAAGTCCTACGAAGAGTTCAATAGACCCCTCGTACCTAGAGCCTGGGAGCTATTCCAGGAGACCCTCGAGTTGGTTAGGAGCTTTAATTCGCCGACAGTATTCAGGATTACTATCGTCAAAGGCTTTAACGATCACGAAGAAGCTCTAAAGAATTTCGCAAAGATGATTGAGAAGGGTAATCCAACATATGTCGAGGTAAAAGCATATATGTACCTCGGCGGTAGCAGGGGGAGGCTTACGCTTGCCAATATGCCTGAACACGAGGAGATAAGAGCTATCGCAAAGAAGCTTAGCGAGTTAACAGGCTACATGCTTTTAAGCGAGAGTATTCCAAGCAGGATCGTCCTCTTAAGCAGAATAGAAAAGCCTATTAGACACGGGAAAGGATGCCCTGACGGCGTAGAGCATCCTGAGAAATGGTGTCCTGTGATAACAAGAGAGTACGAAGAAAGAGAAGATTAGTTCTAGATACTAAGCAGTAGTATAGCTGTAAACATCAACACTAGCGAGACTGCTTTTTTAACCGTCAGACTCTCCCCGAGTATGAGGATGGATAATACAGCCACAAATAACAAGCTAGCCTTGTCCACTACTACAACAGGTGTTGTAGGACCCTTCTGGAGGGCTAGGAAGTAGAGGATCCATGATAGTGCTCCGGCGACCCCGCTTATAATGATAAAAAACACGTCTCTAAGAGATATGGTTTGAATGTATCCGGTCCCTCTGACTGCTAGCATGAAGAAAATAGAGAATAGCATCATTACAACAGACCTTAGAGCTGTAGCAGTAATCGAGTCGACTCCTGTCAGGCCTATTTTAGCGAAGATTGTTGCTAGAGCAGCCATTAAAGCATCTAGTAAAGCATAAAAGAACCATGTCTCCACCGAGACCACCCACTTATATGAAGTAGTGCCTTGTATTTACGCTTTACTCAGAATTAGAATAAGTCCTGGTCTTGAATATAGTCTCTCCCGAGCTTCAATGCGATCCCTGCCTTCCCTAATTCCACGCCGAGGTATACTGCATGATCCAGTAACGATAATAGACCCCTGGCTACAGCCTCTCGGCCTAGCGATACAGGGTCTCTACCGTAGAGTACCTCGTCGGGTTCTTTACTGTTGTATCGGTAGTGTTCTAAAACAATATACCCTCCCACCCTATCGACTAAAACCCTGAAATAGCCCATGGGGTCTAGTCTCTGGGGTTCGACTCTCCCAACATATACTGCTCTCTCCGGCAATACCACTTTAGGCTCCCTGCTCCTCTTGTTTTTAACGTATAAGAGGTTTGTAGTAGGGTAGTCTTTAGGAGGCTTTTTCTCGTAATAAGCCATAGAAGCTAGTCTCACAGCCTTGGCTAAATCGCTTATACAACCCCTCTTCTTATCGCTCGCTTCCGTCTCTAGGAGGAGTTCTACGCCGATCTCTAGAGCTATGGCAGCTAGTATAGCGCTAACACCGTGGCAATCAGCATCAATAAGCTCGGTAACATTCCCAACACCCATGAGGACAGGTATATTTCTCCTCCTACGCTTAAACTCCCAGTATAGTAGGAGGCTTTCGAATAAGCCGGTTATAGGCGGATTTAGAACTGGGTCTACAATTATTCTCCTGAAACCCTTCGATAGAAGACTCTCTATCAATGTATCGAATTCATTTATGGAAGCCTTCTCCCGGGGTAGTACGCTCCGGGATATGACTATAGGCTTATCATAGGCTTTTAGATCAATCAGCTCTTCAAGGACTTGCTTCGAAGAAGCGAATATCATATCGGCTCCAGCCTCAATAGCAGCCTTTACCTCACTAACGTCAGGTACGTCGATTGCTATAGGAGTATTCAGGAGACTTTTCAATCTAGGCACGTATTCACGTATTGCTCTAGGCCTCGGCGAATCTATACTACCCCCTATCGATATAATATCAGCTCCTTCTTCAACAAATCTTCTAGCAGTTGAAAGCAAATGTTCGAAATCCATCTCTGTCCCATGCGTGATCTCAGCTACTATAAGTGGCTTGAAACGCGATACCGGCCTACTAGATCCTTCGCTACCGATTATAAACTGGCTAGTCTCCCACGCTAGACTTTTTATTTTAGATTCTAGCTCTTTCTCGATACTTGCTTTATAAACCCCTAGTAGTTCGTCGGCAGGTTGCTGCGGGGAGAATTCGAAGCCGTCTTTTAAGGCCTTTATAAAAAGGGGGATATCCTGTGCGTAACGGGGTCCTTTAACGATTTTAACACCTAGTTCCCTGGATAGTTGGGATAGGTCGCCTCTCACAAAGCCTGGAACAACTACTAGCTCGAACTCCTTCAATAAACCGTAATGCCTCTCCAGCAACGACCTCAGGTGATCGACTGTTATGAAAGCGGCGATATCGATATCCGCTACTAGAATATCGTACCCAACCCCTTCTATCTGGGAGAGTATGTTCCTTAGAGTGTTTTCGGCAAGCCTACCTGTAACAAATAGGATCTTCAATATCAAACACCTCTCAGGAGATCTAACACCTCGACCGGGTGTTCGAGTACCTTAATACCACCTATTTTCTCCAGGCTCTTGATGAGAGAAACATAGTAGGGGTGGGGTGATACTTCTATTGGAACATTTAGTCTAATAGCATTGAAAGGGCAGGCTGAGGTACACACACCGCATAAATCACATCTCAACAGGTTGACTCTGACTTTGAAATACTCATCTTCCACCAAAGCCCCTTTCGGGCACGCAGTAGCTGCTATGCATTTGTCACAGTTATAGCATTTATCCCTATCTATTAAAAGAGGTATTTTAGACACTGTCTTCTTCAAGTCCGATGGAACAATATAAACTGGGACCCTAGCCTTAATAGCGTGGCTCACGAGATTAGTTACAAGAGAGTCCGCTATGCCAGCGACTATTTTACCTACGGTATTCAATGAAGCCGGCGAAACTACTACGGCCGTGTAAATACCTTTGTAAACCCTCCCGGCCCTAGGGTAGCTGAAACCCTCATCTCTCTCGAAAACAACCTCATTAGGGTAAGGTCCAAATCCTAACTCCCTTAATGCTTCCAGAAACCCATATATTCTAAGGACTTCCTCACCGGCTTTAGAAACATATATGGTTACAGAGAAACCCTTCTCCTTTAGCTCGCGGATAACTCCTATCGACTCCGATAGGTAAACCCCCGAACCGGTGATCGCCCATGCTATACTCTTCACATTATTCCTCCTCAATATCCTCGATATACCCTAGATTAAAATTCAACTCCTTAATGTATCTTAGACGGGCTCTAACCCGGACCCTACCGTATTTAACTTCAACTGTAACATCTAGATCGCTCGTCTTCAAAGTGCTATAATCATATGGGTTCGAAGGGGAATGGTTAAACCTCTTGGAAATCCTGGCGACTGCATTAACCCTGTACGGCTGGGATAAGATGGCTTTCTCAATAGCTTTCTCTATAATTTCTACATCGCTATTTGATTTGATAGGGATGCCCGTGAACTGGTGTACTACCATGCCGAGTGCTAGTCCGGCTTCGAAAACAGCCCTATCTCTGTCTGTAGCTTTAGGCGTGAAGTATTTCTTCGCAGGGTCTTCCATTTGTATTACCATTTAACTTATAACTGGAACCATACTTATCTAACTAATATAGGTGGAGGATTTGATTAAAGTAGTTTATCCCGAAGCGAGGTATTTTAAAGAGATAGTTGACTCGCTGAGCAAGCTTGTCGATGAAGTATCCCTTCAATTCACGAGCGAAAAACTGAAGATAACCGCTATGGATGTAAGCAGTATAGCCTTGATCGATATCGAGATGCCTCCTGAATCGTTCGCCGAATACAATGTTGAAACCCCTACCAACATCGGGATTTCTCTCTCCAACCTTAGCAAGATTTTGAAGAAGGCTAAGAAAGGAGATAGATTAGTTATAGAGGGCGGAGGAGACGCTGTAACTATAACACTCCTATCCCCGGTTATGAAAAGATATTATAAATTCAGGAACCTGGATGTTAACCCACCCGAGATACCATCTGCTAACCTAGAATTTAATGTAGAAGCAAGGCTTATAGCAGGTAGCTTTAAAGATGCCGTAAAAGATGTAGAGCAGGTGAGCGAGAAAATAGAATTCGAAGCCACGGAAGAAGCATTATATGTGAGAGGCAGAGGTACCGGTTTTGCGGAAACAAAGTATGCAGTGGGATCGCCAGCATTACTATCTCTTTCTGTGAAAGAAAAAAGTAAATCAAGCTACCAGGTGTCGTATATCTCCTCCGTCATAGGCTTGAGCAAGATATCCGAAGCCATAACCGTTACGTTCAGCAGTGACTCTCCGTTGAAACTAGAATTCTCACTCGGCACTGGCAGAATAGTCTTCTTGCTAGCACCCGCTTTATAGCTGAGCAAGAATGAAAAGCCTGATACTAGAGAAAACATTCGAAATAGTTGAGGAATTAGACTCATATCTCCTCCCGAAAAATGTAAAATACGTTGTGTTAAACGATATAGCAACCGCTCTATACGGTTTAGTCAAACCATTCGAAGAGGTCAGGATATTAGTAGAATCAGGGAGGGAAGACCTGGTCTCTATAGCTATTGCTAATATTGCGGTCACAGATGTTTCACCGTCTAGGATCCTAGAGGGTCTGAGAAGAGACGGTATTGTTGCTGTAAATATGCTTACAGCTCCTCTACTAGTAGTCGAGAGAGCGAGGTCTCGACTTGACGAATTGGTAATAAATGAAGCGGTAGAAGAGAGGATTAGTAGATACAAGGTTAGGATACCTACTCTGGAAGGCTTGATTGCAAGGCTCATGCAGCAAGCCGAGTACCCGTATCCAGCTATGGGCTACACGCTACTAGTCTCGTGGATCGATAGTATCGATCTAGACAAACTGGTTGAAATGATCAGAATAAGTAAGGTAGACTTTACCGTCTTTAAAACAGCGTTAAAGAAGATAATGGGGATCGTAAAGAATCATCCAACGATAAAACCTAGGGAGGACTTATTGTCGGCTATTCTCGAAAAGTTATAATCCTAGTTTCAAATAGCTAAAAAACCAGCCTGTGCTAAATATATAGCTGGCTAACGGTGGCTACCATGGGCGACTTGATAAAGCAGTTGAAACCCCAAACACCGGGACAGGAGGAAATGCTAATAGCGTTAACGAATAAAAAATACGATATCGTAGGGTTATTCGGCCCCACAGGCTCTGGGAAAAGCTTGTTCAGCCTACTCTACGGTGTTGATGCGATTATAACTGGAGAATACAAGAGATTTGTTATTTCGAGACCTATCATAGATGTTACAAGCGGTAAAGAGGTTTCAGCAGCCGAACTCGGCGATATGTACTATAAAATTGTACTGAATTATGTTAATGACATACTTTCTGACTATATCGATATAAATAAAATCAGAGAATTGGTTGACGCAGGAAAAATTATAGTAGCAGACACACACTACCTACGTGGTAGGACTTTCGACGACGCGATAATATTCCTAGATGATGCTCATAGCGTACCGGTTGAGAGTGCTATAGAGATATTGACGAGGATTGGAAGGAACAGCCGTCTAATAATAGCAGGCGACCCGGTTTTCCAGAGGGAGCTCGGTAGTAGAGATGGGGCATCATTACTGAGAGAGCTATTACTCGGCGAGGAGTCTGCTAGAGTGGTGGACCTAGGTCTCAAAGACATTGTAAGACCAGGCGCTAGGAAAGGCGTCAGACTCCTACTCGAAACAAAGCTTAGAACGAGGAAGCTGAAGGAGAGCGAGAAAATGGTTATCGATGCCGCTAGAATAAGAGCCCCCGACGCCGAGATAGTAACAGTTGTAGAATTCATAGACGAAAAGAAGATTGTAGGTCTTAAAACCGAGACAATGCCAGATGCTCTGATAATAGTAAAAGAAGGCCACGCGGGAAGGGTCATAGGTAAAGGAGGAGAGAGGATTACAGGATTAGAAAACGATACAGGTTTAAGACTCAGGGCTGTCGAGCTAACCCTTGATTTCAAACCGTTGATTAGAGCACTACACCCCATAGGCTGGATACATAAGCATATTGTAGATGCTGATTTCGCAGGGCCGGACCTACTAGTTAAAGTTAATTCTGAAGCATACCCTGCTTTCGTCGGGCAGAAAGGCAGCCATATTAGATTTCTAGATTTGGTAATGAGGAGATTGCTAAACACTGGGGTTAAAGTAATAGAGGTTGAAGAAAAAGCCGAAGAAAAGGAGAAAGGAGAAAAGGGAAAGGAGAAAAAGAAAGAATCTAGGAGCGAGAATAAATGAATCAAGTGAAAACAATTAGTAGAAGTCGGTGAAAGCTAAGGAATCAGGCTATCTCCGTGTCTAGAACGATCTGGTAAACGCGTGGAGCAACCATTCTCACTACTCTCTTATTCAATACTTTTATTTTTCCAATACCGATCTCCTTAAATCTCTCTTCAACCATCCTGACGGCCTTAGCAAAATAGTCTTCTCCCTTCAACGCTTTTACATGGAGGTAGATATGTATCACGCCTCTCCCATCCTTCAATGCTTTAACTGCGTAAGGTAGGTGTTGCAGTGCTATGTCGGGATACGGCATTAAAACCCTGTCGGCTATATTGTATAATCTCTCTTCAACGACTTTAGCAGCATCCCCTAATATCGGTTCTACTATGTGCCCTACCTTGTTTAATCTAATGTTCTCAACCATGTATCTGTACGCGTCAGGGTTTATATCAATACTGTAAACCCTAGCGGGTTTAGCGAGCTTCGCGATTATGATACTGAAAAAGCCTGCTCCAGCATACATGTTTATAACAGTCTCGCCTGGTCTAACCAGTTCTGCTATCCTGCGGTGCTCGAATCCTAGGACAGGCGAGACATATACTTTTGTTATATCGATTTTAAATAGGCATCCATGCTCCTTGTACAGTGTTTCACTCCTTTTTTCTCCTGCTAGGTGAACATATTCTCTCAGCCTGTACTCTCCTCTAACGCCAGGATAGCCACCCCAGACGCTCTTCACGTATTTGAATTCCCTGAGTATTCTTTCTGCTAATGGTATCAGCTCCGTATACTCTACTCCCGGGGGTATACGTATCAGTGCTATATCTCCGATAAACTCTATCCTACCCCATAGTCTCTTCGCAACCTCTTCTCCTAAGACCTCTGATGCTAGTTTCCTCAGAATTTTCCCACGGGACAATACTAGTTATCCCTCCCACGATTCCTATTGTAGTAAGCACAGTACTTGCTTATAGGGCAGGAGTCGCATAAGGGTTTCCTCGCTCTACACACTCTCCTACCGTGTATTATGAGCAGGAGGTGCGCCTTTAGATAAAGCTCTGGAGGAAGGCAGGATGCCCAGTACCTTGAAATACTCTTATAATCGCCTCTGCCTACGAGTCCTAGCCTCTGGGTTATCCTCCTGATATGAGTGTCTACAGGGAACGTTGGTCTATTGAAGTACATGAGGAGTATTACGTCGGCGGTTTTATCCCCAACCCCGGGAAGGTTCTTCAAGAAGTTCCTAGATTCTTCCAGATTCATTATGTTTTTTATCTTTTCTTCGAAAACCCTGATCCCACCATACTCTATTACCCGCCTAGCGATCTCAACCATATTCCTAGCTCTCTGTAGGTGTAGTCCAGCAGGTTTAATCAATTCAGATAGTTTCTCTATGTTAGCCGCCAATATTTTCTCTGGCGTTAGCTCTCCCAGCTCGTTCTTGAGGTTGGTGAAAGCTTTAATAGCATTCTTATCGCTAGTGTTCTGGCTT